>CAYTGS010000073.1:0-9878 GCA_964437435.1 uncultured Roseburia sp.
CTCGCTGACTCTTATTGTAAGTGGCTTTGCACCGCCCTTGAAATAAGGACCTACAGGTGTTGCAAAAATTCTAAACTGGTATTCCTCTGCCGGCTTAACACCGATAACAGGGTTAGTACCAAACATATATGGTCTAAGGTAAAGTGTGGCTCCTGAACCGTAAGGAGGTACATAAGCCTCATTTGCCTTTACAACCTGCTTTACAGCATCAACAAAACGTCCCTCTGGAAGCGGGGGCATTTCAAGTCTAAGACAACTATCGTGCATACGCTGTTCATTCAAATCCGGTCTAAATACGACTGTTTTACCGTCCTGTGTGGTATATGCCTTTAATCCCTCAAAGCATGTCTGGGCATACTGTAGAACGCCGGCACATTCATTAAGTACAATAGTAGCATCCTCCGTGATTACACCGTCATCCCAAGCTCCATTTTTAAAATTAGTAACGTACCTTTTGTCAGTCTGTCTGTAGCCAAAGCCCAAACCCGACCAATCCAAATCTTTCTTTTCCATATTGAGGTTCTCCCTTTCATCTTTTTGTCGTCAATATACTCAACTATTAACAATTATGATACTAGCGAGATTAAAAGTCAATCTGTTATGGAGACTTTTTCATATTTCAGAAAATAATATTCCAAATTAAAATATGTTTGCTCATCGCTCTCTGCCACAAGCCTCCAATCGTCTGACTTATCCAAATTCTGTAGATATGCATCCGCCTGGTATTCGTAATCAATCTTTGTAATATGGGCTGTATTGCAGTACGGCATGAGCTGTTCATATATGCTCTCGCCTCCAATCACATATACATCATCATCCTTGTATTTTTTAAGCTCCTCCATAAGCTCGTCAATCGAATGGAGAACCACCGCATCCTTTTGGGTGAAGCCCTTATCCCTCGTCAGTATAATGTTTACCCTGTTTTTAAGGGGCTGCTTTTGCGGAAATGTTTCAAGGGTCTTTCGTCCCATGACTATAACCTTTCCCTCCGTCATCTCCCCAAACTGTTTTTGGTCGTTTGGTATTTTCACAAGCAGACTGTTTTTATACCCTATCGCCCAATTATTGTCAACTGCGGCTATTAAATTCATATTTCTATCCCCTACATTTCTCCGTAAAACTTGTATGTATCCATAATTTCATCCGGAATATCACTTGTTATCTTCTGTATTGCCCTGATTTTAAGGTCAAGCTCCTGCTTTTTCTTAAGGCAGGTTCTCGTATGCCTTGCCTGTGCCACCTCATATGGCTTTTGAGTATTAAGCTTTGTCCTTAGCTCCTTTTCAAACGGGCAATATGTCGCCATTATTTCCCTTGCAACCTTATTGAGCTTCATTGAGCCGTTTGCCTCGTTTTTAATCCATATTTCATAATCTATAAGGAATGCCTCCCTTGTATTGTTTCTGGACTTTTGGATTTGAAGCTTTATCTTATCCTTTGCCTCCTCTGACAAATCCCTGTTTTTCTTATAAAACTGGAGGTAGTCCATATACTCGGAGGTCAGCGATTTTATCTTTACATCATTCCATGCCATACCCTGTATACAACGGCAAAGCTCCCAACGGAAACGCCCAAACAGCTTGACCATAAGCTCATCTATATTGGTGCTGGTCATTATAGGGAAGCAGAAACGTCCCGGTGTTTTCTTATCCTTGCTTCCTATCTCCTGCCACATTGAGGCATTTGTTCCAAACAGCGGCATAAGTATGATATCAGGATATACATTCTTTACCACTGTCTCATTTGTAATCTTAATGTCAGTGTTGGAGTAAATTACATCCCTGTAGAATGCCGAATAATCCGTCTTTAACAATTTCTTTACGCTCTCATTGATTTTAGCCTTTGTGACAAGTATACTATCCAAATATCCGAATATCGCCTCTTTGTACAAGACGGGCATATATGATGACGGCTGACCGTATACAGTACGTGAATTGCTCATCTGCATATTCAGCACCTCATACTCAACACGCTTATCCATATCCTTTAACAAAATCTGAAGCTCTTTGTCGGTAATCTCTGCCTGCTTTTTAAGGGTGCGCAGGTGGTCGCTGTAATCCTCATCAAGCTCGCTCTTAGACGGCTCCCTGGTGCCTTCATATATCATATCAAGCCATTCCATCATTGTGACAACCTTGCATGGTCCCTCATTTATTTCAGGCTCCACACCGCACAAAAATTCCAATTGCTCCGTATCCAAAAGCCTTTCATCAAGCATTCCGAAATTCATAAACAGCTCCACCGCCTTTGGTGCCGCAATCAGCCCCTCCTTTATCCTGCGGTAGCACGAAAGATACAGTTTAAATACAATCGGCGTAATAATCTTCTTTGCCTTCTTTATGTCATCATCAATAGAAAGCCTGTCCTCGGCATTGACAAGGTAGTTAATATTGGTAGTAAGCTTTTCAGCATCCTCATCGCTTATATTTCCAAACCTGATTATCTGCGACATTGAATTTTTAAGCGACTCCATATCCCTCTTTATCTGATCCTGCTTTTCTTCCGCTGACTTTTCCTTAACCACGGGAACCTTTTTACCGGAGATACCGTTCATCAGGTTTTTAAGATGCTCTGTATTTAATTCCGGCAGGTTTTCGCACTGACTGTTAAGCTCCTTATACTGTAACTCAGCCTCATCGACTATTCCGTTTATGAGGACTATAATACTTATGGGAAGCTCACCGTTTTTTTGTATTTCCCTTGCTTTCTGGCATATTAACTCGTATAGATTTTTATTTGGTCTTTGGCATATTACACTGATAAGGGATTTGATATATTCAGTAATCCCGATACAGTCCTCCCTCATAATCCTTACAAATTCAATTATCTCATTTACTTGGAAGTGTGCCATTTCAATGCTGTGTGAGAAATACGCTTTATTTGCACTCAATGGAATTTTAGATGCCTCATCATAATATACATACCTGTACTCATTTATGTATTCCTCGCCCTCATATGGGGTAAGCTCCTCCAACTCATCCATTCCCAACGGCGCAACCGAATTTTCATTGCATATTGTCTTATATTCATCATAGGCATTTTCTGTAAAGGAATATAACCTCTGCGCCCTCTCGCTTAAGCTTGTCTTTAACCTGTGCATCTCCATAGCCATTCTAAACTGCGAGGTAATCATTATAGCCCTGTAATCGGCATTTTTACTTATTATGTTTTTTATTGATGCTGACCCGTTTACAGGTATCGCATATATAACCGAATCCTCAACAGCCGTATATGTAGCCTTGTAACATTCATCATCAATCACATTCAATGCCAGATATGAGCCTTGCGGGAGCAAAATCTTCATACATTCCTCCTGCATGAGCACCTTGCCCGAAAGCACTATTCCTATCTGGCTGACACTTTCCGTCCTGTCGTATATCAACTCGCCTTTTTTTACACTATTTTTACCATTTTCTTTTAACATACAAACCTCCGCTTCTGTGTTCTACACAAATCATAATTTAATCATTTCTACTTTTTCAGGAAACGTATTGTTATGACTACATACACATACCATGTATCCACTGATTTCATCATACAGCCTTGTGTGAAGACATTCATTAAGTCTGATGTCTTTAACGGTCTTATAGTCCCTAGCCGTTACGAGATGGTCTATACCTGCCCCTATTCCCCTTCCGCTTAATTTTACAGCACTTTCCTTTACAGTCCACATACTGTAAAATTCTCGTGTTTTTATATCACATTCATCATCAGAATACGCCAAAATCCGCTCATACTCATCACTGTTAAAAAATCTTTTGGCTATTCCAGCTTTCCACGGGCGCATCTGTTGTATGTCCGTTCCTATCTCCTCGCTGTCAACAGCACACACCACGTACTCTCCAGAATGTGAAAGGGAATAATTAAAATTCTCATACCCCTCAATATATGGCTTTCCAAATTCTCCCCTACCAAGCCTTATGTCCTTCCACGCTTCTCCATTATATCCCGCATCAGTAAACGCATAATTGAGCAACAGTCCAGCATATATACTTCTAAGCCTTTCTTCTTTATTTTTCAGCCTGCTGCATTTTTGCCGTCTGTCATAATCCAGTCTGCCTTGTACCCCATCCATGAAATCATCATCTCTTTCATAGATTTTTGATGCATAAACCCTCAACTGATATCTCCCTTGCAAATTACCCCGACATAAAATGCCGGGGTAACATTTTCTCTTTATATTTTAATATTTTCCGAAGTCAGATTCAAGGGAAATAATGCTTTCATTATCAACAAATTCTTCTTCAACCTGTTCTTCTTCATCCTCGTCACGTTCATAATCATTTCTACGGTTACGTACCGCCATAAGCTTATACTTGCTTACTGCATGTTGAAGCTGTCCTGCAAGGCTTGAAAGCTCTGCGCTGGCAGCAGCACACTGCTCTGACGTTGCCGAATTTGTCTGTACGACATCGGCTATCTGTGTAATTCCAGCGTTAACCTGTCCAACCGAACTTGCCTGGTTTGCAGATGCCTCCGCAATATTGCTGACTATTACAGCTATGTTTTCAACTGAATTCAATATTTCCTCAAGTGCCTGTGCCGTCTCAACTGCAAGTTTTGAACCTACTTCCACTTTCTTAATTGAATCCTCTATCATCTCAGCCGAATCCTTTGCAGCCTCCGCAGACTTACTTGCAAGGTTTCTGACCTCATCAGCCACAACTGCAAATCCTTTGCCATGTATTCCTGCCCTTGCAGCCTCCACTGATGCATTGAGAGCCAGGATGTTTGTCTGGAATGCAATATCATCTATGACCTTCATAATCTTTGATATGTTCTCAGATGACTCATTGATATCCTGCATTGCATCAATCATGTTCTTCATCTGCTCATTTCCCCTGATTGCGCCGTCCTTTGTACTCTGTACAAGCTCGTTTGCCTTATTGGCATCATCAGCGTTAATCTTAGCTCCATTGGCAATTTCCTCTATTGAAGCTGTAATTTCCTCTATTGCGCTTGCCTGCTGGGTTGTTCCCTGTGCAAGCGAATTGCTGGCACTTGCAACCTCATTTGCGCCTGAAGCCATTCTTGCAGCCGCATCACGTATAACCGAAAGGTTTTTGTTGTTGTCATGCACCATCTTTTTCAACGCCTTACCCATGACATCCTTTTCTCCGGCAGGGTTATATGAAATTGTCAAATCGCCCTCTGCCACCTTCTCTGCGACAACTGCCTGTTCATGGATATTGGCAATCATCTTTGAGAAATCCTCGGTAAGGTCTCCAAACTCATCATTGCTTTCACGCTCTATCTTCTGGTCGATATCGCCCTCTGCCATTCTACGTGCAACAACTGAAAGCTTATCAAGATTATACAGGAACTTTTTCTTTGTAACTATAACTGCAACCAATACGCAGATTATATATATGATTACCGTCAGAACTATTATAAACGTAATCCTTACACGTATAAACTCCCTTACATCCTGCTTGGGCTTTCCTGCAAAAATCATACCCACTACTGTACCGTCATGGTTTTTAATCGGCATATAATATCCGTAGTAATGTTCATCATTGACACTGACATCTGTGGACGTATACTCCTGTCCCTGGTTAATAACCTCGCTTACCACCTTTGAACTGGCAACAGTACCGACAATTCTCTCTCCATTTTCATTCTTAATTGTCGTTGCTCGCCTGGTATCCTCATAGAAAAACGTAATCTCTACCTCGTTTTCCAATGCATACTCATCAAAAGCTTCCATATTATTGGTTATATTATAAGTTCCCTTATATAGGTCTTCACCGCTAAGCCTCAAGTCAGCGGATGACATACTGTCTAATGAAAGCTTAGCACCCATTGCCGCATTTTTAAGTCCTGTCAGTACTTCTTTTTGCAACCCACTATCCAATGTCCACGCCGAGAAAAATGTGATGATAATGCATGCTGCCAAGAGCGGCACTGATGCAATGGAAATTATCAACCACTTTACGCCGAAGCGCGCCTTTGATTTGTCTCTTATTTCTTTGTCCATAAGTAATATCCTCCACCTGTTTACTTGACTACATATAACTTTATTTTATGTCATCTTTTATTGTTAGTCAATAGTATATATTGTCTGTCATATTATTTTTTTACAAAAATTTAATATGTCAGATATTTTTTCATAACCTTAAGGGCGTTTTTTTCAAGTCTCGATACCTGTGCCTGGGATATACCTATAAATTCCGCTACCTCCATTTGTGTTTTTCCCTGAAAAAATCTGAGTGTGATTATTTCCTTTTCCCTGTCATCAAGCTTTTTCATCGCCTCATTAAGGGATATATTTTCAACCCATACCTCCTCCCTGCATTTTTTATCACTAATCTGGTCCATTACATAAAGGGTGTCTCCCCCCTCTGTATATACCGGTTCATACAGGCTTACCGGATTTTGAATTGCATCCAGCGCATAAACTATATCTTCCTTTGCTATTCCTATCTCCTGCGAAATTTCCATAATTGTAGGTTCCCTTAAATTTTTCTTCGTAAGGTTCTCCTTTGCATAAATAGCCTTGTATGCAGTATCCTTAAGGGAACGGCTCACCCTTATGGGATTGCTCGTATCCCTAAGAAACCTCCTTATTTCGCCTATTATCATTGGCACCGCATAGGTACTGAATTTCACGTCCAGGCTGGAATCAAAATTGTCTATCGCCTTTATAAGCCCTATACAGCCTATTTGGAACAGGTCATCAACATTTTCATTCGACTGTGAAAAACGCTTAATCACGCTAAGCACCAGCCTTAAATTTCCCCTTATATACTGTTCCCTTGCCTCTAAATCACCCTGCTCTATCCTCTCAAACAACGCTTGTTTTTCTTCATTTTTCAAAATTGGCAGCTTTGACGTATTTACACCACATATCTCTACTTTTCCCAGTGCCATGCTTATAATATCCTCCTATAATCTATGTTTATGGACCGTTATAGTCAAAACATATGTATAAAGGATGTAAATACCTTAGCTCGCCATTTCCTTTTTGAGCCTTTTCATAATTTTCTTTTCAAGCCTTGAAATATATGATTGGGAAATCCCAAGGTAATCTGCCACTTCCTTTTGTGTCATCTCCAAATCATCGGGATTGTTCAAGCCAAACCTTAACATTATTATTGTCCTCTCCCTATCCCCAAGCCTCGATATAGCCCTCTTTAACTGCGTCTTTTCCACTTCATTTTCAAGGTCCTTATATATTACGTCCTCCTCAGTACCAAGAATATCCGACAAGAGAAGCTCGTTTCCGTCCCAGTCAACGTTTAGGGGTTCGTCTATTGAAACCTCAAGCTTTGTCTTGTTGTTTCGCCTTAAATACATCAGTATTTCGTTTTCTATACATCTTGAGGCATATGTTGCAAGCTTAATGTTTTTGTCCCTGTTAAATGTATTTATTGCTTTTATAAGTCCAATCGTACCTATTGATATTAGGTCCTCTACACCAACCCCCGTGTTGTCAAATTTTTTCGCTATATAAACCACCAGCCTTAGATTATGCTCTATTAAGAGTGCCCTGTATTTATCCGCATTTTCCCCATCCAGATTATTTATGGCTTCATTTTCCTCATCCGCATCAAGTGGCGGTGGCAATATTTCCGAGCCCCCTATATAGTGGATTTCATTACCGCCGTCCCCCAGCTTTTTGTTTTTTCCTAGTGAAATCCTGATTTTATCCGGCAAATATAATTTTATAACCATTGTACTAGCTCCTTTATCAGTTAAATCAGGCTATGGTTCAAAATCATTTGGAATTGCTGGTTTTTTGAAAGTTTTCCGTTATAAACGGCTATAACCGCATCCTTTTCTACCACCTGTCCCTTTTCCCTTTGTATCACAAGCTCATCAACTACCATTCCCTCCAGTATTCCGTGAGCGTTTCCCACGCTTTTGTAGGGGATTACCTTATATTTTTCAGGAGTATTTTCTATCCATTTTTCAAGTACGGGATTTTTCTCAATTATCGACACAGGCTTTCCTGATACCGGCTCCGTCAGGAGATTTCCAGTGTCAAAAAGGGCTTTTACCTCCAACAGCTCCTGTTTTTCCTTCACCGTCACATCATAAATTACTGTTTTCTCTACACATTTTTCATAAATCAGTATCATCAACACTGCCAGCAACATTATGACACAGCCCGCCATATACGAAAGCTTTTCTCCAACCAGGAAATACAGACAATCATTTATCCTGCTTAGGGCAAAAGCCGTACCGTGTATATATATCATGCCTACATAGAATTTAGATATATCCATTCCGGAAACATACAGCATTATTAAATCAGTTAAAAGCACGGCTGCAACATACAATATGCCGTATTGGATTTTGAAGCAAAGAATAAGGGTCGCCGCAAGCGCCCCCAAGGCGGAGGCACATATAAGCCTTCCAATTGCTATTTTTTCCCTCAAGAGCAATTTTGAAAGAGTCAGTACAAACATATCCGTAAGCAGATTTTCTATAAAATAAATATCCACATATACTTCATATACCATTGCCACCTCCTTATTGAATTATACAAAAAAGGTTCCATGCTTTTTGTCAAAGCATGGAACCTTTTTAATTTATTTTTCGACTTTGTTTATTCTAATTCCCTTTTAAGGAAGTTTGGAATGTTAAGGGTCTGATCCTTAACATTGCTCCTTAAATCGGTCGGCTTCTTAATTCCTTGTAATGAACCTGTTGTATTTCCAACGCTACCCTGCGCCACATTATTAGCATTAGGCTGTATTACGTTTAATCCCTGCTGCGGTCTAGGTCTTACAGGTGTAGCCATACCTGCGCCAATGCCTACATTAGGCTTTACAGAGAAATTGCTGTTAAGTCTTCCCAAATTGCTAATAGAGGGCTTAGAACCTGCTTCAACAATTCCTGTAGCAATAACAGTAACAGTACATGTATCAGCCATTTCTTCATTATACATGGCTCCAAAGATTACATTTATGTCCTCACCGGCAAGCTCCTGGATATAACTAGCCGCATCATTGGCATCGAAAATAGAAATATCTCCTGAAATATTGAGGATAACATCTGTAGCCCCGCTTAAGGTTGTCTCCAAAAGCGGTGATTCAACAGCCATCTTAATCGCATCTGCCGCCTTATCCTCGCCCTTTCCGTATCCTATTCCAATATGGGCAATACCCTTGTCCTTCATAACTGTCTGTACATCTGCAAAGTCAAGATTAATAACAGAAGGCACATTAATAAGGTCCGTAATACCCTGTACTGACTGCTGAAGCACCTCATCAGCCTTCTTAAGGGCATCCGGCATGGTTGTCCGTCTGTCAACTATCTCTAAAAGCTTGTCATTCGGAATAATAATAAGCGTATCAACGTGCTCTTTCAGCTTTTCAATACCTGCAAGGGCATTTGACATACGTGTACGGGCTTCAAACTTGAAAGGCTTAGTAACGACACCTACCGTAAGTATTCCCATATCCTTAGCAATAGACGCAACTATTGGAGCTGCTCCCGTACCGGTACCGCCACCCATACCACAGGTAACGAATACCATGTCAGCCCCCTTTAAAGCTTCCTTTATATCTTCCGAGCTTTCCTCGGCGGCTTTCTCGCCAACCTCAGGCTTAGCTCCTGCACCAAGTCCTTTTGTAAGCTTCTCGCCAATCTGCAAGAGCGTGTTTGCCTTACAAAGCTGCAGAGCCTGCTTATCGGTATTTACTCCTATAAATTCAACACCTGTAATTGCCTCATCTATCATACGGTTTACTGCGTTATTTCCAGCACCGCCCACACCTACTACAATAATCCTTGCTGCTGCATCTGTTTCGTTTGTTCTAATCTCGAGCAAGTTTCCTTCCTCCTTCACAATTCCTTTTAAATACCATCTAATTAATAATATAATCTTTTTAGCAATTAATCAACACATTTTTTATTTTTCTTTAAATTTT
>CAYTGS010000074.1:0-9869 GCA_964437435.1 uncultured Roseburia sp.
GCAGTGAGATATTTCGTGCTTCATGAAATGCCGTTTGAAAATGACGGCTCTATTACATGGGATTTGATGGTTGAGAGGCTTAATTCAGATCTTGCAAACACCTTGGGAAACCTTGTAAACAGGACAATTTCAATGAGCAACAAGTACTTTGACGGAGTTGTTTCCGATAAGGGAATGGAGGGCGATGTTGACGCCGACCTAAAGGCGGTTGTGACAGGTACCTACGATAAGGTAGAGGCAAAAATGGAAGAACTTAGGGTTGCAGATGCGCTCACGGAAATATTTAATTTATTTAAGCGCTGCAACAAGTATATTGACGAGACAGAGCCTTGGAAGCTTGCCAAAGACGAGTCAGGTAAGGACAGGCTTGCTACAGTTTTATATAATTTAGTGGAGAGTATTTCTATTGGTGCTGCATTGCTTGAGCCGTTTATGCCAGAGACGGCAGAAAAAATTGTAAAAATGTTAAACACGGATATACGTGATTTTGATAAATTAAATAAATTCGGATTGTACGTTTCAGGTACAAAAGTGACACAGACACCTGAAATCCTCTTTGCACGACTTGACCCAAAGGATGTTGAGATAAAGGTAGCCGAAATTGCCAAGAAGCAAAAGGTTGAGGC
Organism: uncultured Roseburia sp.; assembly: GCA_964437435.1. GTDB lineage: Bacteria > Bacillota > Clostridia > Lachnospirales > Lachnospiraceae > COE1. The sequence continues at coordinate 627 of CAYTGS010000074.1, forward strand.
TGGCGTTACAGAGGAAGCTAATTCTGACGAGAAAACTGATAATCAGCCTGTAATTGATATAGAGCCAAAGGCAGAAATTGAGTTTGATGATTTTGGGAAAATGCAGTTCCAAGTGGGAGAGATTATTTCCTGTGAGGCAGTTCCAAAGTCAAAGAAGCTCCTTTGCAGTCAGGTAAAGGTAGGCTCACAGGTTAAGCAGATTGTATCAGGAATAAAGGCTTACTATACACCGGAGGAAATGGTAGGAAAGAAGGTTATGGTTCTTGTTAACTTGAAGCCTGCGAAGCTTGCCGGGGTATTGTCGGAGGGTATGCTTTTATGTGCAGAGGATGCAGACGGAAATCTTGCGCTTATGACACCTGAAAAGCCGATGCCTGCCGGAGCTGAGATTAGCTAGAAGCAACTGTTCTTAAAATTTTCGCTTTTTCTAATTTGGAATGGAGTAATTAATGAAAAATATAGAAGCCATATTGTTTGACCTTGACGGCACCATGTGGGATGCCGTTGAGGGTATATGCATAAGCTGGAATAAGGTTATAGACATATACCCCGAAAGCAGAAAAAACGCACCCCAAAAATCCCTTACTTCGGATGAGCTTGGAGGGTATCTTGGACTTCCGATGACAGAGATTGCTGACCGTATGTTTCAGGGGATAAGTGAGGAACGAAAACAGGTGCTTATGGATGAGTGCTGTAAGGTTGAAAATGATTACTTAAGTAAGCATGGAGGCGTTCTTTATCCTAAGCTTGAAGAAACACTTTTAAAGCTCAAAAAAGATTATAAGCTTTTTGTGGTAAGCAATTGCCAGCAGGGCTATATTGAAAGCTTTATACATGCACACAAATTGTCGTCATGTTTTGATGATATTGAATGTTGGGGCAACAATCGCCTTTCAAAGGGTGAGAACAATAAGCTTATAATGAGACGAAATAACGTAACAAGGGCGGTATATGTGGGGGACACCGCAGGAGATGAGCAGTCTGCCCGTGTTGCGGGCATTCCTTTTGTATTTGCCAAATACGGTTTTGGTAAGGCTGTTAATCCAGACTATGAGCTGGATAGTTTTGAAAATCTTCCAAGGCTTATGGAAACAGTACGCATATAAAAATTTATGGTAAACGAGCAGAATTGGTCAATCCTGCTCGTTTTTGTGACTTGATGTTTCACACTTTATTCACAGCTTATTTAAGCTTCACTTAAGCTTTAGGACATATACTCTAGCCATAAGTTTTGATTTATTGATTTGCATAAGGCTTAAATTAAAGGAAAGGAAAAGAAAAAATGGCATACCAAGCAGTATTTAAACGTTACGAGATGAAATATATGATGACAAAGAAGCAGCAAAAGGCAGTGCTTGAGGCAATGCTCCCATATATGAAGCTTGATGATTTTGGTCATACAGTCATCAGAAATATATATTTTGATACCGATAATTACAGGCTTGTACGGCGTTCAATTGAAAAGCCCGTTTACAAGGAAAAACTTAGGATTAGAAGCTATAAGCAGGCTTGCGAAAATGACAAGGTTTTTGTAGAGCTTAAGAAAAAGTATGATGATGTGGTATACAAAAGGCGTGAATCGATAACCCTTCAAGCTACTCAAAACTGGCTTAATCGGAATACGACTTTTCCAATGGAAACCCAGATAGGCAGGGAGATTGATTATTTCTTTGAGTATTATGAGACACTTGCTCCGAAAGTGTTCCTGTCATATGAGCGTGAGGCATTTTATTCATTTGACGGCAGCGATTTCAGAGTGACCTTTGATGAAAATATCCTTGCCAGAGAGGAAGAACTTTCCCTTGCGTGTGACGTATGGGGCGAAAAACTTATTGATGATAATATGGTTCTCATGGAAATAAAGACATCAGGCGGTATTCCGCTTTGGATGACAAAGGTGTTGACGCAGCAGAAAATTTATAAGACATCATTTTCAAAATATGGAACAGCTTACGAGAATATGATTATGGGAAAAAGCGAGAAGCAGACAAATTTTTTTATAGCTTAGATTAATGGAGGATTAAAATGTTAGCAAGTATTTTTACAGGATTATTTGACACAGAGGCAGCAACGGCAATTGACGTATCGGATTTTTTGATATGCATAATAAGCTCACTTGTAATAGGATTTATCATAGCGGCAATGTATATGTATAAAAGCACATATTCAAAGAGCTTTATCGTGACATTGGCGACACTTCCCGCAGTTGTGTGCGTCGTGATAATGATGGTTAACGGAAATGTAGGCGCAGGCGTGGCAGTTGCAGGTGCATTCAGCCTTGTAAGGTTCAGGTCAGTTCCGGGAACCGCAAAGGAAATTGGAGTTTTATTCATGGCAATGGGAGCCGGCCTTATCACTGGAATGGGTTATATTGCTTACGGATTTGCATTTGTTATTATCCTTGGTATAGTAAATATTATTTATGCACAAATTGACTTTGGTGTGAAAAAACAGACGGCACTTAATAAGACACTTAGGGTTACAATTCCGGAGGATCTTGATTACACTGATGTATTTGATGATATTTTTGAAAAGTACACAAATAAGTCTGAGCTTGTAAATGTTAAGACTACAAATATGGGAAGCTTGTTTAAGCTTACCTACAATGTTAAATTTAAGGAGCTGAATACAGAGAAGAATTTTATAGATGAGCTTCGCTGTAGAAATGGAAATCTTGAAATTACAATGTCAAATCAGGAAAATTCAGTTGCCGATATGTTATAGAATTTGTTGTAATCATATGGAGGTTTACAATGAAAAAATATAGATATGTAGCTGCAATAATGGTTGCAACTATGATTTTTACAGCTTGTGGAAATAATGCAGGCAGTGTCTCTGAAGATGAGGTTATAACAGAGAGCGTTGTTTCAGAGGAAAACGGCAATAATGCGTCAGAAAATGACAGCGACGGAGCGTTTACCGGCTCGCTTATAAACAAGGATAAGCAGTTTTCGGACCGTGATTTAAGCGGTGAATATGATGTGTCTGAATGTAAAAGCATAAAACTTTTGGATAATGGCTCATCGAGTGATGCAAAAAAAGGTGTTGCCATTGATGAAAATACAATTACAATCACTAAAGAGGGTGATTATATTTTAGAGGGTTCTCTAAGCGACGGTATGATAATAGTTGATGTTGACAAGTCCGAGAAGGTACAGCTTGTACTCAATGGTGTGAGTATAAACAGTGAAACGTCCGCTGCGATTTATGTAAATCAGGCTGACAAGGTATTTGTGACATTAGCCGACGGTACAGAGAACACATTATCAAATGGTGGAGAATTTGTGGAGCTAGATGATACATCATACAATAGCAGTAATATTGACGCTGTTATATTCTCGAAGGACGACCTTACCTTAAATGGTACAGGCAGTCTTACTATAAACTCTCCTGTAGGTCATGGCGTGGTATCAAAAAATGATTTGGTAATTACTGGAGGAATATATAACGTGACCGCAGGTAAGCATGGCTTTTCTGGAAAGGATAGTGTTGCGGTTGCAAACGGAACATTAAACGTGACCGCAGGTAAGGACGGTATTCATTCCGAAAATGACGATGATGATGAGGCGGGATTGGTTTATATAGAAAACGGTGATTTTAACTTTAGCGTGGAAAGTGACGGAATAAGTGCTGTTAACGAGATATACGTTGCGGATGGAAAAATTAAAATTACTAAATCTTACGAGGGATTAGAGGCAAGAATTATAAATATCTGTGGCGGTGTTGTTGATATTACTTCATCTGATGACGGACTTAATGCGACAGATAAGAGAAGTACAGCGGAAAACCAAAATTCTGACAGAAAAGATTTTGACCCAGGCGATTTTGATATGTCACAGTTTAGTCAGGAAGACTTGGAAAAAATAAAGGAAGCATTTGAGTCGGGTGAAATGCCGGAGGATATGACATTGCCAGAAGGTATGACAATGCCTGAAATGCCGGAGGGAATGGAACCTGGAGAAATGCCTGAAGATATGACAATGCCTGAAAACAGTGATGATTTTAATGGCGGCGGTAAAATGGGCGGCGGTCCAGGAGGCGGAGGCTTCGGTGGCGGTGGAGACCCAATGGGAGATACCCAGTCTGACGCAAATATAAACATCAGTGGTGGAGTAGTGTATATAAATGCGGAAGGAGACGGTGTTGACTCCAACGGATATTTCACAATGTCCGGTGGTGAGCTTTATGTCATGGGACCATCTAACAGTGGAAATGGAGCACTTGATTACGGAATTGATGCAGCGATTACGGGCGGTATTGTTGTAGCAGCAGGTCAAAGCGGAATGGCTGTTAATTTTGGCTCGGATTCAACACAGGGGTCAATGCTTGTAAATACTTCAAGCCAGAATGATGCAGGAACAAAAATTGTCTTATTAGACAGTGATGGAAACAAGCTTATTGAATGGACTATGGAAAAGCGTTATAATTCTGTTGTGATAAGCTGTCCTGAAATAGTTGATGGTGGCACTTATACGGTAGAAATGGGAGACACATCTACCGAGGTGACAATGGACGGACTTATATATGGTGATGGATTTGGCATGGGAGGCGGATTTGGTGGAGGTCACGGCGGAGACGGAATGCGAGGCGACCGTGGCGGAGACAAGAATATGGAACAACCTGACCAATCCGATAAACCAGACAATGGAGGCAAAGATGAGGCTGTTACTGGCAGAGGACGAGAAATCCCTATCGAAGGCGATAGTAACAATACTAAAAAAGAATAATTATACGGTTGATGCCGCATATGACGGAATAGAGGCATTGGAATATATAGACCTGAACCAATATGACGGAATAATATTAGATGTTATGATGCCACGGCTTGACGGAATAAGCGTATTACAGAGAATGAGAAAATCAGGAAACAATACTCCTGTAATGATACTGACTGCAAAGGCTGAGGTGGATGACAAGGTGGAGGGCTTAGACAGCGGGGCTAATGATTATCTTACCAAGCCCTTTGCAGCAAAGGAGCTTTTGGCAAGAATACGGGCTATGACAAGGAACAGCCAGAGCATTGTACAGGCAGATTCAAAACTGAAATATGGAAATATTACGTTGGATTGTGCAAACTTTGAACTCTCGTCTCCTTTTAACAGCTTTACCCTTGCAAACAAGGAGTTCCAGATGATAGAGCTTATGATGAGAAATCCAAGACAGATAATTTCCGCAGAGCAGTTTATGGATAAAATATGGGGATTTGAGGCAAATGCGGAGAGCAATGTCGTATGGACGTATATTTCTTACCTGCGAAAAAAGCTTACAGTCCTAAAGGCTGATGTTGAAATAAAAGCTAGACGTAATAGTGGTTATTTTATTGAGAAAATAGGTGCATCCGATGATTAAAAGGCTTAGAACAAAATTTATTATACTTTCTTCATTTTCTCTTTTGCTATTGCTGGGTATCATTGTGATATCCAGCAATTTGTTAACCTACAGGGAGCTTGTGGGAAATGCGGATATGGTTTTGGATAGGCTTGCCGAAAATGGTGGCAGACCAAACCATAATATTGAAATGCCCCCAAATGGCGATAATCACAAACAGGAAAATTTTGATGACAATATTCAAATACTTAGAGATAGGTCTTGGCGTGAAGCTGCAATGTCACCCGAAACCATGTATGAAGCAAGGTTTTTTACCGCAAATTTTAGCTCAAATGGTGAAATCCTTACAGTGAACACTGACAATATCGCAATGGTTGACTATGAGACTGCAACTATATATGCACAAAGCGTTTATTCAAAGAATAAGACTAGGGGGTTTACCAACGATTTTAGGTATTTGAAAACGGCAGGTGAAGACGGATATACAATCATGTTTCTTGACTGTGGGCGCAACCTGTCTACCTTTAAGATATCTCTTTTTATCAATGTGATGATTTCCTTTATAGGACTTATTATTATATTTGTAATAATTGTTATATGTTCAAAGAAAATAGTGCGTCCAGTGTCCGAAAGCTACGAAAAACAAAAGCAGTTTATATCTGTTGCTGGTCACGAGATAAAGACTCCAATTACTATAATAGATGCGGATGCTGAATTACTTTCCATGGAAATAGGCGATGAAAATGAGTGGCTTCAGGATATATGTGCCCAAACTAAGCGCATGGCGGCTCTTACAAATGACCTTTTAAGCCTGTCTAGGATGGACGAGAACAGACAGCAGTTTACAATGATTGATTTTCCGATATCTGATTTAGTCGGGGAGACAGTCACCTCGTTTCAGGCATTGGCAAGGAGCAAGGGCAAGAATATAAAGACAGACATAACGCCAATGCTTTCGTATAACGGCGACGAGTCCAGCATACGCCAGGTAGTGGGAATACTACTTGACAATGCTATTAAATATGCAAGGACTGATGATAATGGGAAATGCCGTGATATAGAAGTAACACTTGAAAAAAAGAATAAAAATATAGTGCTTTTGGTGTCTAACAGTTCAGAAGCAGTAAGCGAGGAACAGCTAAGACATTTTTTTGACAGGTTTTACAGGACAGAGCAGTCAGATAAATCAGGTGAAGGCGGTTATGGACTGGGACTGTCAATAGCAAAAGCAATAGTTGAAAAACATAAAGGCAGGATAAGCGCCTCTGCACCCGATACCCAAACCGTGCAGATAACAGTCACCCTGCCGATAAATCATTAGTCTTTATCAGCTATTTCCAAGGTGAAAATAAATTCAGTGCCTATGCCCTCGGTGCTTATAACGTTGATATGCTCATTGTGGGCTTGGATGATTTCCTTTGCAATTGAAAGACCAAGACCTGTTCCCTTTTTGTCTTTGCCACGGGACAGGTCTGTTTTATAAAAGCGGTTCCATATTAACTTAAGGCTTTCCTTGGGTATGCCGATACCGCTGTCCTTTACTGACACGAAAAGTTTGTTTGATTTTTCATTTGTTTCAATTTTTATGGAAGAATTCTTGTGGCTGAACTTAATGGCATTATCCACAAGGTTGTAAAGCACCTGTTGGATTTTCCCCATGTCAGCTATAACATGCATTTTTTCACCAGTTAGCACAAGCTCAATAGAGATTGATTTCTGATGGCAGGTTCCCTCAAAGGAGGCTGCCGTATTTTTTATTACCTGGTTTATGTCAAAGCGGCTCTTATCGAGCATCATTCCTTTAGTGTTGAGGTTATTGAGGGTTAGCAGTGAATTTGTAAGCTTTGTAAGACGGTCTGTTTCATTTAAGACAATATTTAGGTATTTCTCATACATTTCAGGCGGAATTGTTCCGTCAAGCATTGCCTCTAGATATCCACGCATGGAAGTCAGGGGGGAGCGGAAATCGTGTGAAATATTAGCAACAAGCTGTTTTTGGTTGTCCTCGCTTTTTGAGACCTCATTTGCCATATATGCCAAAGACGCAGCGAGATACCCCATTTCGTCCTCGCTGTCTACCTGGAACTCATATCTGAAATTTCCCACGGCATACTGTTCCGTTGCATGGGTGATTTTCCTAAGAGGGAGATAAACCATTGCAGTGAAAAACAACAAAATTATGAGGGATAGCAAAAATAATATGATAAGTGTAATATATGAAATATTTAAAAGGGAATTACATGAATTTTGCAAATCCGTCATTGAGGCGTGGATGACCACATATCCTTTAACCTTGTATTTGGAAGTGATTGAGGCGAATACCGAAATCATTTCATCATCAAACATCCCAAAAAAGTTTCCCACAGTATAAAATGAATTACCAGTGATTGTAGGACTGAAATTTGGTATTGTGACAGGATTTTCTATATCCAACGGACTGCTAGAATCAAGTACAATAAGACCTGATGGGTTTACAATCCAAATGGAAGCATCAAGGTATGTTCCGATTGCGTTAATCTGGCGCCATACTGACTCCAAGGTAATCTCACTGTTATAAAGGTCGGCAGCATATGAATCCGCTATAAGCAATGCCTCGTTGTAGAGGGTGTCAGCCTTCTCCCTTTTCATATGCTCCAAAGTCATACTTGAAGTAAAGGTGGCTACAACTATAAAACCAAAAAAAGCAAAAATAATATACGCCAATAAGAATTTTAAATATAGTGTACGTTTCATAACTTATATCCTCGATGTCATTATTACTAAAAGATAATTTCATTATAGCATTATGCTTAATTTCATGGCAAGGTAAATGAAACATTTGTTGTTAAGATTGTGTAAACGTGGTAAAATATAATAGATTTTGGAGGATAACTATGTTTTATATTAGGGCGGACGGCAACAGTGCAATAGGAATGGGACATGTAATGAGATGCCTTTCGATTGCAGAGGCAGCATATAGAGGGAAAAATATTAAGCCGGTTTTTATTATTGCTGATAGGGATTGTGAGGCAATGATAAGCGACAGGGGCTTTGAAAGTATAGTGCTTAATACTGATTACAGGGATATGGAGTCAGAGATTCTAAAGCTTTCGGAAATCTTGAATAAGGATGATATAATTCTGGTTGACAGCTATCAGGTGACGGTTAAATTCTATAAAGAGCTTGGAAGGATTTGTAAAACAGCGTGCCTTGAGGATATGGGAGAACCATATCCGGTAGATGTGCTTATTAATTACAATATTTACGGACCGCTTCTCAAGGACAAGTATGAGAATAACCACGACAGGGAAAATTTGCCGCAAGAAGTATACTTGGGACTTGAATATATGCCACTTAGGGAGCTGTTTAGAACAGGTCTTGAATATGATTTGAAAGATAAAGTGAATAATGTTATGTTTACAACTGGAGGAAGTGACCCGTTGTATGTTTCCGGGGCGATTTTAAATAGGATTACTTCAATCCCCAATATTACAATTCATGTACTGAGCGGTCCGTTTAATAAAAATGCAGACCGATTAAAGGCTGAATACGGAAGATTTGAGAACGTGATAATACATGAAAATATTAAGGATATAAAAGCACTGATGAAAAAGTGTGATGTAGTTATAACAGCCACTGGAGTCACAATTTATGAGGTGAGCGCATTGGGTGTACCTATGATATGTTTTTATTTTGCGGAAAACCAAAGGCAGGGCGCAGAGGAAATAGAGAGGCTTACTGATATAGTAAACGCAGGCTGCTTTGCAGATGATTGTGTGGGCACAGCCGAGAAAATATATAAAACGCTTTTAAGGTGTATTGATGATTATGACTACAGAATGACAATTCATAATCAGGAGAAAAGGCTTATAGATGGAAATGGGGCTTTCAGGCTTGTGGATAAAATAATTAAAAAGGAGCATATAAATGACTAAA
>CAYTGS010000075.1:0-5500 GCA_964437435.1 uncultured Roseburia sp.
AGCAGTGGCGGAACGAGCGGAGACGGAACAAGCAGCGGCGATACTTCTACTAAGTACAACGTTGTAGTCAACTATGGTTCAGGAAGCGGCTCGTATGCGGCTGGTGATGTTGTATCTATATCAGCCTATGCACCGACTTCATCTACAAAGGTATTCTCTAAGTGGACCAGCAACAATTCAAGCATTGGATTTGCTGATGCCTCACTTGCGACTACGACATTTGTAATGCCTGCATCTGACGTTACCGTAACGGCTAATTATAAGACAAGGTCGGATGATGATGACGATACGGTTTCTTCAAGACCGGGTACAAGCACGAGTACGACAACTGTAAGCAACAGACCTAGCGACTCTACGACTACGACAACCACGAGCACTGTCACCAATGGCAACGGAAATAAGATTGTTATTTCCAATAACGGTGTTTCCAATAAGGACGTTGCTTCAGTTTCAGTTGAAGGCTCTACGGATAACTTTATCGTTAAGATTAGTGAGACGGACGAGGCTAACGAGATGGCTAAACAGGCACTTACAAACGCCTATGGTTCGCTTGACAATATTGCATACTTCCCTATGGATGTATCATTGTATGACTCTACAGGTCAAAACAAGATTACAAATACGAACGGACTTAACATTACCGTTACAATGCCTATACCTGACAATTTAATCCAGTATGGCGGAAATGCAAGGGTTGCGGCTACTGACAACGGTAACTTACAGCAGATTACACCTAAGTTTACTACAATTGATGGTATTGCCTGCATTTCATTTGTACCTCCTCATTTCTCACCTTACGTGATTTATGTGGATAAGAGCAATCTGATAGCAGGACAGATGTATGACTCAACGCCTGCCACGGGCGACCCTATACATCCTAAGTGGTTTGCTGTAATCGGTATGGCTTGTCTTTCAGTATTGCTTTTTGCTGGAAGTACACCTAGAAGGCGCAGAAGATACAGAACAGCATAGATTTTAAATAGGAGACCAAAATATGAATAGAAAACATATAGCTGCCATAAGTGCAGTGGTGCTTGGAATCCTTGCGATTGTGACTGTTGCTAGGGGATTTGGCGGTGATGTTGCAGCCGCAGAGGATGACAGATTCAGGGTGTATGGTACGACCCTGACGAGATATTTGGGTGAGGAGACGTTTGTAAGTATTCCAGACAGCTTTACGGAGATTGGTGATGAGGCTTTTTCGGGAAATGAGACACTTACGAGCATTGAAATCCCTGATTCCATAACTGCAATTTCATACAATGCCTTTAAGGACTGTACGGCGCTTACGAGTATCATTATACCCGATTCAGTGACTAAAATCGGTCCGGGTGCCTTTGAGGGCTGTACCTCCCTTACCTCTGTTGTGATAGGTAAGGGGGTAAGCTCTTGGGGGACCGGAGTGTTTACGAACTGTGACAGCCTTGCTACTGTATCTATAGACAAGGATAACGAGTATCTTACATATTATAACGGTGCGATTTATAACGGGAATATGACTATGCTGTATCAGGTTCTTCCGGGGCGTGAGGGCGAGAATTACCTTATGCCTAATACGGTGAACAATATTGACGCATACGCTTTTTGGAACCTTAAGAATACGAAAAACGTAATGGTTTCATCAGGCGTATCGACAATCCCTAAGTATTCCATGGCTTACATGGGTACTGTGGAGAATGTCATTATCCAGAATACAACCACCAAGATAGAGGGTAATGCCTTTACGGACAATACCCAGCTTAAGCAGGTGGCTATCCCCGCCTCTGTTACCGACATTGATAAAAAGGCATTTAACAAGAGCGAGGGCTTTAAGATTTATACCTCGAAATCAAGCACTGCTGACAAGTTCGGCACGGATAACAATATCGAGGTAATTTACAAGTCTGAATATCCGACTGACTTCATGGATAGCAACCCGGGCTTGGAGGAGAAGCCGGAGGTTGGCACGAGTACTGTATCTGATAATACTACGGTAAACAGCTCTACTACGGTAAATAATACCACGGTGGATAGTTCAACTGTGGTGGGAAACCAGACGCAGACGGAGGATGAGACGGAAACGGAGTCGGAGAGTAATACGGATAACGGGGGAACTGGAAGGTATATTCATCCCCTTGACGTACCGGAGGATGACAGTGTCATAGGTAAGACTGTGATTGTTGCCGGAAAGGCTGTGATATTGTCTAATAACCATGATGAGAAGGTTTATGATGGAGAGTAAGTAATTATGGAGAAGCTTTTTTGGGGAATGGTAGGCGTATGTACTGTTGTTTTTGCAGTCCTGCTTGGGAGTTATTTGAATAAGGCTGGAATCATAGGGGCGGCACCCGAAACGTCAACGGAGACTGTCATTGAGACGGATACTGAGACTGATACTGTGGGTGTGTATGCCACTGATGATGAAATGCCCTCTGATATACAGTCATTAATATCAGATTCGCAGGAAAACTACGCTGACGCAATGAAGGTTTTTGAGGATGAGGGTGAGGAGAAGTCCGGCGAGACTGCCTCTGGCGATTCATCATCAACAACGACTTCAACAACTACCTCATCAAAATCCCCTAAGTCTAACGGCTCCGTGAACAGTCAGAGAAATGACAACCACGAATATTTCCTTCATCAGGAGGAGATTTTATCGGAGCAGGAGGCTGAGGCTAATTCCACACAGGAGGAGCAAAATCCCGAATCAAAGAAAAATTCGGATTATCAGTATACCCTATACAGTGACCATGTTGTGATTACAAAGTACTTAGGCTCGGCTTCGGCACTTGATGTCCCCTCTACAATAGACGGACAGCCTGTTACGGAGATTGGCGATTCGGCGTTTGCCAGCTCAAAGACGCTTGTACGTATCTCGCTTCCCGATTCGGTGGAGAAGATAGGTAAGAACGTATTTAAAAGCTCGGAGCTTTTGGTGAATGTTGACCTGCCTGACAAGCTTACTGAGATTGGCGAGGGCAGCTTTGACAGTTGCTCGAAATTGGTCAAAATCACTATTCCGGATGGGGTGACTTCGATTGAGAAAAAGCTTTTTAACGAGTGTAATGAGCTGAAAAACATTTCACTTCCCTCTGGAATTACGAAGATAGACGAGCAGGCTTTTACCAACTGTACTAAAATGGAGCTTACAAAGCTTCCCTCTGACCTTAAGACTATAGGCAAGGAGGCATTTAGCGGCGATATCACGATTGCCCCGAAATCATGGCCAAGCGGTCTTGAGGAAATCGGTGAGAGTGCCTTTGACGGCTGTGTTGCCATGACGGACGTTAAGCTTCCGGCTACGATGAAGAAGATGTCGGACGGTGTATTTAACGGCTGTGTCGGCATTACGAACCTGTCTATTAAATCGGGAATTGAGGCGATACCTGCTGATTGCTTTAATGGCTGTACGGGCATAACGGAGCTTAATATTCCTAAGTCTGTTATCAGTATCGGGGATAATGCCTTTAACGGTTGTACCTCCCTTGCCGATGTAACTATTCCAAAGAATACGTTGAGTATTGGTGCGTCGGCTTTTGCGGGATGTACTTTTACCGATGTTACGATAAATAAATTATGTTCTTATCAGGATAATTCATTTCCGTTTACTTTGACGGAGGATAATTATTATTAAGGGGTATATGTTTATGAAAAAATCATTAGTAGCTTTTTTGATGACATTTGCAATACTGCTTACATCATTTGGTATTGAAAACACCGCCTTTGTTTCAAATGCACAGGGGGCATCATATTTCCAACTAGAGGATACTTACTATACAAAGGCTAACTGTGTTGTCTATGCAGAGCCTACATATACCGCAACGGTGCTGACAACGATAGGCGCAAATGTGCCGGTCAAGGTATTGGGATATTACTCAAACGGCTGGTACAGGATTAATATTGGTGTAATATGTTATGTAAAGATGGATTCCCTTACCACGGCAGGAGCTATTGGGGCGGCATCGGATGCCCAGACTGCGGACGCACAAAAGGCGGCGAAGGAGATGGGTTATAGCTTTGTGGCGCTTACGCTGAACAAGGAAAAGGTTATTAAAAAGGATATATACAACAGCTATCTGGGACAGAAGGTGGTGCTGTTTGCCAAGATTGATGATGAACTGGCGGTTTCCTTTAAGATGTTATATAATGACAAGGTTAAAAAGGATATTGACCTTAATTACACTAAAACGTGGGCGATTGGAAACACGGGTGAGAGGATTGTATCATTTACCCTGAATGACCCGACGGAGCTTATGGGTCAGATTGCAATTTTCCAGTTTAAGGAGGGCTACGACAAGGCTGTTACTATTTTCCCTGTCGATTTGAGCGACGGAACTTATGTTGAAATGAATACGTACTATACGGAGGACAGTGAATTTGCCTATGCACCGGTTACGCAGGTTGCTAATATGATGATTTCCGAGGATGAGGTTGCTTTTTCACTGACCAACAATTTGCGTACTATCTGCTCCGACCATAGAAAGGGAATTAAGTACATGATTGACGACACCAAGGACTATAGGAGCAGTATTACAAGCAAGCTTAGAAAAGATACGGAATATGTTGATTATACATACAAATAGGTATTGGTAAAAAGTGTCATTTTATGGCACTTTTTATTATTGTAAAGGTACATAATATGTGTTATCATCAACCTTATAAAGTGTATTAATCGAAATAATACAGTAAGTTGGTGGTTGGATGTGAAGAAAAATTCAAATACAGTTATTGAAGTAAAGGATTTATATAAAATATACCGTATCGGCGAGAATAGGGTGAGGGCGTTAAACGGCGTAAGCTTTACCATTAACCGAGGGGAGTTTTGTGCGATTGTCGGTACCTCCGGCTCCGGAAAGTCCACTCTTTTAAATATGCTTGCAGGCTTGGAGAAGCCTACCAAGGGGGAGATTGTCATATCCGGCGAGCATATGGAGAACAAAAACGAGAACCAGCTTGTACGTTTCAGACGTGAGCATATCGGGTTTATTTTCCAGTCCTTTAACCTTATGGGGACTATGAACGCCTTGGAGAATGTGGCTTTGCCACTGACCTTTCAGGGAATATCCAAAAAGGAGCGTATCAAGCGGGCAAAGAGGATGATACATATGGTGGGCTTGGATAAGTATTGGGACCACAAGCCTAATCAGATGTCGGGAGGTCAACAGCAGCGTGTGGGCGTTGCGAGGGCTTTGGTTGTCAGACCGGAGATTATTTTTGCCGACGAGCCTACGGGAAACCTTGATTCAAATACCTCGAGGGAGATAATGAACTTAATGCAGAGCGTTGTAAGGGAGCATAACCAGACGCTTATAATGGTCACGCACGACAATACGCTTGCGGGATTTGCGGATAGAATAATACGGATTGTTGACGGTAAGATTGTTGACATGATTGATAATAGGGAGGAAAAACAGGATGAAAAACAAGACGAAAAACATGATGTGGAGGTTTAGGCGGTTTGCAGTTGTGATTATGGCTTTTGTGCTTATAGGCTCACAGGGGCTTATGGTTATGGCTGATA
>CAYTGS010000075.1:5600-9719 GCA_964437435.1 uncultured Roseburia sp.
ATGATTATGATTATGATGATGACACATCAAGCACGGTTGGAACCACGCAGTCAAGCCCCAGGGATGAGTATGCGTCTGACGAATGGAAGGCTCAGATTAGGAGTGAGCTGTATATATACTACAGCGATATACAGCTTAGGTACAACCTGAATGATGAGAAGAAAAAGCGCATGGATAAGATATACAACAGCGCAATGGAGTACATGGAGAATGCAGGTCTTACCATGAGTGAGCTTACCAGCTATGAGGCGGAGATAGAGGGATATTTAAAGGAAATATTGGAGGAGAATACCTCCGGTACGGAGAAATTCCTCATGCTTTCAAATGAAGTCCCTATTTTGAGCGCAAGCTATAATGAACAGACCTTTGTAGTCCTTTCTCTTATTAACCTTGGTAAGAGCGATATTACGGATGTGGCTATAACGCCAACTGTATCTAATGACAGGACTAAATGGCCCTTTAATATCGAGCAGGCGTATGATGCACGGTATATCCAGAGGATAAAAGCTTCTGATTCCACGGAGGAGGCATATACTAGTAGGATGGATATAGGCTGGTACTTTACGGTTAGAAGCGACGTGCTTACGGGCTGTTATCCGCTTACATTCCATGCCACGTATTATCAGAACGGTTCACCTGTGGAGACTGATATTACAACGTATATAAATATCAAGGGTTCAAACCCCAAGAAAACGCTGATAGAGGACACTGACCAGGAGACTTACAATCCTAGGATTATCGTAACAGGCTATAAAACGGAGCCGGAGGAGGTATATGCAGGAACGGTATTTAACCTTACGGTGAGCGTTAAGAATACCTCAAAGGAGGCGGCGGTTGAAAACGTCCTATTTAACATGGAGGCGACTGTTGAGGGAAGCGACTCCAACTCCACATATGCCGCATTTCTCCCAACATCAGGCTCTAGCTCTGTATACACGGAGCGTATTGCGCCGGGACAGACCTACGAGATGAGTATTGAAATGGAGGCTAAATCCGACTTATCCCAAAAGCCGTATGTGCTTACGGTAAACATGAAATATGATGTGGATGACCAGCTTAACCTTTCGGACAGCGCAAAGGTGTCTATCCCTGTCAAGCAGGAGGCAAAAATTGACACGGGCACTGCCGACGTAATGCCGGAGTCGATTGCAGTGGGCGAGCAGTCAAACGTCATGTTCAGCGTATTTAACACTGGAAAGACAACCCTTTATAACGTAAAGGTGGTTTTTGAGAGCGATACGGTTGACAACGGGATTACCTACCTTGGAAATATTGCGCCGGGTGCTACCGGAAATGTTGACGCAATGGTGACTGGCATAGCTGCTGACGAGACGGGTGATGGTGTTGTTACAGCCGCTATCACGTATGAGGACGAGTCGGGAAACGAGTCTAGGTTTGAAAAGGAGATAAACCTTTATGTATACGAGATGAGCTACGAGGATTACGGGGACGAGGATTATAATATTGATGACTATTATGTGGAGGAGAGCAGTGGAAGTTCAAATACGGTGGTTATCGGAATTGTGGCGGCTGTGGTTGTAGTCATTATTATTGTGGCTGTGGTTGTCATAAAGAGGAAAAAGGCAAAGAAGCATAAGGAAGATATGGATTTAATTGATGATGAGGATGATTTATAATGAAATTCATTGATTTGCTGTTGATGAGTATATCAAACCTCTGGAAGCGTAAGCTTCGTACCGTGCTGACCGTCTTGGGCGTTGTAATAGGTATTACGTCAATCGTGGTTATGGTCGCCCTTGGAAACGGACTTAAGGAATCAATGCTTGAAAATTATTCCAGCTATACCTCTATGACGCAAATCCAGGTAAACAGCGGGAGCTATTACTCGTCAGGCAATAGCTCGGAGGATGAAAAAAGGCTTGATGATGCGCTTGTAAATGAGCTGGCATCTATAGAGCATGTTGAGGCTGTCTATCCTAGGCTTGAGGTTAATGTACTTGCAAAGACGGGAAAATATATGGGATATTTATATTTGTATGGTATTACAAGTGAAGAACTTGAAACCATGAATATTGAGGTTGGAGAGGGCAGGCTTTTTAATTCTGATACCCAGTTGGAGCTTTTCTATGGAAACAATGTGCTTACAAATTTCTTTATTGAAAAGACGTATACATATCCGTTTTGGGATACGGGCGAGGCACCTGATATTGACCTTTTAAATGACCCTATATTTATAATTTTTGATATGGATGCCTATTGGAGCTCGCAAAATTCAGACTCTAGCGGTGAAAATACGGTGAAGCCGCCCAAAAAGTACCTTATAGACGCTGTCGGAATTATGGCAGGGGAGCTTGGCGAGTGGAGCAACAACTACAGCCAGGAGGTGCTTTGCGATATTGATGCCCTTAAGGCTCAGCTCAAAAAGATTTTTAAAAACAGCGTTATTCCCGGTCAGCCCACTAGGAAAAACGGAAAGCCCTACAATGAGATTTTTTATTCACAGCTTATAGTACAGGTTGACGAGATGGAAAACGTCACGGAGCTTACCAATATGATTAATGATATGGGCTACGATGCGTACAGCTCTGCGGAGTGGATTCAGTCGGAGATTGACAGTATGAATACGATACAGGCTGTGCTTGGCGCTATCGGCGCTGTCGCCATGCTTGTTGCCGCAATAAGCATCACCAATACAATGATGATGTCGATTTATGAGAGGACTAAGGAAATTGGTGTCATGAAGGTGCTTGGCTGTGATATTAGGAATATTCAGGCTTTGTTTTTGATGGAGGCTGGGTTTATCGGATTTATAGGCGGTGTCGTGGGTGTTGGATTTAGTTATCTTTTGGCATTTATTATAAATTCGCTTATGGGTTCAAGCGGCATGGGCGACTCAATGGGGATAACGGGTGCCATTTGCCGTATACCGCTGTGGCTTAGCCCTGTTGCGGTTGCCTTTGCAATAGTGGTCGGAATGGTTGCGGGATTTATACCGTCGCTTAGGGCTATGAGGCTAAGTCCGCTTGCGGCGATTAGGAATGAATAGTTTATGGACTTTTTAACCCATGTAATCATATATTAATTTATCTAAATATATGATTACATGGGTATTTTTATGGATAGGGTTCGTTCGATGATTGGGTGGGATTATGAAAATGTGAAAAGATATTCAGGTGATGATATCTATGTGGCGGTGCTAGACAGCGGTGTGGCGGAGCATCCTGATTTACGAGGGAGGATAGCTGCGTTTCGGGATTTTACAGGGGGGAGTGATTTAGCTTATAAACGTCCATATGACAACAACGGTCATGGAACGCATGTTTGTGGTATAATCGGCGGAAGTGGATTAATGTCAAATGGCAAGTATATGGGGATTGCACCGAGGGTAAGGCTTGTATGCGGAAAGGTGCTTGATAAAAACGGTTCGGGGAGCATTAGAAATCTGATTAAGGGTCTAAGGTGGATAGGGGAGCTTTTAAAGGTATATCCAATCCATATAGTTAATATATCCATAGAGATAGAGTCCGAGGAAAATATTGACAAGGACGATTGGAACGAGTTTAAGGGCGAAATGGAAAGGCTGTGGGATATGAATGTCGTTATCGTTGCGGCGGCGGGCAATAAGGGTCCTGGCTCAATGTCCCTATCTCCCATAGGTGAGTGTGGCGTGTGTATATGCGTGGGCTGCCATGACGCAGGCTACAAGGGACAGGGAAAGCGGCTTTGCAGTGAATATTCCGGCAGGGGACCTGGAAAGACGTTTATTAAAAAACCCGACCTTGTGGCTCCGGGGAGTGATATTGTGTCATGCGGGAATAATTATATTAAAATGCCCTATGTTTCCAAAAGCGGTACTTCAATGTCGGCACCTATAGTCAGCGGTGCCTGTGCACTGTGCTTCCAAAAATATCCTGATATAACAAATGATGAGGTTAGACGGCTGCTTCTTGTGTCGGCTGTGGATTTAGGGAAAAACTGGAGCGTTCAGGGGGCGGGAATGATTAACATAGAAAGATTACTTTCTCAAAGCTATTGACAGAACGTGTATTATTGTATACAATGATACACGAGTACAACGTGTTAATATAAGCAAAGGAGATTTGATGCATAATGGATAACAATAATGAATATTTTGAAAATCGTCCTGTCACTATGAAT
>CAYTGS010000076.1:0-9699 GCA_964437435.1 uncultured Roseburia sp.
AATCGCTGTCGATTTGCTCCATTAACACACCTTGTAGATTTGATGATTGATAATATCCTATTTGATTTTCTTCAGTTTCTAACTCCATCCTTAACTCAGCAAGCATATGTTGTCTCCTCTAGCTCAATATTTAATGAATGTCAAAACAATCTTATTCATGCAACGTACTTGTCTCACGTCCAATCTCCAATGCCCTGTTGCAGTCATCATCAAGGTTTTTTGCACATTCTTCCGGTGTTACGGAGCCCAATAACAGCTCATGGATGTTTGGCCAAAATACGCTTCTAACCGAGGTTTCATTACCCTGCCAGTTGGGGCTGCTGTTCATGAAATCCACGACGTTTGGAGAATTATTAGAAAATTCATTGAGCATTGTTATCTTGTCTGCGTACTTTTCAGCCGTCTTTTTGCTTTCGGGAATATTTCCTGCGGAAAGCTCAAGCCATTCGTCCGTTTCATAAATATATTTTATTAAATCCTTTGCCGCCTGAACCTTTGTGGGATTTCCATTGTCAAAAACCTCAAAGCCTGTCACAAATGATGTTGCCACATTTCCGGGGAAGTTTACAAATCCGTAGTCATCAAGGTTATCGTACAATGCGACATTTGCATTATTAAATATATAAAACACAAGCTGGTTGTTGCTGAACAGCTCTTGGCAATCTGATATTTCAAGGTTTTCGGGGTGTGGTGCATACCAGCCCCTATCCACACCATCCTGAATCCATGTAAGGGCTTTCACCGCCTCGTCACTCTCAAAATTAAAGTTACCATCTTCATCAAATATCGTACTTCCAAATGACCTGATGTATGACATTATATGGGTATCGCCTTGGTTATTCTTTCCATATATCGTCATAGGATATACACCCGACGGCAGATTTTGGGCAAGAGTATCAAGTATGTATGTCCATTCATCCGTTGTCCAGTTTTGGATTTCCAGGCTGTCCTGGACATAATTTTCAAGCCCACAGTCTTTCATGAGCTTTTTATTATAAATAAGTATGTTTTGACGGCTCAAATACGGCATCATATAGGTTTTTCCGTCTACAGAGCTTATCGCCCATGCCGTATCGTCAATATCATTTCTAATATCATCTGTTATCATATCATCCAATGGCACAACACGTCCCGTATGGACGTATGCCGTCATGTTAAAATAATCCTCATACAAAACATCCATGGCATATTCCGTGTCAAAGCTGCCTGTAACTGCCTCTGACTCGTCAATTAAATCAAAAACCCTGACATCAATCGTCACGTTAGCCTTATCATACTGACTTGCAAATTCCTGTCCTGCATGTTCCAGAAAATATTGGGTATCGACAATCCCTGAATTGCTTACCGACTCAATTACAAGTATAGGGCACTTGATAATAAGCGTAATATCCTCTTTTACATTATTGCTGCCTGCATTTGCGCATCCCCCAATGCCCATACATACAAAAACAGCCACTGACAGTCCTGCAACAAGTCTCCTTTTAAAATTTTTCTTCATGCAAATCTCCTTTTACACAACTATCGCAACTATTTGTACTTTCATAGTTACCAAATATCTTCTTATGTCACTTTATACTATTTACATTCCCCAACTTTTTAAATAATTCGTACACGTCAATTGGCTTTGACAGGAAATCATTCATGCCACTTTGGTCAGCCCTCTCCCTGTCTTCATTGAAATTATTTGCCGTACAGGCAAATATTGTTACAGTCTTTGCATCCTCCCTGTCTAGCTTTCTGATTTCCATTGTAGCTGTACAGCCGTCCATTACGGGCATCTGCATATCCATTAAAATCAGACTGTATTCGCCTATTTCGGATTCTTTAAACATATCAAGCGCTATCTGTCCGTTTTGGGCAAGCTCTACATTAAAGCCTTCACTTTTTAATATTTCCATTAATATTTCAGCATTAAGCTCATTATCCTCTACCACAAGTATTTTTAATGAGCTGTTTACAAGCATTTTACGCTCTTTTGCTTCCTGTAAATCCGACACATATTTGGGCGGTTCCCCGACTACCTTGGAATGTAACACAACATAAAATGTACTTCCCTCTCCAATCTTACTCTCAACTTTTATTTCTCCTTCCATTGCATCCACAAGGAGCTTGCTTATAGCCATTCCCAGTCCAGTTCCCTTTATGCTTTCGTCGGTACTTTCCCTCTCCTGTGAAAAGCTGTCCCATATGTGCTCTAAAAATTCAGGACTCATTCCACATCCTGTATCCTTGCACATAAATGTGGTGCATACGTTATTTTCGTCCTCCATTTCCTGACTGACTGAAAGGATTATCCTTCCACCTTTGGGTGTAAATTTTGCCGCATTGCTCAATATATTCATAAGCACCTGCTTAAGCATTATATCATCGCTTATAATCCAAGGTGCAATTATGTTTTTTTCAACAATAAATTCAATTCCCCTGTTTTCTATGTTGCTTTTCTGCATTGACCATACTGCGTCAACCACTATTTCGGGAGATATAACCTCACTGTTAAGGTTAACCTTGCCTTCCTGCAGCTTTGATATATCCAATATATTGTTAATGAGTGATAATAGATATTCTGCCGTTGATTTTGCCTTTGAAAGCCTTTGACGGATTAACGCTTTATCAGTATCCATATCCATATCCTTATCCAACAAATAAATCAATCCGATAATACCGTTTAAAGGTGTTCTTATCTCATGGCTCATGTTGGCAAGGAATGAAGTTCTCGCCTTTGCCTCGGCATTTGCCATTATAGCCTTGTGGCGAGAGACTATCGCAAATGCAAATACCACTATTATCACTATTACAATGGAAGCCAACATTCCAAGGCTCATGGCAAGAAATGCCCTGTTTTGTTCAGAAAATACCGTACTTTCAACTGATGATATAAAGTACCATTGTATTTCCTCCTCCTCAAAAGGCATACAGTATACAATACGCTCCGTACCGTCTGACCTTGTATAGTTAAAGCTGAAGGTTTCACCTGCCTGCATTTTTTCAGATACCTCCTGGCTTGTGAGGTCGGATTTACTGCTTTTATTAAGCCTGTCAAAAAAGTTTTCCTTGTTATTAAGGTAAACCGTACTTTCGATATTAACTATATAATTTCCATCCATATCAATAACGGAGCTGTATCCCCTGCTTTTACCGTTCTTTCTAAAGCTGTTGATTGAGAGACGGTTTTGGATATTGCCAATATCGCTTATTCCGACTATTGCAACCATTTTGTTTCCCTCAACCTCAAAATCATCCAGACGTATCCCGTACATAATACATTCCTTTGTAAGCCCTGCGCCCTCTATCTTGTCGTCAAAGCGCATGACAACCTTTTCCTCGCCATTTTCAAAATATGGCAGCAGGTCAATACGTCCATTTTGGTTGCTGCTTTGCGGGTCGTATGTTACAAACTTGTCTGTATATACCTTTCCGCTTTCACTTACCATGTAAATATGCGAAAAAGAGCTATTGACACATTCCATATTCATCTGTGTCTCCACTTCCGAAATTGTGTCACAATAATAATTTTCAATCTTTCCTCCTATGTGTTCCAAATCCTCCCACATTGATTCCACATAGCTTCTTATATTATCCTTGTCGTGCTCCGCCAGCTCGCTTATATTCTGGGTTATATTAGCAGTAACTGTTTTATTTAGTTGATTAATATAAACAACAGCAATTATTCCGACCGAAAAAACTGCTGCTATGAACCCTAATATTTTATAATTTATTTTTCCCCTTCTAGCCTTCATCTCAAACCACCTCAATTATAAAATATCGTATTTTACGTTTAATTTCAAGTTTTTTGTACATAATATTTAATTTTTATTTGATTATTGTCAGTATCATTGGGGATTTTTTCAAAAAAACAACCCCGGCGTTACATTTACCGGAGTCATTTTGCATTATTTATTTAATTTTGCCGCTTTCTTTAACCGCTTGCGTTCCTTTGCTTCCTGGCGCCCCTGTTTACTCATAATCAGATAGAAGCTTGGCAGCAATAATAAAATCAGCAGTGTTGAAGTTATAAGTCCGCCTATTATGATATATGACATTCCTTTCATCATTGCCGCATTTTCATTTTTGGCAAAGAGCATTGGCACCATTGATAGGATTGTAGTAAGCGTTGTCATAAGGATTGGTCTTAAACGTATATGACCGCTTTCTATCAGCGCTTCATTTAATGGCATTGTTTCCTTTAGCTGGTTTGTGGTATCTACGTACAAAATACCGTTGTTAACAACTATTCCAACCAACATCAATACACCCATAAGTGCCGTCATGTCAAGGGTTGAGCCTGATATGAACAGTAGGAAAAATGAACCAATTAGACTGAACGGAATACTTAACATTACCATAAGCGAGAACATCGGTGACTCAAACTGCATAGCCATTACGAGGAATATAAGGAAAACTGCCGCTGCAATCGCCTTTCCTATAGAAGTAAACTCCTCTATAAGCATTTCCTCCATCATGCTCTGGCTCTTTGATACACCCTCTGGAAACTCGCCGTTTTCGATTGCCGCCTCCACAGCGTCATCTATGGCATCGGAGGCTTTGAATTTCGCATCATCAGTGGCATAAGCCGTTATTGATACCTGATATGTTCCGTCACTTCTTACCAATGTCTCCGGAACGTCCGAATATATAGCTTCTGCCACGTCTCCTACAGTTATTGTTGTTCCATAGGCTGTGGCAATTTCAAGCTTTAGCAGGTCATTCATATCGGTATAACTGCCCTCTGGATATTCCAGCTTCACCGAATATTCCTCAGTGCCGATTGTCATATCCATAACATCTATACCACTGCTTGCATTATACATTTCACTGGCAACCTGAACTGCCGTAAGTCCCACATTCATACATTTAAGCGGGTCTATCTTTATCTTTGCCTGTGAGGCATCGCTGGCAACATCGCTTGACGTTTTAAGCACCCCGGGCACTCCGAGCATTATTTCCTCAACCTGCCTTGCTGCCGTCTTGAGGTCGTCTATATTTTCACCGCTTAGGTCTACCTCTATTGTGGAGCCTGTGCTAAGGTATGAGGTCATTCCGCTTCCTGATGCCTCTACCACAACGCTCATGTTGGTATAATCACTTAATTTTTCATTATATTCGTCCACAAGCTGGCTTACAGTCTTATCACAATCATCTGACGGATAAGCCGTTATCACCGCTGTGGAACCGCTTATTGTAAGGTTACAGCCTGAAAAGTCCGGGTCATCTATTACCATCTGTTCAATAAACTGAATATTGCTATCCATTACTTCAAGCCTTGTTCCGCTTCGCTGCTCGATTGTAATTTCAACATTGTCAAGTCCCGTTGCCGCCATAAGCTCTGTATCTAGTAGTGAAGCTAGATAAATTGCAAGTGCCAATAGTCCAATGGCAACCAACATTACTGTCTTTTTCTTTAACATTATGTGGTTTAATATCCACCTGTATCCCCTAGAAATCCACTCAAGGAATTTATTTATCGGAGCATCCTTTTTCTCTTTTGGTCTGTATTTCCAGAAGAAAATCGGAATAAGGGTTATTGATACGACAAGGGATGAAAGCATGGCAAAAATTATTGTAAACCCAAGTTCTGAGAATATCTGTCCCGCAAGTCCATTCATTGTGGCAAGCGGCAGATAAACTACAACCGTGGTAAGGGTTGAGGCTGATACTGACGAGGCAACTGTCTTTGTTCCCTCCAATGCCGCCTCCTTAAAGTCAAGCTTGGTATCCTTTAACCTAAAGCAGCTCTCCAAAACAACGATTGATGAGTCAACCATCATACCGATTGCAATAACCAACGCCCCCATTGTCACAACATTGAGCGAAAATCCTGCAAAGCTCATAAATATAAGTGTTGCAAGGAGTGATATAGGCATGGAACTTCCTACTATAAGACTAGCCTTGAAATCACCGAAAAATATGAAAAGCACGAGCATTGAAAACAATACTCCGAGTACAAGCGTCTCAGCAACAGAGCTTAATGATGACTTTATGCTGTCTGCCGCATCATATGCCACTGAAATCTGGATTGCAGGGTTTTTGGCAGCCGCCTTTTCTATTACTTCCTTTACCTCGTTTGATACATCAACGGTTCCCGCACTTTGTACCTTCGCAATACCAATACTGATACTTTCACCGCCGTTAAAACGGCTTATACTGCTGTTTGCCTCCGTTGCCATTGAAACTGTTGCCACATCAGAAAGCGTTATAGTGGTTCCCATGCTTGTAATTATCGGGGTGTTTTGGAGGTCAAGCAGGGTTTCTGGCTTTGAAGACGCTGACGTGCTTATGCTTTGTGAGCCCTGCTCAACGCTTCCGATTGGTATAGTAAAATCTGTTGTGGATATGTATGTCCTTATGTTTGACATTGTTACACCGTACTGCTGCATCTTGTCCTGGTGAAGCTCAACCTTTATATATTTCTCCTCACCACCTGATACGCTTACGCTTGCAACGTCAGCAAGCCTGTCAAGCTCCGGTTCTATTTCGTCCTCCACGAAAGCCAATACATCCGTATCGCCTGTTGCCGTAACGGAAAGTGTCATAACATCCATGGCATTCATATTCATCTCTATGATATAAGGGTCCATTGCGTCCTCTGGAAGTGAGAGTGAAGCTGTATCCACCGCACTTCTAAGGTCTGCATATGCCTCATCTATATCTGTGCCATATTCATAGGTAAACATAACCATTGAATAGTTGGCATTTGACTGTGAATCCACGGAATCAACCCCTGCAAGTGTTTTTCCTGCGTCCTCGATTACCTTTGTCACAAGCTCCTGGGTTGTCTCCGGGTCTCCACCCTGAAAATATGTCATTACAAAAAGCATTGGCATTTCAATATCAGGTGTCAGCTCCATTTTAAAGCCAAATACGGAATTAATACCAAACACAAACAATGCGAGTACTATTAAAAGGGCTGAAACAGGTCTTTTTAGGGCTAGTTTTGTCAGAGAGCTCATATCTATCCCCCTATTCCTGTGTATTTTCTTTTATGGAAACATCAACTCCGTCACGAAGCTGTGCAGCCCATGTGGTTATTACAACATCATCCGAACTAAGTCCATCTGTGATGACAATATTTTCATTATCATAAAGCCCCGTCTCTATATTGGTTCTCTTTGCTTTCCCATCCACTACACAATATACGTATGCCTGTGTTCCGTCATAATATACGGAATCATAAGGTATTATTACCGCATTGTCCTCATGGTATGTATCAGTGATAACTGTCGCCTTTGTACCTGACAGGAGATTTGAAGTATCGCCCGTAACCACCGCCTTAATTTTGAACAGTCCTGTTGTCTGGTCAATTGCCGTACCGATTTCCTCAATTTCACCCTGATATGTCATATCATCCTTTTCAAGTGTTATCTGCTGCCCAAGCTTAAATGTGTTTCTGACATCCTCACTGACATAATATGTTGCGACCATTGCGTCTTTGTTTGAAATCACGAATGCATAGTTGCTTGATGTTGCATAATCATGCTCACTTATATTCACGCTTTCAATAACACCTGATATTGTGGCTGTTATTGTATAAGCCTCAAGGCTTTCCTGTGCCTGGTCAATCGAAAGCTGTGCAGCTTCAATGCTATTTTGCGATACCTTTTTTTGTTCCTCACGCATTTCACCGTTGCTTATATTGGTCGAAGTCACCGCCTGGCTATAGGAATTGTATGAGGAATCTATGTTGTCCTGCAACGTCTCAATTGTATCCTCGCACTGGTCTATTGCTGACTGATACTGGCTTACTGCTGATTCAAGGTTGCTTACCGCCTGGGTAATCTGCTGGTATGCGGTCATTGCCTCCATGTATTCCATAGCACCCTCTAAGCTATCCATATCAACTTCTTCCATTGTCTTTTTCATTTCTTCTTCCTGCTCTTTTGCCTCGTCAAGCTGTTCTTGGGTTTCCTTGAGCTTTTCCTTGTACCTTTGCAGGGAATCCATGGCATCCACAAGGTTTTCCTGTAGCTGGTTTACTCCGTCTGCCGCCTGTGACAGGTTGCTATCCGACTGCATATCGTTTAACAGCGTTGCACTGTCTCCATATTGGAGATTATAACTGCTCTGGGCATTGTCAAGGTTTAGCTGTGCCGATTTCATTGAAATCTGTGCAAGTGTATCATCAAGCACCGCAAGCACATCCCCCTTTGATACTACATCTCCTGCCGAAACATTCACCGAGAGCACCTCCGCTGTAGTCTTTGGTATTACATATACTGATTCGTCCGGGCTTATCGTGGCTATAAAACTGCCACTTAGCTTCAAGCTCCCTACTTCCGGACTTTTAACCTCAACTATTGCCACATCACTAGCTGTTTCCACTGTATCTGTATCCCCACAGCCAGCTAAAACCGAAACGGATATTACCGTACACAGCAATATTGACAATAATTTTTTTCTATTTTTCATAAACTTCCTCCATAACATATTGTATCCTTAATTATTCTAAATTAAATTTCTAAAGTTTTAAAGGGGGTAATCAATTTATTTATTTTACTTTAATATTTAAATACTTGTTATTTTTGCAGAAATTTTTTAGAATAGTTATAAATAGATTTCAAAGGAGAATATTTATTTATGAAGAAAATACTATGCATGCTTATGGCTTTTGTCATGTCTGTGACACTGGCAGACGCTGTTTGCTCCACAAAGGTCAATGCAGCAGAAAGCCGTCAAAACTCCATTATATTGTCAAACTCAACTGTCACCGTAACACAGACAGTAATTGGAACGTTCACTGCGGCACTGCCAGTAGGATTTGATGCTTCAAATCTCACCTGTGTAGTTGCCGACAGCAATGTTGCAACCGCCTCTCCAATAGCATATGTTGGGAATGTGGCGGCATTTGCTATAACATATGTCAACGGCGGTTCTACGGTTGCGGCAGTTGTTGATATGTCAAACCCTGCTCTTGTGGCATACCTTACCGTAAATGCTTCGGGTATAACAATGGAAATACCGTCAAAGCTTGGCACAAACCATGACAACTACTGTACGTTTGTAAGTTATGAGTTTGTACCTTATGATTTCACGTATACAGATTATAATGATTACCATTATACCTTAAACATAAAATACAAGTGCAGCTCATATGAAGACAGTGGTTATACAAAGTGGGGCTGCTACGGATATTTCTATGATGCCGCAGGAAACGTAATTACAAAGGTTCATCTGTATGCAAGCTCGTTATCCAAAGGACGTGTATACCACAGTGAATTTAATGTGCCTGTAAATGCCGTTCGGTTCAGTATTGAGGGATTTTAACATCGGAAGATGTGCAAGGAATAAAAAGAGGCTATGAAAAAAGCTATTTCTTCATAGTCTCTTTGTTTTAAGCCGTCACATCACCATCATGCTCTACAAGGCTTACTCCTGTGATGTTTTCAATATCATTTACTTTCTCTACTAGCGCCATTGGTGTTGATGTTTTAACCTCTATAGCTAGATTTACATTTCCAACGCCGATATTCCTTGCCCTGACTTTCCAACTTTTAC
Organism: uncultured Roseburia sp.; assembly: GCA_964437435.1. Lineage (GTDB taxonomy): Bacteria > Bacillota > Clostridia > Lachnospirales > Lachnospiraceae > COE1. Next base: position 9,490 of record CAYTGS010000076.1, read on the forward strand.
AATTCTCTGCAACCACTTTTAGTACAGTTTCCTCATTGTATGTACTGCTGTTTACAACCAATACCAGGCTCTCCCTTTCAGACGGCATAACGGAAAAAATGATTATTCCGATTGTAAGGACGATTGAACCAATTACGGCAATCATTGCAAATCCAGCACCGCAGATAATTCCAACCGCAATACTCCAAAACAAAAACACCAAATCCATTG
>CAYTGS010000077.1:0-9668 GCA_964437435.1 uncultured Roseburia sp.
TTCTACTTTTCATTCTTTGCCACTGCAACACCTACTATTAATGCAAATACAGCTATTATAAACATAAGCACTAGCTCAGCCAACATATAGCTCTCCTTTGTGAGAAACGGCATAATTTCTCCAATGAAATCAGGATATTTCATTACTAAAACTGAAATGAAATTGTTTATAAAATGAAGAAACATAGAAACAAAAATACTTCCGCTTTTTTCCACCGCATATGCAAGACACATTCCAAGCAGTGCTGTTGGAATAAATTTTACAAGGCTCATGTGGTAAGCTCCAAATATCAATGATGTAACTATTATCGCTGTTCTTGCACCATATTTATGTTTAAAGCTTCCTAATACAAGTCCCCTGAAAAGCAGCTCCTCACCTACAGCAGGCATAACTGCCATAACCACGGCAACCATTATAAACGGATGATTCATAAGCTCCCCATAGCTGACCTCAAGGTTTTCAGTACTCTCTGCAAAAATAGACGCAAGGATTACACTGAGCACATTTACCAATAAAAACGTTCCAATATATATGAAAATGCATGTTATAAAATTTCTTAGCCTTGTCGGCTTTATACAAAACAGTGTTTTTATATCTGATTTCATATACCATGTCAATACAATCGGAAGAATAAGTATTGCAAGCTGCGTAACAACCGTTCCCACAAAAAGGCTTCGTGTACCTACTATGACGGATATGTAAATCATCAATATCAGCAAAACAGCAAGGCATAAAACAATATCACCTGTCTCTGGGACTGTTCCCTTTTTGATTTCCGAACGTTTTTGGAAAAGTTTAAAGCTGTGGAAACCGTCATTAAAAAGCACATCCTCACTGTCATAAATTCTTGCTATTATCCATATTGCTATTACGCTGCAACCGGCATTAACCAAAATCGTCGTTCCTGCAAGAGCTGGATTTAACTGCTGCGCAAGTATCTGTTTTACTAAAAGCGATACATTTACAATCGGAATAAGTGATGTTTTATAATCTAAATTTATTGTCGGAATAATGCCCGCCATTGATGCTATCATTACAATCAGCATAACGGGTGTCATGTAATTATTCGCCTCTTTTGAGCTTTTTGCAAAAATGCAAAAACTCATACTTACAGCCGTAATCAAAAGTGCAGTCGCTATCACTGCCAGCAAAAGCACTGGTATTCCGGATACAAAAGCCCCTAAAGGTATCTGTCCTATCTCTCCCACATACTCGCTTGGAAGCCCGAACATCATAAACAGTACGCTTCCCCCTAGTGCTATTATTGATACAATTGCGGTTATACATGCCATAACCGACACTGCAATGTATTTACTCATTATCATTTGAAAGTTACTGACAGGGAGCGTAAGGAGTGTTTCAAGAGTTCCTCTCTCTTTTTCACCCGTTGTAACGTCAACCGCCGGATAAAATGCCCCCATCATTATCATCACAATAAGAATCATTCCCACAGAACCGCCAAGGCTCATACCCACACTTTCGCTGACTGTGGCTGAATCCGTACTTTCATATACAACAGGGTAAAGAAATTCCTGTGAGAGTCCCTTATTTTCAAGATTTGCCCCAAGCAGCTTTTCACGGTAAAGCTCTACAAGGCTGTTAAGCCCCTCCTCAGCATAATCAGAATTTTCATCAGTTGATGTATACGACACATTTACACTGATAACTCCATTTTCCTCAGTAAAATCTATACGTGCGTCAGCTTCATCATCCGTAGCTCTAAATTCTATGATATAATCCATATCATCTATATTGTCTTCATAAATTTGAGTCAGTTCTTTTATATATTTTTCATCATCTAAGTCATATGCTATCACATGTGTCTTATCCATTTGCGACTGTGCAAGCATTGATATTCCCAATGTCATTCCGATTAATAGAAGCGGATATAATATCAGTGGCATTACAATCATCATTATTAATGTCTTTTTATCCCTTAATATTTCAGTAAGTTCTTTTCTAGTAAGAATTAGGATTTTATTCATATTGCCACACCGTCCTTTAGAGTATTGTCATATATCCTGTGAAATGCCTCCCTGAGATTTTTACTGTCTGTTGATGATTTTATCTCGTCAACCGTTCCATTTGCCACAATTTTTCCGTCACAAATCATGTAAATCCTGTCGCATAATATCTCGGCTTCCTCAAGGTAATGAGTGGAATAGAGTACGGTTTTCCCCCTCTCCCTTTGGGATTTCATAAAGCTTATAATCGCATCGGAGCTTATAATATCAAGCCCAAGCGTTGGCTCGTCAAGAATGTAAAGTGACGGGTCAGCCATAAGGCACCTTGCAATAGACGCTCTTTGCGTCTGCCCTGTTGAGAGCTTTCCAATATGGTTGTCAGCAAACTTTCCCATGTTCAGAACTTCTATAATATTGTCAATACGCTTTTTGTTTTCTTCTTCATCAAGATTGTATAATTTGCCAAGGAAATGCAGATATTCCCTTATTGAAAATCGTTGGTATAGTTTTGTGTTCCCTGACAGATATCCTATTTGCTCCTTTTTTCTCCTCTTATCCGTTATTTCATTTTTATCACGGTCTGTAAAAATGATTTCCCCTGAGGTGGGTGTCATAAGCATTCCAAGCATACGTAGGAGCGTTGTTTTTCCTGCACCGTTAGGACCTAATATCCCTACTATTTCCCCTTCCCCTGCTGTAAGTGAAACATTGTCAACAGCAAGAAATTCCTGCTTTATATTTTTGCGCCCCTGACGTATGTTGCGCTCAAAACGTTTGGAAAGATTTATTGCCTTTATCATATGTTAATTATCCTCCTTAGTTTTATAACATTTTATATGATATACTTATATTACTTTAATTTCAACTTTTTATAATTCATATCAAGCACCTTACCGCTATACAATTCCCAAAAACACATCATACACCACCACAAACACCAACGCTGGCAGCATATTTCCAACCCTGAACTTCTTCCCAAAGGCAAGATTTACACCCACGCAGAAAATAAGCATATTTCCCACAAATGACAAATCATTTATAATCTGCTGTGTGAAAAACGGCTCAAGCGCCCCTGCAAATACCGTGATAAGCCCCTGCCATATTCCGACAGGAATGGCAGAGAAAATCGCCCCTTTGCCGTATGCCGACGCAAAAACAAGGATTATTATTCCGTCAAGTACCGCCTTAGCATAAAGCATACTGGCATCCCCTGTCATACCGTCCTGTAAGGAACCTACTATAGCCATAGCACCTACGCATATGGTGAGGGACGAAGCTACAAATCCCTCCACAAACTGATTGTCATTTTTGCCACCGCACTTTGCCTTAAGCCACTCGCCAAAGCCCTCCATTTTGCTTTCTAAATCAATCCACTCGCCGATGAATGAACCAAGTACAAGTGAAAAAATCATAAGCATAGTGCCAGTTGTGTCAAGCGAACCGTTATCTATGACGAACATACCCTTTAACGCACCTGAAACCCCTATGAAAATTGTAGCAAGTCCCAACGCCTGCATTAAAATTTCCTGATATCTCTCCTTTAAGCCCTTCTTAAAAAACATTCCCGCAATGCCACCTATCAGCACCGCAATGACGTTTACTATTGTTCCTGTTCCTCTCATCATAAAACTCCCTTGAATTTCTCTACATTTGGCTGGTTTTCAATATGCTCACCGATAAATTTCTCCATCCAAACCATATCATACCAGCACTTATTTTTATATCCGCACTTGTGGAAATGCGCCACCTGCTTATAACCGAATTTTTCATGATACCTTACACTGTCATTTGTAAGATATTCATTCTCATTTTCCGTATAGGCAATGCAGGCATTTACATTTAATATTCCCTGTGCCCTGAGCGCATCCTCCAGCGCATTATACAAAAGACTTCCTATTCCCTTTCGCTTTAGGTCCATTCTCACATATATCGAAGTCTCAACCGCCCAATCATATGCTGCCCTCTCCTTAAAGGGAGAGGCATAGGCATAGCCTATAATCTCACTGTTTTTTTCTGCAACAAGATAAGGGTATTTTCTTAATACATTTTCGATACGTTGCCTAAACTCAAATTCTGACGGCACTTCATATTCAAAGGTTATTGCCGTCTGCTCCACATAAGGAGCATATATTTCCAATAATTTTCCTGCATCATTTACTGACGCAACTCTTATTTTTACATTTTCCATAAATTTTCCCAATACTTCTTTATTGTTTTTTTGAACTCAATGTGTTATTATTTCAATAAACATCTTGTATGACTAGCTTTGGTTTATATTTTATAACTGTTCAGCTAAGGAGGTGACCAGCATGACAATTGGCGCAACATCCACATACGGATTATATCCCAACTATTCGACTTATACAAGTCCTTTGAACAATGGGGATAACACAAAAGATACAGACAAGGCACAAAAAGTAAATACCGATTCCGACGAGGTAAAAAAGCCGGGACGACGTTCCTCACCGGAGGACTGCCAAACCTGTAAGGAAAGGAAATACCAAGACGGCTCTGATGAAAATGTTTCGTTTAAATCAGCCTCCCATATATCTCCTGAATCTGCGGCTTCGACAGTACGTGCCCATGAAAACGAGCATGTTTCAAATGCTTACAAAAAGGCTTCCGAGAAAAACGGCGAGGTTGTAAATTCATCCGTATCAATCCACACAGCAGTATGTCCTGAATGTGGACGTACCTATGTATCTGGCGGAACCACAAATACAACAATAAAATACACCAACGAGGACAACCCATATGTAAAAGCCCAAAAATCTCGTGACGCTGCCAACATGATTGGTGCAAATATTGATTATGCAGCATAAAACAAACCGCTGACTTTGATTTATTTCAATCAAAGTTTAGCGGTTTATTTATCTCTATTTAATATCCTTCACAAAAAGCTGAACCTCATATGGCTTTAAAAGCTCGTCATTTTCACCCTCAAGCATTGTATAACTCTCGCTTAAATGATACACCTGCTCATCATTTGAATGATTTATTACAAAAAGCCAACGCTTATCGTCCTTGTCCCTTGTCATCATTTCAACCTCATCAGAAGCAATGCCGAGTGTTTCAATATCGCTCTCATCAGTAAAGTATTTGATAATATCCTCCATAAGCTCCTCTCCAGGCTCAGTTCCCACATACCAGGTAATTCCCTTTTCATAGTGGTTTTCAGTGATTGCCGGCGACTGCTTATAAAATCCAGTGGAATACTCTGCTATCTCGCTTGCCCCCTTTAGCTCAATAATATCACACCACTTTTCTATCTCGTATTCTTTCTTACCGTAGAGCACACTGCCTTTTGTCTGTATTAGACAGTCATATTCCGGTATTTCAATTCCGCATATATCCTTAAGCCTGCCCGGAAGCTCATACTCCGTCATACATAAGTTATATTCATCCTTGACTCCCGTTCTCATTGTCAGCACGAGATGACCGCCATTTGAAACATAATCAATATAATGCTGTTCAAGCTCATAATTCATTAAATACTGAAGCGGTGCAATTACAAGCTTATATTTTGATATATCATCGTTTTCACTGACAAAATCAACCGGAATTTTCCTGTCATAAAGTGCCTTGTAATATTTTTGGAGCTGTCCTACATATGAAAGCTCTGGATGGTTTGGCTGGATTTCAAATGCGTAATTTTGCCTGAAATTATGTACAATCGCAACCTGTGCGTTTGGCATTGCACCCTCAATATCATCCATGTATTTTCCAAATTTATCTATCAATGCCTTAGCCTCATTATAGGTTCTTCCGGGATTTCCGCTGTGTCCTAATATTCCATGCCAATACTGTTCAGTACCCATTGCGCATGTTCTCCAACGGAAAAATACAACTGCGTCAGCACCGTGCGCCACTGACTGCATAGCCCATGCGCTCATTTGTCCGGGTTCTAGCGCACGTCCCATAATTTCCCAACCTGCCATTCCTGCCTGCTGCTCCATCATCCAAAAAGGTTTATTCTTATAGCCCCTTATTACATCATGTGAAGCTGCAACCTCGCTCTCAGGTTGGTGTGGCTGTTTCTGCCAATGACCTGCGGGATAAATGTCATTTGATACAAAATCAAGAAGCTTTCCCAAATCATAATAATTTACCTTGTCATCAAAGCACATATAATTATGGGTGATAAAGTGGTTAGGGCAATTCTCCCTTATTATATTCGCCTGACTTTTGGCAAAATCAACTATTAAATCAGAGCAAAAGCACTTCCAATCAAGCATTGCCGACGGGTTCTCACCTGTAGCCGTAATAAGGGGAGTGCCAATTTGGTTAAAGCTGTTATACCCTTGGCTCCAAAACGCCGTCCCCCATGCGTCATTTAATCTTTCAATTGTTTTATATTTATAGGCAAGCCACTTTTGGAATATTTTCTTGCAGGAATTACACATACAAAAATCACCATGTGAATTTCCAAGCTCGTTATCAATCTGCCAACCTATAACTCCAGGATTGTCCGCAAAGTGCTTTGACATTGCAGTAACAAAACGTTTAACATGTGCCCTATACACTGCGTTTGACTGGCAATCATGATGCCTGCCTCCAAAATGCCTTATGCGTCCCTGCCTGTCTATTGGCTGGATTTCGGGATTTTTCTCAATTATCCATGCAGGCGGTGCCGCTGTAGGAGTTCCTAGTATTGACTTAATCCCATACTTATCGAGGAGTGCCACTGCTTCATCAAGCCACTCAAAATGAAACTCTCCCATGGACGGCTCCATTTTAAACCACGAAAATTCTGCCATTCTTACAACCTGTACACCCATATCCTGCATAAGCTTTGCGTCGGTTTCCCAACGTTCCCTAGGCCAATGCTCAGGATAATAATCAACTCCAAAATGTATGCCCATCACTAATCCTCCTTATAAGGTTTTCTGCCACAGCACTTCTTTTCGGTACAAAATCCCGATACCTCGCACTTTGGCATGAAATAATTATCAACCATGTATTTCCACTCATCAGAATACCCGCTTAAAGCCGCCATAATGTCCTGCATAAGCTGGCGGTACTCCCAATAAGCCCTTGTACAAAGCCTTTGGTGTGACATTTCAATCAGGTTACGTACATTTCTCTTATCAACGATTTTAGTAGCCATTCCCAGCGGAAGAAGCATTGCACTGTCCTCCCTCGGAAGTCCAAGCTCTTTTTCAAGGGTGGAACATGCCTTTGTTATGGCATCCATAGTATCTGTATAGACCTTTTTAGCCTCCTCGTTTGCTGCAATTGCAGGAGGAATTACATACGTAAATTCCTTGTAATTAATATAGCGCGTGCTTGCCTGAAGCCTCGTCGGTGCACCACCTATATGCGTATACCACTCCCTGATTACACGGGCTGAATATCCATCAATAATCAATTCCACATTCACGTATTCCATAACACGGTGATGACCTGATTTAATACAGTCAAGTCCCCTTTTATAATTTTTATCCAAATCATTAATGTCAGCCCCCCAGCATACACCGGCACGTTCGCCCATCAATGATATTGGATTTTTAGGTGTTTCCTTTAGTATCGTAATTGTTCCCATTAAACCTCTCCTAAAACAAGTTATTTTATAAAATTTATTCTATCACGGTTTCATATTAAAAAAAATACCATTTTCGCCGTTTTACGAAAATGGTATTTATGTTACTCCTTGTTTTTCACCGACTCCTTTATGAGCTGGTCAATTGAATTTTTCTCACGGTGCAGGGCAAAGCCTAATTCCGTATATAAATTGTCCTGTGCCATCTTAAAATATCTCTCGTCCACCTGGGTTTTCTTTTTTCCCTGCTGCATTCTTACCATGTTACGCATGTATGTAGTCTTAATAATAGCAATCAAAGCCTTGGGATTGCAACTTTTCGCCGCTTCCTTATACTGGTGCTCACGTTCCTTTTCGTTCTCGCTCCAGTTTTCCTCTATCTGTGGTATTTCGTCAATAAGAGTCCAAGCCTCCGCTTCCGTCATGGCTTTCCTTATGCTTGTATCAGTTGTGTCAATCGGGACATATACCTTACGGTTTTTATCCACAACCGGTATAAGCAAATAGTACAGCTTGTTCTTATCAACTCCTGACATGTTTAAGTGCAGAATATTATCAACCCTGCATACACCGTCAGAATACTTTACAATATAGTCTCCGATTCCATACATATTAACCCTACCTTTCACTGAATCTTATGACCTGTCAACTGTTCCTATATTAATTATAACATTTAAAATCCTTCTTCATAAGCGGATTTTAAAGATTTGTGAAAATTGTTCAGTGAGGCAGTGGGTATTTTGTTTATTTTTTAAAATGGATTATAAAACCTGCTTCCGTCTGCATACGTTATTACAAGGGCAGTTATCATAAATACTACAACACATATTATTACGATATAATCGTTTCTCTTAAGCTTTCTTCCCATATACCATGTACGTTTTTTGTTTTTGCCAAATCCCCTAAGCTCCATGGCATTACTGATTGTATCTATCCTTCCCATGCTTGTAAAGATAAGCGGGAAAATTATGGCTGCCGTATGCCTTACCCTGTCAATAAACTTTGCTTTCTTTGACATTTCTATTCCTCGTGCCTCCTGGGCATTTTTTATCTTATGATAGTCATCCTGCACATCAGGAATATACCTCAAAGCAATTGAAACCGCATAACCTATATTGTAGCTTACGCCTATACGGTTTAACGATGCCGCAAACTCGCTTGGGTTTGTTGTCACTATAAATATAAATACCGACGGTACTATGACAAAATATTTGAGCATTATATTAAGCTCATAAAAAAGCTGTTCCGCAGTAACCACATATCTTCCGGCTATGGGTAAGAGAATATGCTCCGTGCCATAAATCTGTGTCCCCTGTTCAGGCGAAAATAGGAATATCGCCAAAATATTTATTATCAAGAAAAACAATATAAACTTAAAAACCGTACCTACCTGATTCCACCTTGTCTTGGAAATTTTGAAAATTACAAGGCTCATGATAAGCATTAATAACAAAATTCTCGTGTCATATGTCATCATGCTGGTGATTGACCAGCAGAGAAAAAATATAAGCTTTGTCACTCCACATAGGGAATCTATCCATGTGTCCTGTTTTTCATATGACAATAATTTTTTGCCCATTAAGCTCCCACCTCCCCTGTATTTCTGCTGTGTCTACGCTCATATGATATAAAACGCTCCACAAACTTAGAAGGCTTGTCAATGCCACAGGCAACAGCCATGTCATAAAGTGAAGTCTTTTTGAGATATGCCTTGTCAGACAATTCATCATTAGTAAGTATTGCTGCCGGAGTATCAATTGCAAGCAGCTTTCCATCAGCGATAACTATTCCCCGCCTTGTATATTCAAGCATAAGGTGCATATCATGGGTTATCATTATTATTGTAATCCCGTATTCTTCATTTATACGCTTAATAAATTCCATAATCTCTGTATAATGATGATAGTCCTGTCCTGCCGTCGGCTCATCAAAAATCATAATTTCAGGCTGCATTACCAGGATTGAGGCTATAGTAACACGCTTTTTCTGACCAAAGCTAAGGGCTGATATGGGCCAGTTTCTGAATGGATAAAGCCCACATATTTTAAGGGTTTCGTTTACTCGCTCCTTAATCTCGTCCTCCGAAACTCCCCTTACTGCAAGACCCAATGCCACCTCCTCAAATATCATTGTCTTTGATATCATCTGGTTTGGATTTTGCATTA
>CAYTGS010000078.1:0-9425 GCA_964437435.1 uncultured Roseburia sp.
TTGCATTAGTAGATGGTGTACTCAGATTCGAGAGAAAAGGAAGAGATAAGAAACAAGCTTCCGTTTATCCTGTAGAAGAGAAATAAGATTGCTAAAGGCTTCAGGCATCGCTTGAAGCCTTTTTCATCATTCAGAAAGGTTGTATATTAGATGTCATTTGCAGATAGAGCAAAAATATATATCAGAAGTGGAAAAGGCGGAGACGGACATGTGTCCTTCAGACGTGAAAAATATGTTCCAAACGGCGGACCCGACGGTGGTGATGGCGGTAATGGAGGAAGTGTTATATTTGAGGTTGATGAAGGCTTAAATACTTTAACCGATTTCAGACATATAAGAAAATATTGTGCTCAGGACGGTGAGCAGGGCGGTAAGAGAAATTGCCGTGGCAAGAATGGAGAAGATATTGTCATCAAGGTTCCGCAGGGAACTGTTTTAAAAGAATTGGAATCGGGAAAAATTGTAGCAGATATGTCAGGTGATAACCGCAGACAGATTATTTTGACAGGTGGAAAAGGCGGAAATGGAAATCAGCATTATGCAACATCCACAATGCAGGCACCAAAATATGCACAGCCGGGACAGCCTGCAAAGGAGCTTAATCTGACCCTTGAGCTTAAGGTTATTGCGGACGTGGGGCTTGTAGGCTTTCCAAATGTAGGTAAATCAACATTATTGTCAAGAGTGACAAATGCAAGACCAAAGATTGCAAACTATCACTTTACAACACTAAATCCTAATCTTGGAGTTGTTGATTTGGATGGAAACAGGGGCTTTGTAATTGCTGATATTCCGGGACTTATTGAGGGTGCATCGGAGGGCGTTGGCTTAGGATATGAGTTCCTGCGCCATATTGAGCGTACAAAGGTATTAATTCATTTGGTTGATGCAGCGTCAACAGAGGGAAGAAATCCCATTGAAGATATTTATGCAATCAATAAGGAGCTTGAGGCTTACAATGCAGACCTATCACACAGACCGCAGGTTATAGCCGCCAATAAAATTGATGCTATTTTTACGGATGATAATCCCATTGAGAGGATTAAAAAGGAATTTGAGCCAAAGGGAGTTAAGGTATTCCCCATTTCAGCAGTTTCAGGTCAGGGCTTGAATGAGCTTTTGTATTATGTCAGAGAGCTTCTTGATGAGATAGACGAGCCGCCTACAGTGTTTGAGTCTGAATTTAATCCTGATGTTGACATTGTAACAGGAAATGAGCCATACACGGTAGAACATGATGCGAAAACTGACGAGTATATTGTGGAGGGACCACGTATTGAGAAGATGCTTGGTTACACAAATCTTGAGTCAGAACGTGGATTTAAGTTTTTCCAGCAGTTCCTTAAGGATAACGGTATTTTGGACGAGCTGGAGGCGTGTGGCATACAGGAGGGCGATACAGTGCGCATGTATGGTCTTACGTTTAGTTATTATAAGGAATAAGGAGGTCACAATGACAAGTAAGCAGAGGTCATATTTAAAGGGATTGGCTATGGATTTAGATCCCGTTTTCCAGATAGGAAAATCATCAGTAACACCTGAAAACATTGATGCTATTGGCGAGGTATTCAATACACATGAGCTTGTAAAGATTGCGGTACTCAAAAACTGTATTGACGAGCCTAATGAGATAGCAAACGTTATAGCAGAACGTACACATTCACAGGTCGTTCAGGTTATCGGAAAGAAAATTGTGCTTTACAGACCGTTTAAGGATAATCCAAAGATAATTTTGCCAAAATAATATTGATTGCTATAATGGAGGCGTTCCATGAAGAATGGTAAAAAGGTCGGTATTATGGGGGGGACGTTTAATCCCATTCATAACGGACATATAATATTGGCTGACGAGGCTTATAGAAGATTAAGACTTGAAAAAGTCATTTTCATGCCGAGTGGAAATTCCTATATGAAGAATAATGTATTGGATGCCCAAAAGCGTGTAGCAATGGTGGAGCTGGCAATTAGGGAATATCCCCAATTTGAAATGTCTCTTATAGAGGTGAATAGAAAAGGAAACTCGTATACGTGTGAAACCTTAGAAGAACTTAAAAGAATAAATCCCGACGCAGATTATTATTTTATAGTAGGTGCGGATTCTTTGTTTCAAATTGAAAAATGGTATAATCCTGAGAAAATATTTGAATTGTCGAAAATTGTATGCACAGTCAGGGACGGATACGATATGGATGCCATCAAGCAAAAAGGCGGTGAGCTGGCGAGGCTTGGAGCCGATATTGAGTATTTGGATATACCCAAAATAGAAATATCATCTACAGATATAAGGGCAAGGGTCAAAAGCGGGCTGCCTGTTTCGGACATGGTTCCACAGGCGGTTGCTGATTATATAATACAGGAGCATTTATATTATGAAGAAGATTAAAAAATATTTGAAAAAACATCTTACAAAAGAGCGCTATAACCATACAATGGGTGTGGCTTATACCGCTGTCTCTATGGCAATGAGATATAATCCTGATATTAACAGTGATGAATTTATTAAAAGGGCAGAGGTTGCGGGACTTCTTCATGACTGCGCAAAATGTATGGATAATGACAAAAAGCTTAATATTTGCGACAAAAACAATATAAAATACAGCCGTTTTGAGGCTGAAAATCCTTATCTTCTGCATGGAAGGGTTGGAGCGTTTATTGCAAAGACCAAGTTTGGAATAGAAGATGAGGAAATATTGGATGCAATCGAGTGGCATACTACAGGACGGCCTGACATGTCACTTCTTGAAAAAATAGTGTTTATAGCAGACTACATTGAACCGGGCAGAAAACCTGTACCCGAACTTGATGAGATTAGACAGCTTGCTTTTATTGATATAGACAAAACAATGGAAAAAATCTTGAAAAACACCTTAAATTATCTTAATTCCAAGGGGGCTGCCATAGATAAAATGACTCAGTTTACATATGACAGCTATATTCAAAATCATGTGTAGGAGGTAAAAAATTTGAGTAATAATACAGATAACAGTACATTAAGGCTGATTGTTGATGCGCTTGCAGATAAGAAGGCAGAGGATATCAAGGTCATTGATATCAGCGAAATATCTACAATTGCTGATTATTTTGTAATCACAAACGGTACAAACAGGAGCCAAATTCAGGCATTGTCAGACAGTGTTGAGGAGAAGCTTGCCCAAAATGGTATTCATCCCAAAAACATTGAGGGATATAATACGGCAAATTGGATTTTGCTGGATTGCCAGGACATTCTCATTCATATTTTTGATAAAGAGAGCCGTGGGTTTTATGATTTGGAGCGTATGTGGCGTGACGGAAAAACTATAGAAGTCAAATAAATGAGGGGCGAAAGGCATTTCTGCCCCTCATTTTCTAAAATATTAACGGTAAAGGCGGAATACTCCGTATACCTTTCCCAAAATATCAACCTTATCTAAAATAATCGGCTCCATTGTATCATTTTCGGGCTGGAGCCTGTAATGCCCGTTTTCCTTATAATATGTTTTAACGGTTGCAGAGTCATCAACCAAAGCAACTACGGTATCGCCGTTTTCGGCAGTGTTACATGCCTGTATAAATATGCTGTCACCATTATAAATACCAGCGTTAATCATGCTGTCGCCCTTTACCTTAAGTACAAATGACTCTCCGGAAGGGACCATTTCTGCCGGAATAGGGAAATATCCCTCAATATTTTGCTCCGCAAGAATAGGAAGACCAGCGGCAACAGTTCCTACTATAGGAATACTTGCCATTTCATGTCTTAACATCTGGAAACTGTCATCCATAATCTCAATTGTACGTGGCTTTGTCGGGTCACGTCGGATATATCCGTTCTTCTCAAGGGTTTCAAGATGAGAATGTACAGAGGATGTGGACTTAAGATGAACAGCCTCGCAAATCTCCCTGACAGAGGGCGGATATCCCTTTTTAAGTATTTCTGACTTTATAAACTCTAAAATTTCCTTTTGCTTAACGCTTATTTTTCCATATGCCATTATAAATTGTCCTCCTTATAGCACAAATATTTTCGTTGGAATTAATCTATGTCTATCATAACACATATCAAATTTAATTGCAAACAAATTTTCAGAAAAAATGTTCGTAATTTTTCCAAAACATATTGACAAACAGATTTTCGGTGTATATAATCTTCTTAAACAGTTGTTCGGAATAATTGTTCGGAAACAGTGTTCGCAACAAATGTTTTAAATTTGATTAAAAGGAGAGATGATGTGTTATGAATAATAGTATCAATTACGAAACAAGGTCAATAATAAACAGGCGTAAACGTCAGAAACAGGTAAAGAGGAATATTATTACCATTGCGGTTTTGTCTGCTGCAATTATAACGGTCTCAATATTGTTTATATCTTTTTCAGCTCAGGCTAATGATATGGAGCATCAGCCCTCGTATAAATATTTTAAGAGTATACAAATAGAGAAGGGCGATACATTATGGTCAATTGCCCAGGATAATATAGACTATGACCACTACGGGAGTATATCCGAATATGTAAATGAAGTCAGGAAAATGAATTCACTGACTTCAGATAGTATTACGGCTGGAAGCTATATAATAGTCCCATATTATTCAAATAATTTCAAAAGTGGAACGCTATAGTTTTTCACGTAGGGTTACAGCCTTGGCAGCTTGTCGCCGTCTGTCTTCCTCCAAAGCGGCGTAGTGCTTCCGTGTGGTATTTACATCCTTGTGACCTAAAACATCTGCAACCAGATATATATCGCCTGTTTCACGATATAGGGATGTGCCGTAAGTGCTTCTAAGCTTATGAGGGGTGATTTTCTTCAGAGACGTTACGGTTGATGAATATTTTTTTACAAGGTTTTCCACTGCACGGACTGTTATGCGTTTGTTTTGCATTGAAAGGAATAACGCATCCTCATGACCTTCGACCGCTGATATATTGCTGCGCTGTTCAAGATAATCAAGGAGTGCATTTTGGACTTCCTCACCGAAATATACAACGGCTTCATACCCGCCCTTGCGCCGTATTTTTACACCGTTATTTTTGAAGTCCAAATCCTGTATATCTATTCCAACACACTCTGATACACGTATACCTGTACCCAACATAAGAGTGAGCAGTGCAACATCCCTTAATTTATTTTTCTCATGATATTGCATTTGCTTTTTTGTAAGCTTTTCGCCTGTTTCAACTGTATCTAGGAGAATTGCAACTTCATCAGGGTCAAGGCGTATGATTTCCTTTTCATGCAGTTTAGGCATTTTGACCAGTGCAGCCGGATTTTTTTCAATCATTTCGTTTTGGAAGAAATAATTATAAAAGCTTTTGAGTGAGGCGAGTTTTCTTGCCTTACCACGCTCGTCATTCATATATTCCTTGCCGTCCTTGCTGTAATATGTACAATGGTCAAGATATTCTTCAATATCAAGTCTTGTAATTTGGTCAAGGATTTCAAGTTTATATTCAGTTATGGGTGTCTTTTTAAAGATTGGATTGTTGTCGTGAAGATATTCAAGGAAAACTCGAATGTCATATGCATAGGCAACTCTTGTACGGCTTGATATGTATTCCTGTGTCCCCCTAAAAAACTGACCGCAAAAGGGCGGAAGTGTATCTAGTATTTCTCTTAACTGCATTATGTTTTTTTTGTTAATTTCATCATGATATGTTGTTTTGTTAACTTTTTCCATTTAGTGTACTCCTTTGGTGCTGTATTAAAAAATATATATTTTGGTATTAATATTTTAAAATATGTGTTATACTTTATTGTATACTAATTATATCACAATAATTTTAAGCTAATTTTGATAAAATATCAATTAGGAGTTTTAAATATGAAAAAAGATAGCAATTATTTTAAATGGGGACTTACTGCATTTATTGTAGTATTAGGCGGTTTTCTGAGTTACTATTTTATATTCCATTTAGACAGTATTTCGGCATCAATTCAGAGTATTTTAGTAATTCTGATGCCGGTTATTGATGGTGCTGTATTAGCATATTTGCTCACTCCGCTTTTAAATACAATTGAGCGTAAGGTTGTCAGACCTGTATTTATTAAATTTAGGATTAATGATAAAAAGAAGAAACGCCGAGCGGTTTCAATTTTAATAACAATAGTCTTGGTGTTTTGTGTTATATATGGATTTTTCTCAATTGTTATTCCGCAAATATTTAACAGTATACGTACAATTATTGAGCAATTTCCAAATTATATTAATACAATAACATATTGGATTGCAAAGCTTTTGGAGGATAATCCGGATATAGAAACATATGTCATGGATTTCATAAATAAGTCATCAATTGATTTTGAACAGTTTATTAACTCAAAATTGTTGCCACAGTTAAATAATATAATAGTGGTTGTTTCCATGAGTATATATTCCATATTAAAGGAGTTATGGAATTTTATAATCGGATTTATAATATCTATTTATTTGTTGGCTAGTAAGGAGTTGTTTGCTGCTCAGGCAAAGAAGATTGCATATGCATTTTTCTCTGTTGACAGAGCAAACCGCTGTATCAGCAATGTGAGATTTGCAAGTAAGACGTTTGGAGGATTTTTTGTTGGTAAGATTTTAGATTCGTTTATAATAGGAATGATTTGCTTTGTCGTTACAAACATAATAGGTACGCCTTTTTGTGTACTTATTAGTGTTATAATCGGTGTAACTAATATCATACCTTTTTTCGGACCTTTTTTGGGAGCAATTCCGTCGTTGATACTTATACTTTTGATTGACCCACTACAGGCATTGTATTTCCTAATATTTGTAGTTATATTACAGCAGATAGACGGAAATATTATTGGTCCCAAGATTTTAGGAAATTCAACAGGTTTATCAAGCTTTTGGGTTATATTTGCCATTACATTTTTTGGAGGAATATGGGGCATATTCGGAATGATAGTTGGTGTTCCTATATTTGCCGTATTGTTCGCATTTATTAAAACCTTAGTTGAAACCAAACTTTCATCAAAGGACTTACCGCCAGAGACGGCAAAGTATTTGAGGCTTATATATATAGACGTGAATTCAAAAGATTTTGTTGAGTTTAAGGCAGATGATAGAAAGCCTAATTTCCAAATTTCACAATTTTTGATTAAAAGCCAGGAATTGCTTAAATTAAAGGAAACTGAAAAGAAAAATGCCGAGAGGGATAAAGCTGAAAGCCAAAAGCATGAGGATGATTTGAAATAAGACAATATATTTAGCGTGGAGGCATTTGCATAATATGGTTAAAAAGGCTTGTTCATTAATAGGATGTGTAGTTATTGCTGCAACAATGCTTGCAGGATGTGCAGATGTACCTGAGCAAGCAGTTGGCATTGACAGTGGGACATATATTGAAAAATCACAGATAGCTGAAAGCGTCATATTAGACAATAACAATGATGAGACTGTTATCAGTGCGGAAATATTATCGGAAGATGTTAATACAACGGACGTAGGCGGTCAGATGCAGGTGCATTATATAGACGTGGGGCAGGGTGATTCTACGCTGATAACTTGCGACGGTCATGCGCTTTTAATTGATGCGGGAAACAATGACAAGGGTTCTGCAGTGCAGTTATATTTGCAAAAGCAAAACATATCAAAGCTTGACGCAGTTATTTGGACACATCCTGATGCAGACCATATAGGCGGTGCGGATGTAATTACCACAAAATTTGATATAGAAACTACGTATATGTCGTCAGTAACTGATGATACAAAGACATACGAGGAGCTTATAAATGCCATAAATTATAAGGGGTATAAAATTACAGTTCCTACGGTTGGCACAAGCTTTGAGCTTGGTGGTGCTAAGGTGACGTTTTTGGGACCATCTGTTACATATAGTGATGATAACGATAATTCAATCGTATGTATGGTTGAATATGGAAACAATAAATTCCTTTTTACAGGAGATGCGCAAACAGAGGAGGAGACTGCACTTGTAAATAGCGGTGTTTCGCTTTCGGCTGACGTATACAAGGCTGGTCATCATGGAAGTAGGACTTCATCTTCGGAACTTTTGTTAAATGCGGTTAATCCTAAATATGCAGTTATAAGTTGTGGCGAGGGAAATTCATACGGACACCCACATTCCGAGGTCTTAAATAACCTTCGTGTCAGGGGGATAAATGTTTTTAGGACAGATGAGGAAGGAAGTATAATTGCCACTTCAGACGGTACAAATATTATTTGGAATATGGCACCATCCGATAGTTGGAAAGCTGGTGAGCCAATAACAACCTCATCCAATAATACAACAGTCACGGACACTTCAACTTCAAATGTAGAAAATATAACATCAAAATCTACTATAACAGGAAGCTATATTGGAAATAAAAATAATATGAAATTGCATAAAGCCTCATGTAACAGCCTGCCGGATTTAAAAAATCAAGTTCCCTTTAGCTCATTAGAGGAAGCGCAAAGTTCCGGATATACAAAGGAAAATCAGTGCAAACGTTGTTATCCATATGGGAAATAGAGATAACTATTCGTTAAAGTATGCTTTTGCGAATAGTTGGATGTCGCTCTCCAATACAGTAAAAAGCCCTGAAAAACGAATTTCAAGGCTTTTGAGGTTTTATGCATTGTTTTTTGCTTCAAAATCTTCAATATATTGAATTATAAGTTTTACCGTGCCATCCACGCCAAGAATACTGCTGTTAATTGATAAATCATAGCTGTCTGAGCGTCCCCATTTTTTTGTAGAATAATAATTATAATAGCTTTGGCGTTGTTTGTCTTTTTTAATCATCATTTCACGGGCTTTGTCCTCAGTGATTGCATATTTATTCATTATACGTTCAATCTTTGCAGGCTCATCCGCATGGATAAACAAATTTAGGCAGTTTTTGTATTCCTGTAATGCATAGTCAGCACAACGTCCGACAATTACACATGGTTCTTCTTCAGCGATTTTCTTGATTGTGTCAAATTGCGCCATGAAAACCTTATGGCTGATTGGCATATCAACAAATGATGATGAATTATAACCGAATGTGTATGTATCCATTACCAAATTATAAAGGAATGAATTTGTAGGTCTTTCATCGTGATTTTTGAGCATTTCTTCACAAAAACCGCTTTCCTGGGCAGCCCTTGAAAGCAGCTCCTTATCAAAGCATTTAATTCCATAATGAGCCGCAAGCTTTTGACCAATTTCATGTCCTCCAGAGCCAAACTGCCGTCCTATTGTAACTATAGTGTTCATAATAAAATCCTGCCTTTCCGGTAATACATATTATAAAAATATACAATTATTTTTTGATGTTACCTTTTAATATGTATATTATACACAATAAGTTGTTAAAATTCAATAATTGGTTCTTAAAATATTCAATAAGTCCTTTCAAAAATAACGTCAAAATAATTGCTTGCAGGGCATTTCCCTGTTATATTGCTAAAGCTTCCTTCGTCAATATCTTGGCATATAATAATTTCAGCATTTTCAAGCCAAGGG
>CAYTGS010000079.1:0-9108 GCA_964437435.1 uncultured Roseburia sp.
TACAGCGAGGATACAAGCTTTTCATATGATTTTTACCAGAATGCGATTGTGGCAATGAACAGCAATGAGTCATCATTTGAAGCTGACGGCGTAAGCTACAGCGTGGAGAATGAGGGCGAGGGCTCTGCGATGATTCACACCTCTGACGGTGCTGACTATGCCTATATCTCAAACCTCAATATCAACAACGTAGTAAAAGGCGTATTCCTCACACCTGATTTCAAGGAGGCTGTAACACTTGCTATTGAAAACGGCGAGGAAAGCTTTGAATATATAGACTCTGACGGCGAGACACAGGAATATGTACTGAGCAAGAAGCAGGGTGAATACATTATCCAGAGATATCAGGAGACAAGGGTTATCGACGTGTACGCCTCTCCTTCTAAAGAGCACTGGGTAGGTACTGATGCAAACGGTATGGATATGCTTGCAAGACTTATGTATGGTGGTAGGATATCACTTCTTATAGGTTTTGTCGTAGTTATTATAGAGGTGTTCATAGGCGTAATAGTAGGTGGTGTGGCTGGCTTCTTCGGAGGTTGGGTTGACAATATCCTGATGCGTATAGTTGATGTTATCTACTGTATACCATCAATGCCGCTTTACCTCATATTGGGTTCAATTATGGACCATTACAGGGCAGACTCGACTACACGTATATATGCGCTGTGTATCATTATGAGTTTGTTAGGATGGGTTGGTATTGCACGAATAGTAAGAGGACAGATATTGTCACTTAGAGAACAAGAATTTATGGTGGCAACTGAGGCTACAGGTATCAGTGTCAGCAGACGTATCTTCAAGCACCTCATACCAAACGTAATCCCACAGCTTATAGTGTTTGCTACAATGGGACTTGGCGATGTAATCCTTTCGGAGGCTACCTTGTCCTTCCTCGGACTTGGTATAAAGTATCCTGCTGCTTCATGGGGAAGTATTATCAATGCCGTAAACGATTCATACGTTATGACAAATTATCTCTTCGTATGGATTCCAGCAGGCGTATTGATTTTGCTCACAGTACTTGCATTCAACTTTATCGGAGACGGACTTCGTGACGCTTTCGATCCTAAGATGAAACGATAAGGAGGGATATAATGGCTAAGAAGAAAAGTGTAAATTATATATCTGGTAAAGAGTCACGTAAAATCTCCAAGGAAAACCGTAAAATAACAAGGGAAATGGAGAAAAAGAGAAACCGAAAGAATATTCCGGAGAGTGAATACGTTACAAATATGAAAAATCCTGAAAACTGTGTTGAGTTTGACAACGTTCATACTTACTTTTTTACTGACATAGGCACGGTTAAAGCGGTTGACGGTGTATCCTTTGAGGTGCCACAGGGTAAGACCGTTGGTATCGTGGGTGAATCGGGATGTGGTAAGTCGGTGACAAGCCTCTCAATGCTGCAGCTTGTGCAGAGACCCTCGGGTCAGACTGTTGAGGGTGAAATCCGTTTCAACACTGGTGACAAGACCTACAACGTGGTAAATGCCCCACAGAGCCTTATGCAGAAGCTCAGGGGAAATTATATGTCAATGATTTTCCAAGAGCCCATGACTTCGCTTAATCCTGTATTCAGAATAGGTAGACAGGTTGATGAGGTTATAGCCCTCCACAATCCTGAAATGAGCAAGGAGCAGGTTAAGGCTCGTACAATCGAGATGCTTGACATGGTGGGAATTGCAAATAAGGAAGGTGTATACAAGATGTATCCACATGAGCTTTCGGGCGGTATGAGACAGCGTATAATGATAGCTATGGCGCTTGCCTGCAATCCAAAGCTTATTGTGGCTGATGAGCCGACTACGGCGCTTGATGTTACTATTCAGGCTCAAATTCTTGATTTGCTGAGAAGCCTTAAGGACAAGATTAACAGCTCAATCATGCTTATCACACACGACCTCGGAGTTGTAGCCGAGATGGCTGATTATGTGGTTGTAATGTATGCGGGACGTGTTGTTGAGAAAGGTACTGCGCAGGAGATTTTCTCTGACCCAAGGCATCCATATACAATCGGGCTTATGAATTCAAAACCTGTGGTGGGAAAACATGTGGATAAATTATACAGTATTCCAGGAAGTGTTCCAAATCCGATAAATATGCCTGATTACTGCTATTTTAAGGACAGATGTGAAATGTGCGTTGCAGACTGTGAGGGCGATTACCCAAGTGAATACCATGTATCGCCGACACATGTGGTAAGCTGCTATCGCTGCAAGGAAGGAGGCGCTAAGTAAATGGCTAATACAGATAACATTTTAGAGGTGTCTCATTTAAAGAAATATTTTCCTATAAAGGGTGGATTTTTTGGCGGTGTGACAGGAAACGTAAAGGCTGTTGATGATGTATCGTTTTCGATTAAGAGGGGTACAACCATGGGGCTTGTAGGTGAGTCGGGCTGTGGCAAGTCTACAACAGGACGTACAATATTAGGTCTTATTCCCAAGACGGATGGCTCCATCATATTCAACGGACAGGATATAGGGAATCTTTCACGCAAACAGTCAAGGGAGCTTAGGACAAAAATGCAGATTGTATTCCAAGACCCATATTCATCTCTTTCTCCAAGGCTTCCAATCGGTGAGATTATCGGTGAGGCAGTAAAGGAGCATGGCATTGTTCCGAAGGCAGAATATGATGATTATATAACACAGGTTATGAAAAACTGCGGATTACAGGAATACTACAAGGACAGATATCCCCATGAGTTCTCAGGTGGACAGAGACAGCGTATCTGTATCGCAAGGGCGCTTGCACTCAAACCGGAATTTATAGTATGTGATGAGCCGGTATCAGCTCTTGACGTGTCTATTCAGGCACAGATTATTAACCTTTTAAGGGATTTACAGGAACAGATGAACCTGACCTACCTTTTCATCTCACATGACCTTTCAGTTGTGGAGCATATCTCTGACACGGTTGGGGTTATGTATTTGGGGGGGCTTGTTGAGACGGGAGAGACTGCGGATATATTTGACAATCCGCTCCATCCGTATACAAAGGCATTGTTCAGCGCAATCCCAATGCCTGACCCGAATGTAAAGATTAACAGGGTTATACTAGAGGGAGATATTCCATCACCTGCCAACCCGCCTACAGGCTGTAAATTCCATACACGCTGCAAGGAATGTATGGGAATTTGCAAGGAGCAGGAGCCAGTTGCTAAGGATATGGGAAATGGGCATGTGGTTAAGTGTCACTTGTACGATTAATAGAATTGCGAGAGTTGATTGTAACGATGTAATTTAAAAATAAGCAGGCTTTAAAAGTGTCTGCTTATTTTTGTGTCTGTTATTTAGTAATGGGAATGCCACGTCTCTCCTTTATGCCGTTTAGAATATACTGCTTTAATTCAGGCACCCTGTTCTTATCCATTTCTGGAACACCCTCCAGACGGTAAGGAATACCCAACTCATCATATTTCTTTTTACCCATTGTGTGATAAGGAAGTACATCAAGAGCTTTAAGGTTGGATAAACCGCCGATAAAGTAGCCGAGCCTTCTTAAATCCTCTGGGTCATCTGTAATTCCCGGGACTACCACATGACGTATCCATATATCTACGTGCATTTTATCAAGATATTGTGCAAAAGCAAGAATGCCGTCATTTGGCTGTTTTACAAGCTCTTTGTGCTTCTCAGGGTCAATATGCTTAATGTCAAGCATTACAAGGTTGGTGACAGCGCAAAGCTTATCCATTTTTGCAAGCCATTCCGGATTGGCGTTGGGTTTATACGCAATTCCGGATGAGTCGAGACAGGTATGGATACCACGCTCATGTGCCATTGTGAAAAGTTCAAGCAAAAAGTCAATTTGCATTAAAGGCTCACCACCTGTAACGGTGATACCGCCGTCCTTATAATAAGGTTTGTTCCTTTCGTAATTTTCAAGTATCTCTGACGGCTCCATTAAAGTACCTGCATTCATTTCCCAAGTGTCGGGATTGTGGCAGTAGGCACATCTCATAGGACATCCCTGAACGAATACAACGTATCTCAAACCAGGACCGTCAACAGTACCAAAAGATTCTAATGAATGAATTCTTCCCTGCATAATTTCACCTCTTTAAATAGTTCTACAATGATAGTATACAACATATTTGGATAAAAGAGTTAGTAAATATAAAATTTTTTATAAAAAACTAGGTTTTTTCGAGCGCATATTATATAATTAACATAAAATATCAAACAGGAGGGCTTTGTGCATGACTGAAAAAACGACAAAATATGTAATGGCATTAGACCAAGGAACAACGAGTTCACGCTGTATACTTTTTGACAAAATGGGTAATATGGTGAGCGTGGCACAGAAAGAATTTACACAGATTTATCCGAAAGCGGGATGGGTAGAGCATGATGCTATGGAAATATGGTCATGCCAGCTTGGAGTGGCAATTGAAGCCATGGCAAAGGTAGGAGCTGAGGCGGAAAATATAGCGTCTATAGGAATAACAAATCAGAGGGAAACTGCCATTGTATGGGACAAAAAAACTGGAAAGCCAATATATAATGCAATATGCTGGCAGTGTCATAGAACAGCCGATATGGTAGAGCAGCTCAAAAGTGACGGCTTTGATGAAGTGATACGCAGGAAGACAGGGCTTGTGCCGGACGCATATTTTAGTGCTACTAAGATAGCATGGATTTTGGAAAATGTAGAGGGTGCAAGAAGCCGTGCCGAACGTGGGGAGCTTGCCTTTGGAACGGTTGACACATGGCTTATATGGAACCTTACAAAGGGAAAGGTATTTGTCACCGATTATACAAATGCATCAAGGACAATGCTCTTTAATATACATAAAAAATGCTGGGATGATGAACTCCTAGAGAGGTTTAACATTCCTAAGTCAATGCTTGCGGAGGTCAAGCCATCAAGCTGTATATATGGTAAGACATATGCGTCAGTGTTTGGCAGTGAAATAATTATATCTGGGGCGGCAGGAGACCAGCAGGCAGCGCTTTTTGGACAGTGCTGTTTTGACAAGGGAGATGTCAAGAATACATACGGCACAGGCTGTTTCCTGCTGATGAATATTGGAAAAGAACCCATTAGTTCAAAACATGGACTTCTGACTACGATTGCTGCATCCGATAATGATGAGATAGAGTACGCTTTGGAAGGAAGTGTTTTTGTTGCGGGGGCAGCAATTCAATGGCTTCGTGACGAAATGCATATGATAAATAATTCAGCGGAATCGGAGGATTATGCGAGAGCAGTTAAAGATACCAATGGTGTCTACGTTGTACCGGCATTTACAGGTTTAGGTGCTCCATATTGGAACCAGTACTGCCGTGGAATGGTGGTAGGAATTACAAGGGGATGTAACAAGGAGCACTTTATAAGGGCAACATTGGAATCCCTTGCATACCAAACCTGTAGTGTCCTTAGCGCCATGGAAAATGACATAGGTGTGACAATAAAGGAGCTTAGGGTAGACGGTGGTGCAAGTGCAAATGACTTTCTCATGCAGTTTCAGTCAGATATTATTAAGGGTGATGTCCTGCGTCCAAGCTGTATAGAGACTACAGCCCTTGGAGCGGCATACCTTGCAGGACTTGCGGTAGGGTATTGGAAGGATAGGGAAGAAATAAAAGCTAATTGGCAGCTTTCCAAATGCTTTAAGCCTCAAATGAATGAGGCAGACCGCAAGAAACGGCTTGAAGGTTGGGATAGGGCGGTTAAATGTGCGCTAACATATTCAGATGAGAATTAGCGTCATGATTTTATTGCTTTTAATTCCTGATAAAGTCTGCCTATTGGCAGTCCCACCACGTTATTGTAATCACCATTAATGCATTTAATGTGAATAGAGAAATTCCCTTGAATACCATAGGCTCCGGCTTTGTCAAGGCAATCTCCTGATGACACATATAGGTGAATATCTTCCTTTGAGATTGGATAGAGGGTTACGTCTGTCTTCTCATAGAAAGTACGGGTGGTAAGCGTTCCGTTGCTGTTAATAATCAAAGATACTCCGGTATATACCTGGTGGGTTCGGTCGGCAAGCAGGGAAAGCATATCGTAGGCTTCAGCCTCATCTGCCGGTTTACCGAGTATTTCATCCCTGTATACAACAATGGTGTCAGAACCGATTACTGTACAGTCGGATATATTAAGCTTTTGATATACATCCAGTGCCTTTTGATTAGCCAGCTCCATGACAATATCAGAAGGCACTTTTTTTGTAATCTTTTCGTCTACATCAGAGGGAATGACTTCAAATTCAATTCCCGTGCGTGCCAAAAGTTCCCTGCGTCTAGGGGAAGCGGATGCCAAAATATATTTCATTATTGACCTCTTTTCTTTTTGATAGTTAAAAATACAATACTACGATGGGATTGGTATTCAACAAAAGGTAGTATTCGGAGAGTTATTATCACAGTCGGTTAGTAGTCCGAGATATTTTTCAAAATACACACCCTGATTTCGGTCTTCGTTATTAATTGAAGCTTCTTCAATAGCGGGAGTAAGGAAAGCGATAGCCTTATCAACCGCCTGCGATATTGGTAGTCCTTTCACGAGGCAGCCTGCAATGACGGAAGCAAATAAGTCTCCTGTGCCAGAAAAGCTTTTTCCAGTGTAAGGGGATTTTTCATAGTAGCTGTAGATGTCAGTAACAGCCAGATTTCCGATATATGTAACATCATTATTTTGGCTAAGTATACCTGTGACTATGACAATTTGATTTTTGTTGGAATTATCCATAAGAGAATGTGCCATATCTGATATGCGTTCACAGTAATCCTCATCAGCGCTGTGTGAAACAAGCTCATCAAAATCGACACCGCAGAGCAGACAAAGCTCTGTTAAATTAGGTGTGATAACGTCAGCCTGTTTTGAAAGTGCCTTCATACTGTCCAAAAGCTTTGGGGTAAAAATTGGAAATTTCACTCCGTTGTCACCCATAATGGGGTCACAAAGATAAATAGTATTGTTTAAGTGGAATTTTTCAAGAAAATAAAGCACATTGTCCATCTGTGCGTCGCTTCCAAGATAGCCTGAATAAATTCCGTCAAAATGCTCATTCATATCTGCCCATTTGTCCGTTATCATATTCATGTTAGAAGTGTAATCATCATAGTAATAACCGTTAAATCCGGTCTGAGCCGATAAAATGGCGGTTGGCAACGGACAAGCCTGTACTCCTAGGGCAGATATTACAGGTATTGCCGCAGTGAGCGAGCAACGTCCAAATCCCGATAAGTCGTTTATTAGTGCTATTTTTTTCATGCAATTGAACTCCGTAAAAAATTAAAGTATATATACATATTTTAGCACAAATACGCAACATATTCCATATAAATTTGAATAATTGATATAAAATATATAATATGCTAAAATATAAATGTTCTGTAAATACATGCTAAGGAGAATGACATCTA
The DNA here is from genome assembly GCA_964437435.1 of uncultured Roseburia sp. Lineage (GTDB taxonomy): Bacteria > Bacillota > Clostridia > Lachnospirales > Lachnospiraceae > COE1. The sequence continues at coordinate 7,386 of CAYTGS010000079.1, forward strand.
TGAGTACAAAAATAAAAAGAAGGCTGTGTGTCATAATATTAGTTGTGGTGGCGCTGATTGCATATCTTGTATGGCCTGTAAAAACAATTTCTACACCGGAAAATGCTGTTCAATTGGATTTATCAAAGACAGAAAATAGCGATTTTTATATAGGTGAGGAAAATTACCAGACTGATATGGAAAATATTGTATATCCATATCTTGATAAATTCCGCCAAACTGGATATTTTGAGGGGTATGACGGAAATAGTCTTTATTATGAACAATATATATTGGATAATTCAAAGGCACATATTGTTATTGCACATGGCTACACTGATGCAGCGGTGAAGTATAGAGAAATGATATATTATTTTCTTAATTCGGGATATTCGGTCAGCATAATGGAGTATAGGGGACATGGAAACTCATACAGAACAGAGGATGATTTATGTAAAGTCACAATTGAATCGTTTGATGAATATACGGACGATTATAAGATATTTTTAAATGATATTGTAAATCCTAAGCTTAAGGATAATGAGAAACTATTTATGTATGCCCATTCAATGGGAGGAGCAGTGGCGGCAATGCTTATAGAGGAGGACAGCGGGCTGTTTGATGCGGCGGTGCTGAGTTCTCCAATGATGGAGATACTTTTTAACGGATATCCCACAAATGCAGTCAATGCTCTGACTAATGCGATAAATTTCGTGGGACTCGGGGACGGCTACATATTGGGCTGCGGTCCATATGATGATACATACGATTTCGATGACAGCTCATATACGAGCGAGGCGAAATATGCATATATCAGAAACCTTAAAATGAACGATATATATTACCAGACTAACGGAGGTTCCTTTGGATGGCTTGGTGCGGCAATAAAAGCGACAAATACAATCAGAATGAATGCGTCAGAATATAGTACGGATTCTTTATTATTTCAAGCAGGACTTGATGATACGGTAGGGGCAAACGGGCAAAATGAATTTGTCAAAAAAGCCTCTAACGTCCAATTGATACAAGTACCTACAAGCAAGCATAATATATTGTTTGCTACAAATGACGTATTCATACCATACATGAATACAATACTCGATTTTTATGCAAATCATGTGCAGTGAGGGAGGGTATAAATAATATATTACCAATAGTTGGAAAAATAGACAAAAAAATCCCCAGGATATATCCTGGGGATTTTGCAGTCTAATTAGATAGCCTCATGGAATGTACGAGAGATAACGTCAGCCTGCTGTTCTGGTGTTAACTTGATGAAGTTAACAGCATATCCAGATACACGGATAGTAAGCTGAGGATAGTTCTCAGGATGCTTCTGAGCGTCTAATAATGTATCTCTGTTAAGAACGTTAACATTGAGATGATGTCCGCCCTTTGTAGCATATCCATCTAATAATGAAACTAAGTTATCAACCTGTGTGTTGTCTGCCATAATGATTACCTCCTAAAAAATTTTAAAACTTTATTGATTATCATCCAACCCCTCATGGAGTGTAGGAACGCTACACGCCATGGAGTTGGAATTGCAATCGGTACATCCGAGGGTTTCCACTTCCTTTACAATCTCGGAAGCTCCCTCTTTGACGTCTACATTGAAATGTCCTACAGCTTTACCAGCAGAAAAACCTGCATCAAGCTGTGCGACAATATCATCAATCATTGATTTTTCATCATTCATAATGAACTCCAATTATTTGCTAAGGTCAAGCTCAATATCTCCGCT
>CAYTGS010000080.1:0-9008 GCA_964437435.1 uncultured Roseburia sp.
TCATGGCAATCTAAACTCAAAATTAACATTTTAATTTTTCTAATACATCTCCAATATCCCCGTCAATGCAGATTGACTTTTTAGCAATTTCATCTGGTGCATACGCTTCACCTAAATTCAAGCAGGCATAAGTGGCATTTTCCCAATCATTTACCATATGCCAAAAACTGTATTTCACTATACCCGGTGTATTATATCCAACAGCTAATTCTAAAAATAACGTCTTGACATTCTGATGTCTGCGCAAAAATTCAGAATAATATTCTGCGTGAATATGCCAACCCTCATCCTCTACAAAAGTATTGTCTGACCTAAGATTCATACTCATAGGTTTTCCACATTTGGGACAATGCGGTATCAATTCTGTCGGTATAGACATTTTCAATATAACGTTATCAGGCACAATCAATGTACCATCTTCACCAATCTCAAATCCCTGTGCCTCCACCATTTGACGAACCATTTCCTCATTGTCATATGTATCTCCATGACAAGGCTCACTGCATTGAAATAATCCATAATCTCCTTGCGTATAGAATATTCTATGCTTATCAAAGCCTGCTTTCTGAAAACAATGGTCTACATTTGTTGTCAATACAAAGTAATCTTTGTCTTTTACTAATTCAAACAGTTTATCATATACTGGTTTGGGTGGATTCATGTAACGGTTGACATATATGTACCTGCTCCAATATGCCCAATGTTCTTCTAATGTATCATATGGATAAAATCCACCCGAATACATGTCATGGAAATCATATTTATCTGCAAAATCCTTAAAATATTTTTGGAAGCGTTCCCCTGTATATATAAATCCCGCAGATGTGGAAAGACCAGCTCCTGCACCGATAATAATGGTATCTGAACTATCTATCTCGTTTCTTAACCTTTCTATTTTATTAATATCTTTTTTATCCTTTACAAATAACATCTTTCAATCACCCCATTTTTACAGGACTACTCCACTATCTTAATCCTGCCTGGCTTTCTTGGTTTACTGTGTGGCTGTTCACCAGCTATATAACCTAGGATTACAAAGCACTGACATGAATAACCGTCAGGAACTTCCCATTCTTTCATAAGATTTCGACCTTCCTCGCTATCAAAGGTTTCGTATCCCCTTGAAATAATGCATGACGCAATTCCAAGCTCAGTAGCTTGAAGAATCATATTTTCAGCCATACAGAACGCATCTGCTGTGTGAAACATAAAATTGCTCTGTGCAAAAATACAGACAACCGTAGGCGCATCATAAAAACCATTTTTGATTGTCGGGTCATCTATAGAGCTTGGCTGTTCCTTTGAGACATAGCTTCCTATCAGACGGGTACGGTCAAAATTAGCCATATTCATTTTTCCTACATGGGTTGCAAGCTCCTTATTATGAATTGCAACCATCATACTTCTCTGACCGCCACCCGCATTAGGCGCAAAATTTCCTGCTTCAAGAATTTTTTCAAGATCCTCTCTTTTTATCTGCTCATCTGTATATTTTCTGATTGAATGTCTTGATTTTATTATATCCATTAACATGGTAATACCTCCCCTGTAATATCATTTTGGGTTTTCCAGCACTGAGGGTCTGCACCATAGAAACTCCCATGTGTTCCGTTTGCAACTGCGGGACACCCCCTGCACCATGCTTTAAGCTCACATTTACTGCATTTTGTAAATTTATCGTAATCCCTATACTGCTCCATTTGACCAACCCAGATATCTGCGAGCCTGTCTTCAAATATATTTGCCACCTTGCTGTTTGTAACACGTCTACATGCCATTACATCACCATTTGATGATATTGTGATATGGCAGTTTCCACAATTACAGCCACCATAAACCATTCCCTCTTTTGTATCAGGCGGGAGTTTAAACTGTCCCGTCTCATACTCATACAACGTCCATAAGTGGTCTTTTTTATTAAAATAAGTTTCACAGCCTTCCGCTTCATATGCCTTATATTTTTCATCACAGATTTTAAGGAGATTTCTGTATTCTTGTGGTGTCATACTTGTATCAACTTCTCCACCTGTAGGCACATAGCGGGAAAACGCAAAAACTTTAACTTTCGCTTTTACTACCGCATCAATGATATCCGGTATCTCATTCATATTTGTCTTTGACACGGTACTCATAATAATACTTTTAATCCCAGCCCTATTCAGACACTCTACTTTTTCAAGTGTAAGGTCAAAGCTGCCAGGCTTTCTAAACCAATCGTGGGTTTCCCTCATTCCATCAAGTGACATCTGATACTTTTCACATCCGCACACTTTTAACATTCTGCAGATTTCATCATCCAAATGGAATGGATTTCCCATGAGGGTAAATGGTATATTTTTACTTTTAAGCAATACCAACAGCTTCCAAAAATCAGGGTGAAGGATAGGATCTCCACCAGTAATATAGAAATAAGGCATTCTATTATAAGTTTTACAGAAATCCTCGCAGTTTGCCACTACTTCCTGCATCTGTTTCCAGGTCATACTCTTAAGCTCTTTGCAGCCTTCTCCTGAAAAAATATAGCAGTGCTTGCAACGCTGGTCACATTCATCTGTAATATGCCATTGAAATGCAAAATACTGGCTCATCCTATCCAACCTCCTACTCAAAATTTTTTACTTATCAGATGCTCCACATGCGCTACCACAAGCTGACGGCTTTTCTTCCGGCTTGTCACCTGCTCCGCATGCTGTTCCACAAGCTGCTGGCTTTTCTTCCGGCTTGTCACCTGCTCCGCATGCTGTTCCACAAGCTGTAGGTGCCTCGTATGTATTCTTGTTCCATCCGTATAAATTTGAAAGTGCCATAATTAAATCCTCCTATTTTCCTTATTGATTATATTCAGCGAGCTTTCCCGCCCTCTGTAATTCTTATTATACAGGATTTTTTATTACAATCAAGTACGCACTTTTTTGTAACCTATATTGTTTTTAATTTTTATATCTGATACAATACAATCAGAATATAATAGTATATTTTAAGTATTGGAGTGATATTATGAAAACAAAGAGTGAATTGCCTGAATGTCCAGTGGCAACAACCGTATCATTGATTGGAAATAAATGGAAATTACTGATTATACGAAATCTTCTGGTTCGTCCATGGAGATTTAATGAATTACAAAAAAGTTTGGAGGGCATCAGCCAAAAGGTTCTCACTGAAAGCCTCCGTTCTATGGAAAAAGACGGTATCATTGTCCGTACCACTTATCCGGAGGTTCCCCCAAGAGTGGAATATTCCCTTTCCGAACTTGGAGAATCTATGCGACCGATTTTAGAATCAATGCAGGTTTGGGGAAATAATTACAAACATCTAATGGAAAATAATTGACAAATATATATCAAGTTGCTTGTAAACATAATCACCTTGGAATAACTATACAATCATACCTGATTGTCTTGCCATTTATTGAATAATCAGGCTTACGATTTCCCAAAAATTCACCCTTTAGAGGTCGTTTAACAACTATCTTCCTCGGCTTACATGCTATCGCTGCCTGCAAGAATTTATCCCCTTCCTCGCAAGGCTGTTCTAATTGCTGAAGCATTTGGAATTTTTTCTTTACCAATGCACTCTTTTGTCTGGACGGAAACATAGGGTCAAGGTAAATTACGTCTGGCACTTCATTTAGATGAGATAAGGCTTTAAGGCTGTCTTCCTCATAAAGCTCCATACGTTCTACAATGGGTTTCAGTTCTGGAATTTCTATGGCTCGTTGCAACGAATCCCTTAAAAGTGCCGCTATAATAGAATCACGCTCGTACATCCTTACCATAAAGCCTGCGGCAGCCAACAAAATAGAGTCTTCACCCAGCCCCGCCGTACAGTCCATTACCGTTGTCACACCATCAAGCCCTTTTATTTTTGATGCCTTTACCAACAGCTCCGATTGGAAATTTCCACGTCGTATTCTTGGGAGCATTTTCGTAAAATCCCCCCTTAGAGTCTGACCATTTCCGACAAGTGCAAGGCCATTTTCGTCCCTTTGTAATTTTAATTCTGCATTGTTATTTTCCATATATAATTCCCTGTTTATTCTTCACACAAAATACCAAATTGTCTATAACTTTTTAGCAATATTATATTTTATATTTACTTATAATCATTCCGTCAAAATCTTTCCATAGGAAGGTATCTTTTTCATATGTCATATAACCATGATAACTGTTTTCCTTTGGCATTGAAACAGAGCCCGGATTCATGTAGATATAATCCTCATTCTCAACACACTTAGGTACATGAGTATGTCCGTTCAACAAAATATCGCCCTTATGAAGCGGTGGCAGATTATTTTCATTATAATGATGACCATGAGTTGCAAATATAATTCTATCACCCACAGCAATTAAAGCATAATCAGCGAGTACCGGAAACTCTAAAACCATTTGGTCTACTTCCGCTTCGCAATTTCCCCTAACACAAAGCAAATCATTCTTCCTATTGTTCAAAAGCTCCATTACAGCCTTTGGTGCATAATCCCTTGGCAGGTCATTTCTAGGTCCGTGATATAATAAATCGCCTAATAAAATTAACCTGTCTGCTTTCTCCTCGTCATACGCCTTTAACAGCTTTTTGCAATAATACTCAGACCCATGTATGTCTGATGCAATCATAAATTTCATTTGTATTTTCCTCCATTATAAGACCAGTTACATTATATTCCAAAACACATCCGAAAACAATATGTAAACAAAAATCGTTTAGCAGAACCAAAAATCCACTAAACGATTCTCATTTTTTTAAGCTCCCTTTTGTTTTCGTACATTTGCTCGTCTGCACGAATTCTAATGTCTTCCATTTTTAAGTCCTTTTGCGGCTCAAACTCAGCATAACCACAGGCAATCTCCAAATATATAACCGAAGATGTTTTATTATAGATACGCTCTTCCTCTATAAGAATGGAAATAAGGCTTCTAATATTACATTTACTGCCATCAGGAATGATAATACAAAATTCATCACCGCCGATACGGTAAACTTTTCCATATTGTCCGAAGACCTTTTTCAGAATATTGGCAGAATCTATAATATACTGGTCTCCAAAAGTATGACCTAATGTATCATTACATTGTTTTAAATTGTTCAAATCACATGCAACAAGAAGAACCCCCTGTAAATCAACCCAATTCTCCGTGTCATTTCTATAAGCATTTCGGTTATAACATCCTGTAAGCATATCTTTCTCAGCAAGCTCCTGATAAATTTCAGCCTTTTTTCCTGCGTCAACATCTCTTATGATAGAAAAGCTAACATCTACGGCAAAAATCGCAACAAATATAAATAGAAAAACATTTGCGTAACTGTCTACATTATGTGAGCCGCTATAGTACATAAAAAGGCTGTATGCTAACGGGGGACACATACTTAACAGGCTACATATCGTCACCCAAAATCTCCGTGTTATGTTGTGCTTACAAAGAATACGCAACATGCTGTAGGGCAGATAAAGAACTGCAACAACCATTGAAATATGCGTCATCATAAGCGTCTGCTTCATGTCACGAATTCCGAAAATCTGAAGTGGAAATGTCAGAATAATGTTAAGAATATTTATCCCCATCATTATTTTATACATATATTTGTCATCCGTCTGCAAATAGCTTCGTACAAACAAGATAAAAGGCAGTCCAATCAAAGCAAGCGCAGTAAATGAAATAAATGAACAAGCCGCCCTGTTTACAAGGAGAAGTGCCACGACACCATTTTCGGTAAGAGACCATATCCCCAAAAGAACCGTAAACATTCCAAGATAAACCATGGATACGCCAATACTTGACCTTTTATACATTGCAATTCCATATACAAGCAGGATAAATCCCATGCATACATCCAAAAAGCTTATAATAGCTGTGAAAATCTCCTGGCGGAAAACACTTTGAACCATGTCTTTACCAAATCCTTGATAAAACGTCATTGTCATATCACGCACCTCAGGATAACATGCTGTTACTGTTACCGTAACCTCATCTGTATCTACCGGAATTTCTATATATTCCCATGCAAAACCAGGTGTATGTCCCCAAATGGTTTGTACCGATTTCCTTTGAAAAATAAGTTCACCATCAGCTCTCACTTCAACTTCCTGATGTGTGGAATTAAAATTCAGGCAGCTTCCGTTTTTTTTCCAATCAATATCCTTAAAATGAAATTCCCGTACATCCTCATTCTCTATTGTAATATCAGTAGGCAACAACTCAATCTTTGCCGTTGTATCATATGCAGTATGGGTTTCAATAGGAATAAAAATCAAACTGCCAATACAAAGTAGGAGTCCGATTATAAGAAATATTCCGTATATCATAGAAATACGTCGATTTTCTTTCACATAATCATCCCTTTCGATATGTGTATTAAAACCACATTTCTTTTCATTATAACCTATTTTTCATGTTAACAAAGCTATCAAATCCGCAATTTTTTTTGCACATTTCCCCATTTCAGGTTCTATAAAGATATTAATTTTTACAAAAAAACGCACACAATACTTAATACTCGTTAAGCACTGCATGCGTTATATCCTAATATATGTAACTACCCAAATATTCACCATTTGCTGGATTAGGTATATATTACTTTTCTTATATGTATATGGTAATATCAAGCCATTCCTTATCAGCAACCACTTTATATCTCTAGTATATTCAGTCATTCCTTACAAGCCACTAGAACTGTCATTTGTAATATTCCGATAAATTATGTCATTCCAAACTAGCAATCGGATTGTCCCTTGTATTTTCCAACCATTCCGTCATTCCTTACAAGCTGTTGGATTATCTGTTGTATTTTAAAATCTGCTCCGTTCAATCTACAAGTCGTTTACAGCAGTCCACCAAATGGTGTTATATGTATATTATAAAAAATAAAGATGAAAATCAATACTTTTTAACGTTTTGTCATTTACATTTGAGCTTATTTTTTGTTACATTTTGGGAGGTTAAAGCGTTAATTTGTATTAATTTCTTTTGATTTATTTACATACATCAAGAAAAGTAATTGCGAAAAAAGTCACATTGTAATATAATATTTAGTGAAAATTTTATATGCAAATCATATAATTGTTAAAAAATAATACTTATTCTTTCAAAAAAACAGTTATTGATAAAAGTATGATAAATGCTGCTTATGAAACATGTGGCATTTATAAGGGGATACAGGGTTATGAAGAAAATAAATATTCGTAAAAAAATGCTGTTTGCAGCCTTACCTTTGCTGCTTGTCATAGGTACGATATCTGCGACAGCCGCAAACATAATTGCAAAAAGCAGCCGGGAAATAGCCAAATATGAGGCTGAGGCTAAAGCAAAAGACATTTCAAGAATCATAGAAAGCTATGTGCAGGACTTGAATGTCTGGGGTGCGCTGCTGGATGAATATGGGGAAGATGTCATTGAAGAGGATTTCGATGAACTTGCAGAAAACATTTATGGTTCTTCCAGCAATATCCGCTGCGTTCAGATGGCACCGGGAGGAGTTGTAACATATCTGCATCCGTATGAAGGGAATGAAGAGGCGTTAGGCCATGATTTGTTTGCTGATCCTGCTCGCGTGGAAGAGGCAACTCTGGCAAGAGAGACGGGTGAAATTATCCTGTCCGGTCCCTTGACACTGAAACAGGGCGGGAAAGGATTGATTTCCAGAAAACCCATTTACTCCAGTGTATCTGATGAGCCAGACCACTTCTGGGGCTTTGTTATGATAGTTCTGGATTTAGACATGATTAATGAACAGTTTAGCTTGGAAAAATATACATATGAAGGCTATGATTATCGTCTTTATCGTGAGTATGGAGATGAGACACTGATTGCCACAGAGTCAACAGATAGTGAACTTACAGATGCTGTCGAGGTGGATGTGGCAGTACCCACGAATATAACATGGAAGCTGAGCGTGCAGCCAAAGGGAGGCTGGGTCAGTAAAGGTTCGTGGATTGTTATTTTTCTCTCAGATATTCTCGTCTTTGTTCTGGGAATGACCTATATATTTTTTTATTATAAGAAAAAATATAATGCGGAGAAGGACAAGGCACAGCAGAAAGCTCTTTCGGCAGCGCTTGCGGCAGCAGAGGAAGCAAGCCATGCCAAGAGTGATTTCTTAAGCAGAATGAGCCATGACATCAGAACACCCATAAATGGAATCGTTGGTATGACAGGCATTGCGCTGCGCAATACGACCAATCCGGAGCGTGTGGAGGATTGTCTTCACAAAATAGATAATTCTTCCCGTCATCTGTGCTCGCTGATTAACGATGTTCTCGATATGAGCAAGATTGAATCCGGTAAGGTCAGTGTAAATGAAGCACCTTTTGATTTGATTTCAGTCGCTGAAAAATGCAGTTCTATCATTCGAGGACAACTGATTGATAAAAATATTGATTTTATCACGGATTTTGAGAAGATTAAGCATTCCGCACTGATTGGCGATGCACTGCATTTGGAACGAATCATCATAAATATATTGGGTAACTCTGTGAAATTCACTAACGAGGGTGGCAAAATCATTTTCCGCATTGAGGAGCTTGCTGACGATGAAGAGAATGTGCTGTTCAGTATGCAGTTTAGTGATACCGGAGTAGGCATGAGCAAAGAGTTTTTGCCAAAGGTTTTCGATGTGTTTGCACAGGATATTAGCCAAAGCAGAACCAATTATCAGGGAACAGGTCTCGGCATGTCTATTACCAAGCAATTTGTTGAAATGCTAAGCGGCAAAATTTATGTGAAGAGCGAGAAAAATGTAGGAACTGAATTTACGGTTGAGCTTCCTTTTGTCATCAACCATGATGTGGAAGAAAGCGGTGTGCAGACACAAAGTGAGTTTACGCTTGAAGGCTATAATATCCTGCTTGTAGAGGATAATGAATTAAATGCCGAGATTGCAACGGAAATCCTAAATGACGCAGGAGCGGATGTCACAGTTGCACAAAATGGAAAAATTGCAGTGGATATCTGTGCCAAAACAGAAGAATCCTATTTTGATTTGATTCTTATGGACATTATGATGCCTGAAATGGA
>CAYTGS010000081.1:0-3334 GCA_964437435.1 uncultured Roseburia sp.
TCGTCATCATCAAGCTCAACAGATTCGTCTGCTTCGGCTTCGACTGACACATCATCAGCAGAGTCAGCTCTGCCTGAGATGACAACGGATGAAATCACACTGACCTATATGCATTTTGACAATGATGACCTTGTAAAGGCAGTTGCAGATGCATTTATGGAGAAGTACCCGAATATCCATGTAGAGACACAGGCATTCTCAACAGATGGATATAATGACACACTCCTAAACCTTGTACAGTCAGGACAGACACCAGACTGCTTCATGATTTTAGGAAACTGTGATTTCGCCCTTTCTAACGCATTGCTTGGCGATATGACAGAGTATTGGGAGAATGACCCTGAAAATGAGAACATCCTTCCCTCAATCAACAGCGCAAAGCTTGGTTACTATGGTACGGACAAGAAGCTTGCCACACCTATCAAGTTCTTCCCGGACGCTATTTACTGTGACTTAAACGTATTTGAGACACTTAACCTTGACGCACCGGCTACAAACTGGACATGGGACGAGATGATTGACTCATTCAAGGCAGCTACAAACACTGACGCAGGCACATACGGATTTAACCAGTACCACTCAATTATCACATATTATCCTGTTTCAAACGGCGATAATTTAATTGGTGAGTTTGGCTGGGATGGCGAGAGCTTCCACATGGATGAGTGGGCTAAAGGTGTTAACCAGTGGGCAGAGCTTGTAAATGGAAAGTATCATGCACCTTACGGTGATACAGACGAGATGGAAGCATGGACAGGCGATAGAACAATGTGGGCAGCATACACAGGAAAGCTTGGCTTCCAGCTTGACGCTTGGTGGACATACCTTAACTTATTCGATACACCTGACTATAGGAACCGTGGTATGGAGTGGGTACCTTATACAACTCCTGCAAGTGCAAGCGGATATACATTCGGTGTACTTGACTTTGGTGGAATTTCATCAGCAACAGAGTATCCAAGAGAAGCTTATGAGCTCTTAAAGTGGATGGGCTGGGGTGTTGAAGGTTGGAAAGCTAAGCTTGCAGCATACGAGGATGTTGACACATATGCAGAGAACCCTCTTTACAGACAGGCTATGCCTTGCCCAATCACAACAGATGCGGAAATCTGGGAGGAGTTCCAGCAGTCATTCTATCCTACAGCACAGACAAGAACATATAACTCAGTATATGACCCTGTAAACGGAGAGGATTTAGTAACGGCAGAGGAAGATGAGAAGTATGGTAAGTACTTTGATGACTTCTTTGCAAACTGCAAGAACCCTATACCATTCGGTGATTGCCAAATTCCAGGATTTTCTAGCTTCCTGACAACATCATATCAGGCAGTAGGCGATACATTGGGTGTTGAGGATCAGGTTCGTCTCGAAGGAAAGAACGCAAACGACTTCGTATCAGAGCTTGAGCAGAAGGCTAATGATGCTAACAAGGCAGCACTTGAGGCAGCTAAGGAAGCTTATGCTATGATTGGCATTGAACTTAATTACTAATTAGTCTGCAAAACATTAAGGGGCGTTTTTAATTCAAAAAACGCCCCTTTTTAAAAATGTGGGCAGGTTGCTTTAGAATAGAGGATTAAAATGAAAGTGAATAAAAAATTATTGCTGACAGGCATTTTAACACTTGTTACGGGGTGTATGGCAGGATGCGCAGGTACAGCCACAGACACTGCGAATACAGAAAATACTCAGGAGACAGAAATATCAACAGCCACAGATGAAAATAATACGGAAATAAATACGGAAAACGATACGGAGAATGAGGAGGAGGAAGTAATGACGGAAGTGTCATACAGCAGGGTGTCAGTCCATGACCCCTCGGTGGTTTATGACAATGGTACATATTATATATTCGGCTCACATATGGCATGGGCTAAAAGTACTGACCTTACCAATTGGGAAACATTTACAATGAATATAAATTCGGATTATTCAACACTTTTCGGAAAGGAATGGGATGAATACTGCAAAACCGATTCAAATCCAAACCTTGGAGGAAACCTTTGGGCACCCGATGTAATTTATAATCCGAATATGAATAAATACTGTATGTATATGAGTGTAAACGGTGACGACTGGAACTCGGTTATTGTAATGCTTACAGCAGACAATATAGAGGGACCTTACGAATACGGTGGACCTGTAATCTATTCAGGCTTCAACACCAGCTCACATGACGCAAATCTAACCGACGTATACAAGGTATTAGGTGAGGGTGCAGACCTTACAAGATACCAGAGTACGACGAATACAAAGCTAAACTGTATAGACCCCTGCGTTACCTTTGATGATGACGGCTCGCTGTGGATGGTTTACGGCTCATGGTTTGGAGGAATATATATCGTAAGGCTTGATGAAAATACAGGACTTAGGGATTATAATACGACCTACGAGACGGTGGCTAACCAGTCCGACCAGTATTACGGCTATAAGCTCCATGGGGGCTTTGGCGTATCAGGCGAGGGACCGTTTATCATTAAGAAAGATAATTATTATTACCTTTTCGTGTCATACGGCGGACTTACCGCAGAGGGGGGCTACCAGATAAGGATATTCCGCTCTGAAAGTATAATAGGACCATATGTGGACGAGGCAGGAAACAGCGCAGTCTATACAAAGAACTGTAATAACCTTTTCGAGAAGGTGGGTATAAGGATAATGGGCTCGTATGATTGGACCGGAAACCGTGAAGTAAGGGTGTCACAGGGACACAACTCAGCCTATGTATCAGATGACGGAAATATCTATATGGTATACCATACCCGTTTTGAGAATGGCAAAAACGGTATAGCCGAGGCACATGAGGTAAGGGTACAGCAGTTATTTGTCAACGAGGACGGATGGCTTGTTGCAGCACCCTATGAATACGCAGGTGAGGAAATAAGCCGGACAGGCTATGAAATGGATAAAATGTGCGGTGATTACGAATTTATAATCCATAATCCTACAACCTATTACCAAAACCTTGGAACAGCAAAGGTGGGAATAGCTACACCGTCAAACATAACCTTAAATGAGGACGGTACCGTTACTGGCGAGCTTACAGGTACATGGGATTATGAGGAGGGTACTCCAAACATGACAATCACCATAGACGGTATAACCTACAAAGGTGTATTTATTGAAATGCCAAGTGAGCAGCTATATTTTAATCAAAACCAGAGAAAGGTAGTAATGACCTTTACGGTTTTGGGGGATAATGTGACTGCTTGGGGAAGCAAGTAAACTTGCTTGCAAGTAAATTATAGATATGCTTCAATAGGTGCGCAGAGCACCTCAAATTTATCATCATATATAAGGTTGAGTAGCTTATCGAGCTTGCGGAGAGCCTGGG
>CAYTGS010000081.1:3434-8950 GCA_964437435.1 uncultured Roseburia sp.
CTTATCGAGCTTGCGGAGAGCCTGGGAAATAAGTGATGGCTCACACAATCCCTTTTCAAGGGATATCGCAAGCTCGTCTAAGTCAACAACCTTCACATATCCGTCGGGATATATAATCACGTCAGCCAACAAATCAGATGCAATGACCGTCTTTCCGTCATCCTCAAAATGACAGTCTATAATATCACAGTACCAATATAGAAAGGAATTGTCGGGGCAAAAAAACTTGCTTACCTTAAATCCGAGCTTGGGATAATAGCAGGAATAACCGTGGTCGAAATCACGTCTTGGCTTAAGCACGTGCCATTTGGTGATAATTTTGTCCTCATTAAATTCAAGAATTTCATCATCATCAAGAGGAATACATTCTTCGGGTATCATTCTTTTCCTAAAAATCTTAAAATCTTCCATATAGAAGCGCTCCTTCCGTGCTATTTTTATCAGTTTAATCTATTTTGTGGCAATTTTCAATAAAAAGTATAGAAAAACTACAGAAAACATCATTGAATTATCAGTCAATATAGGATATAATTCAAGTGTTACAATATATTTCGTGTAAGAGGAGGATAATTCATGACAGTTCAAGAATTCTATGCAGAGATTGGTGGCGATTATGATGATATCATGTCAAGACTCAGAACAGAAGAAAGAATTACAAAGTTTGCGGGAATGTTTGCAAAGGATGAAAGCTATAATACACTTGTAAAATCAATAGAGGGAGCAAATACGGAAGAAGCATTCAGGGCAGCGCATACTATGAAGGGAATGTGCCAGAATATGGCATTTAAAAAGTTGTTTGAATCTACACATACTATAACGGAGACACTGAGGGGAAAGGATTTAGATACGGCTAAAATTCAATTGGAGGATGTGACAAGAGATTACAACATGGTTATTGACGGAATACATAAGCTTTTGTCATAGTGTAAATACTTAGTAGAAAGGAGTATTGGGGTATGAATGGAAGGGATACTATACTGATTGCGGATGATGCGGAATTAAACCGTGAAATGATTAAGTTTATATTTGAAGAACAGTATAATATTATCGAGGCGAAGGACGGTGAGCAGACGGTTGACCTGATTAAAAATTCAAGTGACAGGATATGCCTTTTGTTTCTTGACCTTCTTATGCCAAAACGCTCAGGGCTTGAAGTATTGAAATTTATGAATGATGAGGGATATATCGACAATATTCCGGTTATTATGATTACAGGCGAGTCAACTGATGAGAGTGATGAAAAAGCATATGAATATGGGGCTTCGGATATTATCTATAAGCCTTTTGCGCCCAATGTTGTAATGCGCCGTGCAAAAAACATAATAGAATTGTATGAACGCAGGATAAATATGGAGATAGAGCTTGATAAGCGTACCAAGGAGCTGGTGGAGAGCAAGATTAAGCTTGAGAAGAACAATGATTTCCTTATAAATGCCCTAAGCTCTGTTGTAGAGTTTAGGAGCCTTGAATCAGGCGAGCATATAAATCGTGTACGTTATTTTACAAAAATGTTTTTAAAATACATTATGGATTTCTATCCTAAGTATGGAATTACCGAGAAACAGGCGGCGCTTATAGTAAATGCCTCTGCGCTTCACGATATAGGTAAAATTGCAATCCCCGACAGTATATTGTTAAAGCCTGGCAGGCTTACGCCGGAGGAATTTGAGGAAATGAAAAAGCATACCATATATGGCTGCGAAATCCTTGAAAAATTTCATCAGGATGATAATGAGTTTTTCAAGTACAGCTATGAAATATGCAGATATCATCATGAAAGGTATGACGGAAACGGATATCCTGACAAGCTCAAAGGAGACAAGATACCAATATGGGCACAGGTGGTTTCTATAGTTGACGTGTTTGATGCGCTTGTCAGCAAGCGTGTATACAAGGAGGCATATGCGGTTGAGGAAGCTGAAAGGATGATAATACGTGGGGAGTGCGGTGTATTTTCTCCTGAGATTATTGACTGCTTCCAATTGGCAAAACCTGAGCTTAGGGCGGCAACTGAGGCTAAGTTTTCATTTGCGGATGCACTTGTTTAATCTGTGTAAACAAGCATAAATAAAGGAAAAACACAAAAAGTTGAATTAAAATCGCATGAAAATCAGACATTTACTAGACAATTTAGACAAAATTCTGTATAATTATAGTTAGGCGTTTAAGATTAGGCAAAAAACAAGCATATGGAGGCATAGTGATGAAAAAGAATAAAAAATATAAAAAGTCAGTATACCAGTCGCTGGCTGTCATCACACAGTTTGGTATCAATATGCTTGTCCCAATCTTTTTATGCTCTTTTGCAGGCCTATACATTGACAGCAAGGCTGGGACTGCATTTTGGTTTGTTTTATTATTCTTTGTTGGAGCCTTAGCGGGCTTTAGAAATATATTTATTCTGGCAAGGAAAATTTACGAAGATGATAAGGATGAGAATAAGTATGATTAGAAGCAGACTTAGACAGGTAAATACGGCACTCCCGGGGCTTATGCTGGGAATTATTGTGTTTGGCATTATTTGTCAGGTAATCGGCTTGTTTCTCGCAGATGATAAGGCGAACTACAGTATAGGACTCTGGGTAGGAGTACTGACTGCATTATTAATGGCAATTCACATGGCGGTTACACTTAATTCCACCGTGGAAAGAGACGAAAAGGGGGCGCAGGCGACAGCAACCAAACAAAACATCATAAGGTATTTTGCAGTGGTAATAGTACTTGGGGTACTAATGATGACGAAAATTGGAAATCCTCTGGCAGCTTTTTTGGGGGTAATGGGACTTAAGGTATCGGCATATATACAGCCGTTATTTATAAAAATGTCTCATTCCGGACAAATTTCCATGAATGAGACTACAGAAGATGTAAAAACTGAATAAAATAATATAAGGAGGTGAGTGTATGGGAGCAGGATTTTTGTTATCCGGTGCTGATGACATCGACTTTATGATACATGGAGTGTTTCAGTATGAGCTGTTTGGTCAGAAGCTGTGGATAACAACTACGCATGTATGCCTTTTCATAGTCATGGTTATCATTATGATATTCTGTCTATGTGCAAACAGGGCTGTAAAACATGCGACGGAGGTCCCCGGAGCTTTCCAAAACGTGGCGGAGCTGGTTGTGGAAAAGCTTGACGGAATGATTACAGGTGTTATGGGTAAAAATGGTAAAGCCTTTGCAAACTACATTGGTACGCTGTTTATATTTATCCTGTTAAGTAATATTTCCGGACTTATGGGTTTGCGACCCCCGACCGCCGATTACGGCGTGACATTTGCGCTGGGTATCATGACATTCACATTGATTACCTTTAACAAATTCAAATACCAGAAGGTTAAAGGTGTCATCAAGGGATTGTGCGACCCATGGCCAATATGGGCACCGATAAACATTATCGGTGACATAGCAGTACCTATTTCTTTGTCGCTTCGTCTGTTTGCGAACGTTCTGTCAGGTACTGTTATGATGGCTCTTATTTATGGTCTGCTTGGATTTATCGCCACAGCTTGGCCGGCAGCATTGCATGTATACTTTGATTTGTTCTCAGGAGCAATTCAGACATATGTATTCTGTATGCTGACAATGACGTATATCAATAACGCAATCGAGGGGTAAGACAAAAAGATTTTATAAGCAGGCAAAAGACGCTTGCTGACAAAATCCATGTTTTGTCAGCCCGTACTAAAACATTTCAAATTCAGGAGGAAAACAGATATGGAATTTAATTCAAACTTTATTTTAGGTTGTTCAGCAATCGGTGCAGGACTTGCAGTTATTGCAGGTATCGGACCTGGTGTAGGTCAAGGTATCGCAGCAGGTCATGCAGCAGCAGCAGTAGGTAGAAACCCAGGCGCTAAGTCAGATGTAACTTCTACGATGTTACTTGGACAGGCAGTTGCCGAAACAACAGGTCTTTATGGTCTTCTTGTAGCCATGCTGTTATTGTTCGTAAAACCTTTAGTTCCGTAGATTAGTAGATTATTTGAACGAAAAAATCTGAGATTTTTTCGCTTTAGTGCGAGAAAGAATTCGTAAATTAGGAGAAAATGTGGTGTGACACGTCCGCCAAAATCTATGATTTTGTGCGACCTCTTATTTTACGGAGTAAAATTAAGAAAGGAGGCTAAAGGTTATGATACTTGCTACCGAAACGGAAGGCTTAAGCCGTTTATTTGATTTGGATTTACAGCTTTTGGCAGATTCAGTTCTTATGATAATTGCCATGTTTTTCCTTTTCATGTTTGCTTCCCACTTTTTATTCAATCCTGTAAGGAAGATGCTTTCTGACAGGCAGGAAAAGATAAAGGGTGAATTGGACCAGGCGGCAGCAGACCAGAAAGCGGCTGCTGAGTCACGTGCCATATATGAAGAAAAGCTTAAGCAGGTAGACAAAGAAGCGGAAGCAATTTTAGCCAATGCCAGAAAACATGGCATGGAAAACGAAGCAAAGATAGTTGCGGACGCTAAGGATGAGGCAGCTAGGATTGTGGAACGTGCCAGGGCTGAGGCAGAACTTGAAAAACAGAAGATGGCAGACGAAGTTAAGCGTGAAATGATTGCTGTTGCTTCTGTTATGGCGGCTAAGATTGTACAGTCAAATATAGATACAAATGCCCAGCATGAACTCATTGAAGAAACTTTGAAGGAAATAGGTGATAGCACATGGCTAAGCTAGTTTCACAAACGTATTCGCAGGCGTTGTTTGAACTTGCCGTAGAGGAGAACAACACAGCTTTCCTTTTAGAGGAGGCAGTTGCTTTTCGTGAGATAATCCGTACAAACACTGAGTTTGGACAGTTTATGAATCATCCCAAAATCCCCAAAGAGGATAAAATGACGGTGGTTAAAAATGTCTTTGAAAACAAATTGAGCAAAGAGTTTGTTGGATTTATCATCACTATAATCGAGAAAGACAGGTACTCCGATATAGAGGCAATAATCGATGAGTTTATCGCAAAGGTAAAGGAGTACAGGAATATCGGTACGGCATATGTGACAACATCCATAGCGTTAAATGAAAATGAAAAAAATAATATAGAGTCAAGACTGCTTGCAACCACCAGATATAAGTCAATCGAATGTATTTACAGTGTAGATGAAGACCTTATAGGAGGCATGGTCATCAAAATGGGTGACAGGGTAGTTGACAGCAGTATTCGTACAAAGCTTGAAAAGCTGGAGCGTCAGCTTCTTGCTATTCAGCTACAAAACTAATAGAAAGGGCAAAATCATATGAATTTAAGACCAGAAGAAATAAGTTCAGTGATTAAGGATCAGATAAAGAGATATGCCGCTGATTTAGAGGTATCTGATGTGGGTACTGTAATTCAGGTGGCAGACGGTATCGCACGTGTGCATGGTCTTGAGAAGGCAATGCAGGGCGAGCTTCTTGAATTCCCTGGAGAGGTTTACGGAATGGTCATGAACCTTGAGGAGGACAACGTTGGTGCCGTATTATTGCTGTCGTTTGTATACATTCATTTAAACCAGAGCTTGGGACTGTGAATTTA
>CAYTGS010000082.1:0-8917 GCA_964437435.1 uncultured Roseburia sp.
TGGAATGGAAAAACTGAAAAACGCAAGGGTTGCGGTTTTTGGTATAGGAGGTGTAGGCGGATATACAGTTGAGGCTTTAGCTAGAAGCGGAGTAGGTACATTGGATTTGATAGATGATGATAAGGTATGCCTTACAAACATTAACCGTCAAATTTTCGCCACAAGAAGTACGGTTGGAAAATATAAGGTGGATGTTGCAAAAGACAGGATACATGATATTAATCCTGATGCCAATGTTAATATATATAAAACTTTTTATATTCCGGATACAGCAGAGCAATTCGATTTCAACCAATATGACTATGTAGTTGACGCAATTGATACAGTGACAGGAAAAATAGAGCTTATAATGCAGGCTGATAAAAGCGGAACACCTATAATAAGTTCCATGGGGGCTGGAAATAAAATGGACCCGACAGCGTTTAAGGTGGCTGACATATACAAGACAAGTGTTTGTCCTCTTGCAAAGGTTATGCGCAGGGAGCTTAAAAAGCGTGGAATAAAAAAACTAAAGGTTGTTTATTCTGAGGAAAAGGCAATGACACCGATTGACGATATGGCGATAAGCTGTAGGACGAATTGCATATGTCCTCCGGGTACGGTGAGAAAGTGTACCCAGAGACGGCAGGTTCCTGGAAGTAATGCTTTTGTCCCATCCGTTGCAGGTCTTATTATAGCTGGAGAGGTAGTTAAGGATATAATAGCGAAATGAGTAGTGGAAAAAGTATTTTAGAATACAATACAATGAGAAAAAAGGTTTCGGAGAAGAACCTTTTTGATAAGGAAGTAGAGGAGAAAATCGGCAGGAATGATGACTGCTGGTGCGGAAGTGGTAAAAAATATAAAAAGTGTCATGCAAGCTTTGATGTGAAACGTGATGAATACAAGATTAAAGGTATGCTCGTACCACCAAGGCGAATTATTAAGAATGAGGAACAGATTGCAGGCATAAAGGAAAGCGCAAAGATTAATATTGAAATTCTTGATTTTATAGGTGAAAATATAAAAGCTGGAGTCAGCACCTATGAGATTGATAATTGGGTATGTGATATTACCAAAAAAAGGGGTGCAATTGCAGCACCTCTTAATTATGAGGGCTTTCCAAAGAGCGTATGTACCTCGATTGACAGTGTTGTGTGTCATGGAATTCCATCAAAGGACGTGATTTTAAAAGAGGGGGACATTATAAATGTTGATGTTTCCACCAAATATAAGGGATATTATTCGGATTCGTCGAGAATGTACTGTATAGGCGAGGTTTCGGCGGAGAAGAAGCGCCTTGTGGATGTTGCAAAGCAGTGTCTCGACGTCGGACTTGAGTACGTGAAACCTTGGCAGAAAATCGGAAATATGGGTGCTGCAATTAATGAATTTGCTATGGAAAAAGGATACAGTGTTGTAAGGGAAATTGGCGGTCATGGAGTAGGGCTTGAATTTCATGAGGATCCGTGGGTTAGTTATGTCTGCCCTAGAGATACAGGAATGATTATGGTTCCAGGTATGATATTTACGATTGAACCAATGGTTAATATGGGAAAAGAGGATATATACATATCTGATGATGATGGTTGGACTGTCTATACAGAGGATGGACTTCCTTCAGCCCAATGGGAGATACAGGTTCTTGTGACGGATGACGGTTATGAAATAATAGCATATTAGCATTGCATGTTATGGAGAAAATTATGGCGAGAAGAATAGCCTATTGCGCAGTGTTTACTGCGCTTGCAATGATATTTGGGTATGTGGAGGCGATTATTCCATTTTCGCTTGGAATACCCGGGGTAAAGCTGGGGCTTGCAAATATTGTCATAGTTGTGGCTCTTTATATGCTCCCGACATATCAGGTGTTTTGTATTCAGGTGGCAAGGATTGTGCTTATCTCATTTTTGTTTGGGAATATGTCAATGATGATTTACAGCCTTGCGGGAGGATTGTTAAGCCTTTTTGTTATGGCTTTATTTAAGAAAATCGGAGGATTTTCTATTACTGGCGTAAGCATAGCTGGGGGTGTGTCCCATAATATCGGGCAGCTAATAGTGGCAATTATTATTGTTAAAAATATAAATATTACTTATTATATGCCGGTGCTTTTGATAGCAGGTCTTGTGACGGGCTGTATTATCGGAGTACTCTCATATAAAATAGATATGGTATTAAAAAAAGTGGAACATGGATAATCTAAATCATGTTCCACTTTTGCTAAATTAAAGCTGTTTAATCAACCTTATTTAATGTAAAGTCATCAACTGTTCCCCAGCCTTTGGCGTTACACTTAATTCTTACGCCGATTGTAAGGGTACCGTCTGTAACGTTTATATCTGAAATCTCTGGAACTTGCCAATTTGCCCAACCATTGGCTTTAAATGACGCACTGTATACAATATCATCATCTGAAACGGCATAAAGCTCCATTTCGGCATTGTCATCTATATCGCCACCCTGAAAATAAGCTTTCAAATCATAAGTGCCAGCCTCTAAATCGGTAAACTCCTGACTTATGCTAAATTCCATGTCATTCTCAGACCAGAAATGGAAGGCAACGTCACCACTGTATGCGTCGTCCGACTTAACCTGATAATCTGTAGGATTTGATTTTCCTTCATAGGTTACTTTCCACATTGAAGTATCACTGTCCTCAAAGCTTGGATTTATAACAAGATTATCTAATTTAACAATGACAGTGCAGGAAACCTCTGCCTGTTGTTCGTCTTTTCCATAATGGTCATCCATGACACGTCCCCATATTTCATATGTGCCCTCCTTGGAAACGTCAATATTTAAATATTGTTCCTCATACCATTCTACAGGTATTGATGTGTTTTTGGAACGGTCATTGTATATTACATCAACGGTTTCGGGTAAGACAATTTCATCACCTGCATTTACTGTGACAACAGGGGCTACAAAGCTGTCTATAGAAAGCTCGGCATTACAGCCCGTCTTTAAATACTTAAAAACGTTAAGGGACGCTAAAGGATGTCCGGTGAAATCAAACATTGCCTGATTATCCCAAGAACATCCGCCATAATATAAACCGGCATCCTCTGGGTCATAGTCTGCGGAATAGCTGCTTGCCCAACCACTTCCGTATTTTTCCCAGATAGCGGAATTGTCGGATGATGCGCTTCCAACGGGAATCCAAGCACCCTCCCAATAGAATATGCCTATTACATCAGCCTCATTTGCAGCGGCGCATATATCACGTATCATGGAAGCCTGTCCCTGAACTGTTGCGGGATATCCCTCGACGGCACCGTCTATCCCGTCGAAGCTATTTCCAAAGCCGTCACCGTCCTCAGTAGTGTAGGCATATGAGGTTTCAGCAATCATAACCTTTTTACCATATTTATCTTGGATGTTCTTTGCCACCCTTTGCATATTTTCATTTGTGCCGTCCCAAAAAGGATAGTATGAAAGACCAATAATATCGTAGTCAACTCCTGAATTTTCCAAATTTGAAACAAGGCTGTCAATCTTTGAATTATCTTCGATGTTTGTATAATGTATTGCAACCTGTATGTCCTTATTATATGTGCTGGATATTTCACGAACTGCACTACATCCTGAAACAAGCAGCTTGTTTACATTGGGAAGAAATCCCTCGCCGGACATTCCGTTGTTGATTTCATTGCCTACCTGTACCATTTCGACATCAACGCCTGCATCTATGAGCTGCGAAAGACTGTCTTTTGTGTACTCGTATAGGGCATCGCATTTTTCGTCAGTGCTCATATTCTCCCATGCTTTAGGCGCATGCTGCCTTTTGGGGTCAGCCCAGAAATCTGAGTAATGGAAGTCAATGCATACCTTCATACCGTATTGGGTTGCACGTTTCCCTAGCTCAATGGCGGTTTCAAGGTCATTGTTTCCACCGCCATATCCGTTTCCGTTCTCGTCATAGGGGTCATTCCATACCCTTATTCTTGCATAATTTACTCCGGAATCTGCCATGGTTTTGAACACATCCTGCTCGTTCCCGTCAAAGTCGTAGTATTTTACACCGCTTTTTTCTTCGGCTAAAATAGAGGAAACATCCATTCCGCATATAAAGTCATCTGAAATATCGGGAATTGCTTCAATATATATTTCAGAAACATCAGAGCTAGATAAATCAGCTTCTTCTAAAGCCACAGTCTCCGTTAATGTCTCTGTAGTGCTTTCTGTTTCAGGAGATACGTCGGCTTCACTCGAAGTCGTGATATTATCGCCCGTTGAATTTCCACATCCGGCAAGCAGGGAAGCAGAAATTGACAGCGTCATCAGAACGGCAGTCAGTCCTTTGTTTTTCATTAATAAAATCCTCCTATCAAAATTAATCATTTATTATAAACAAGTTTAACATAAATTTTAAAAAATAATAATGATTTTAAACAAAATTGGATAAATTTTTACCGCAAATCAATAAAGTGTGGTAAAATAAATTGAAATGTAAAATCTATCAAATGAAAGGAATTGAAAAGATGAAAAGAGCAGCTATATTTTTTGGAACAGGATATGAGGAAATAGAAGCACTTACAGTTGTTGATTTACTTAGAAGGTCAGGAATAGAAGTAGTATGCGTATCAGTTAATAATGAAAAAAGTGTAATTGGAAGCCATAGCATATCAGTTGCAATGGATGCAGGGATTGATGAAATTGATTTTGACAGCTTTGACATTTTAGTATGCCCGGGAGGAATGCCTGGAACACTTAATTTGGAAGCATGTAAAAAGCTTACCGATAATATAAGGAAGTTTAATGATGAGGGAAAGCTTATTGCCGCAATATGTGCAGCACCTAGTATTTTTGGACATATGGGAATTTTGGAGAAAAAGGATGCCTGTATTTATCCGGGAATGGAGTCAGAGCTTAAGGGTGCAAAGGTGGTATATGAAAAGGTAGTGAGAGCTGGAAATATTATAACAGCCCGTGGAATGGGTGCTGCAATAGCTTTCGGACTTGAAATTGTCGCAGCCCTTATAAATAGGAATGAAGCAAATATATTAGCAAACACTATTGTTTATGAAAACTAAATTGATAAAATTTTTGACAATACCCTTAGACAATGATATAATTATTGGTATAATGTGCCAATAATTTAAAGTTGACTGAATAATCGTGAATTGTTGACAGAATGGGGATTGTTAATGCTGACAGATCAGGAATTTCAAAGGATTGTGACATACGTTAAACGTAAGTCGGGAATTGAATTAAAGGAAAAAAGGGTATTAGTCCAAGGAAGACTTGATAATTATATGCTGAAAAATGGTTATACCTCATATCATGAGTTTATGGATATGGTGGAAAAATTTCCTACCGGACCGGAAGCGGAGGATTTGGTTAATGCATTGACTACGAACCATACTTATTTTTGGCGTGAGCATGAACAGTTTGAATTTCTAAAGCATCAGGTGTTTCCAGAATTAAAAAAACGTACTGAAAAAACAAAGGATTGGCGCATATGGTGTGCGGCATCATCCACGGGAGAGGAGCCGTATACTTTGGCTATGCTTTGTATGGATTTTTTAGGACTTGAACATCCTGAGTGGGATACAAAGATATTGGCAACAGATATAGATACAAAGGTATTAGAGACCGCAGTAAAGGGTGTCTATAGCAAAAGCTCAGTGGAGCAGCTCCCAAGCCAATATGTCAGAAGGTTTTTCAGACAGGTAAATCAGGGAGAATACCGTGTGAAGGATGAATTGAAAAAGGAAGTATTGTTCAGACAGTTTAACCTTATGAACCAATTGCCGTTTAGAAAACCGTTGCATGTGGTTTTTGTAAGGAATGTCATGATATATTTTGATGAGGAAACCAAAGAACGTCTGCTTGAAAATATATATGAAAAGATGTTTCCGGGTGCATACCTTTTTATTGGTTCTACAGAGTCAATAGGTCAGAATAATACGAAATTTAAGTATGTTATGCCTTCTGTTTACAGGAAATAAATGGGAGGCGCAAAATGGAAAAATTAAGTGTATTGCTGGTTACGGGAAATTTAGAGGTAAGCAGGAAACTTAGAAAGATACTTGAGAGTGATAAGGAAATAAAACTCGTTGCAGAGGTAAACAATGCCTATGCGGCAAGGGATAAAATTATAGAACTTGAGCCGGATGTAATGCTTTTATGTCATAATCTTCCAAGAATGTCGGGAATAGACTTCCTTGCAAGGGTAATGCCGCAAAAACATATAAAAGCAATCGTCATTGCCGAGGCAGGGTTGGAAAAAGCGGCATATGATGCAGGGGCAAAGGATTTCATACCGTATGATAATTGTCCGGACAGCCTTGAAAATGAAAATATATGCGGGAGGCTTAAAAAGGTTTCATCTAAAAACATGTATGTAAATCTTCATATACAGGATATGCTTTCCGGTATAAGGAAAAAGAAAAATGACATGATAATCGCAATGGGTGCCTCAACCGGTGGAACTGAAGCAATTGCACAGGTTGTAAGGGGGCTTAAAAAAGATATTCCCGGCGTGGTCATGGTTCAGCATATGCCTAAGGGATTTACGCAGATGTATGCAGATAGGCTTAATAATGAGGGGGCTGTTTCGGTAAAAGAGGCAAAATCAGGCGATATGGTAAAGCCTGGGCAAGTGCTTCTTGCGCCAGGTGATAAGCAGATGCGCATAGTAAAAATAAACGGAATTTATCAGGTTGAATGTAGACCGGGACCAAAGGTTAGCGGTCATTGTCCTTCCGTTGATGTGCTGTTTGAGTCAGTGGCAAAAATTGCCGGCGCAAACGCAATAGGAGTACTTATGACAGGAATGGGAAGCGATGGAGCCAATGGGCTTTTAGCAATGAGAAGGGCAGGAGCGCATACAATAGGACAGGATGAAAAGACATGTGTTGTATATGGTATGCCGAAAGTGGCATATGAAATTGGGGCTGTGGAAATTCAGGCACCTATAGAGCAAATTTCAAATAAAATACATTATTTACTAGGAAAAAATAATTAATAGGAGGATATGATATGAGAATATTAATCGCTGAGGATGATTTTGCCAGCAGAAAGGTCATACTTAAATTTTTGTCGGCTTATGGCGAGTGTGATGTTACTGTGGACGGAATGGAGGCAATTGATGCTTTCATGATGGCACTTGAGGAGGAAGACCCCTATGACCTTATCTGCTTGGATGTAATGATGCCTATTATGGATGGATATCAGGCATTGAAGAATATACGTGATATAGAGAAGGAGCATAATATTCCTGAAGAAAAAAAGGTTAAAGTAATTATGACTACCGCTCTTAATGAAGAAAAAAATGTAAAGAAAGCCTTCGAGCTGGGATGTACGGTATATTGTGCAAAACCCATAGATATGGACGGACTTAAAAAGACTTTGGAAAAACTTGAGCTCATATAAAAAGTTAATCCTTGGTGGAGGTTCACATGGAAGAAAATATTGAAGAACTTGATCTGGAAATGGAAGATCAGGAGGACATAAGACAGGGAAAATATATGACTTTTGCCGTTGGTGAGGAAGTGTTTGGAATAGAGCTCAAATATGTGAATGAGATTATCCAAATGCAGACGATAGCAGCGATACCGGAGGTGGAGCATTATATAAAGGGATTAATTAACCTGAGAGGTAAAATAATACCTGTTATTGACGTGGCAGACAGATTTGGAAAGGAGCCTTTTGAGTATGATGACCGTACCTGCATTATTGTTGTTGAGGTACAGAATGTGGAGGTTGGTCTGATTATTGAGACTATTGCAGAGGTTGTTTCGATAGAGGAGAAGGATATTCTTCCACCGCCTAATTTACCTAAAAGCTCAGCCCAGGATAAGTTTGTCCGTGGTATTGGAAAAGTAGGGAATTCTGTTAAGCTGTTACTTGACCCAGTGAAACTATTGAGCGATGAAGCCCTTGATTTTACTGATGATCAGGAGGATGACGAGGAATAATAAATGCAGGAAAATAGTGGTGATCTTTTTTATTTTGTATTGGACCATATTCAGGAATGTGTTGTAAGGTATGATAAGCATGGCTGCATAAGCTATTGCAATGACAGGCTTTTGGAGCTTAC
Organism: uncultured Roseburia sp.; assembly: GCA_964437435.1. Lineage (GTDB taxonomy): Bacteria > Bacillota > Clostridia > Lachnospirales > Lachnospiraceae > COE1. The sequence goes on from CAYTGS010000082.1 coordinate 8,027, forward strand.
GGGGTATACTGCCGGCGAGCTTGTGGGAACATATATAGGAGAGCTTTTTAAAAATACTTTTGAAATAGTTGACGGCAGGATACAGCTTGCAAAAGCATACGAGAGTATGGAAAATATAGAAACTGACATATATAGAAAAAATATGACATGCTTTCCGGTGGAGATAAAGATTGCTTCAATGCAGTGCTATTATGGCGAAGAAGTTTATGTATGTACGGCTGTAGACATGACACGTTACAATGAAAGCATAAGGAAGGTCGAGGAGACTACGGTTCAGATGCAGGAGTCCATGAAGGCGAGGGATGCATTTGTGGCAAATGTAACACATGAGCTTAGGACACCTGTAAACGGCATAAAGGGACATGCTGAAATTTTGATGGAGCAGGAACAGGACTTCCAAAAATTAAACTACATCAAAATGATTTTGGACTGCTGTACGACGATGGAGGGTATTATAAATAATATCCTGGACTTTTCAAAGCTGGAAGCAGGTAAATTCCAGTTGGATATAAAACCATTTTCATTTTATGATTTTATGTCAAAAATGGAAAAAATGTTTACAATGCTCACTGTGAGAAAAGGTCTTAGGTTTATGATTAATATAGCTCCGGAGATACCGGATGCAGTTATAGGGGATGAGCTTAGGCTTACACAGATTTTGAACAATCTGGTATCAAATGCTGTTAAATTTACTGAACAGGGCTATGTTGGAATAGAGGTAACGCTCAATCAAAAAATTGATAATGAGATAGAGCTATTCTTCATGATAGTTGATACGGGTATAGGCTTGTCACAGGAGGATAAGGACAAGCTGTTCAAAAGCTTTTCACAGGTTGATGCTTCAATCACCAGAAAATATGGAGGAACTGGACTTGGACTTTCGATTACGAA
>CAYTGS010000083.1:0-2827 GCA_964437435.1 uncultured Roseburia sp.
TTGGAAACATATAATCCCTTATAAACTGACCTGTTCCGTTAGTCATTTTAAGGGCAATTGCGCTTTTCTCCATTGTTTGGAAACGGTTTCCGTCGATATATCCTAAAATCACGTCATACAATGCGCTAAGATATGCCTCCTTTGAAGCATAGATTTTATTCACGTCACGTCCACGGTTATCATCAGATTTTGACCTGTTATCCACAAGTTTTCGGATATTGGTGTTTGTATATACATAGCCTTCCTCTGTCAGGTATTCATCATTTGGAATTTTTCCTGAATGACTAAACAATATGTATTTTTTGATTTCTGCATCAGTTTTCTTTACCTCAAAAGCCACCCCCACACATGTAAAGCTATGGCTTCCCGTGTCCTCTATTTCAAGTACAATTGTTGAGCAGAAGTCAACACCAGCCCTGTTTGCTGTTCCGTCCTTTTGCTCTCCACGCAGATAATTTAATACGTTTCTCTTATTCTTTGAATCATCTGCTGCCTTATTGAGGAAGTTCGAGTTAAAGCTTCCATATAAAATAACCTGTATTGCATCCATGACTGTGGATTTTCCAGAGCCGCTTTTACCACTAAACAAGTTTACATATTCATTAAATTCCAATATCTGGTGTTCCACACCTCCCCAGTTATTCAGACACATCCTCGTAAATATCTTCTTCGACTGTTTCACTTATGTTCTCCTCTATCCTTAAATCTTCCTTATATTGTTCAACAAGTTCATTTATATCCACCGACGAGCAGAAAATATTGATAGTTCCGTATATATAAATAGGCGTGTCATCCTCAATATTTCCTACTGCACAGGGCAACTCGATAATCTGGTGTACCCTAAATAAAATAAGGGCATCCTGCCATTCCTGATTAGTGAGTTTTCTTGTGAGCAAATTTGTATTTCTTCCACTTTCACGTATTTCTCTAAGGGTTGTTACGGTAGCATTAAGACCGTCACCCATGATTTTTTCCCTATAAATTATTTTTAAAATGAGCATTAGCCTTGTCGTCACTAGGTTCATTTTCTCTGTTGGCATACCCTCGCCCTTTATCCTGAACAATTGCTCCTGTGGGTCATGCACAAGCTCGCAGTCTAGGACTGATAAATATGCGGAAATAAATTCCCTATGGTTTGAACAGGTGCGGTATCTTGGATTGTCCCTCTGTATCAATGTAACAGGGTCACACTTTGTCTGTAAAATACAGGTCTGTCTGAAAAGCTCCTGTATTGTCTTTTTAATATTTGCTGCCTCACTTTGGGACAGCTCCTCTAAATATTTTAGCATTAGTTACTTCCTTTTCTACTTTATGGTTAGTTCTGTAAATGTAAGCCCTTCTTTGTTTTTAAGCTCTGTTCCTAAGCTTATGTTATCCACTTCACTTTTGTTTTCGGTGGTCTCCTGCCACAGAAACATCAGCTTTTCCAAGTCTTTTATATCAGAAACAGTCTTTTCGGTAGTTTTAAATACACCATTTTGCATATTTTTGACTTTAAATGCGTTAATTTCCTTTTTGGTGTAGAGCGGCTTCGGAACAAAATCAGTGATTTCATTATTATCATTAGCAGTATCAGGCACAGTTGCAACTTGTACAAATTCGCTGTCAGAGCTTTCTCTGCGCTTATACATGCTGTCATTATCAAATAATTTAAATGAATTTGTAAGATTTATTTTGTTACTCATTTTTTCCAGGATTTCGTCGCTATTTTGGCTTGTATCTATTAATTTTAACAGCTTTAATATATTGTCCTCGTCATGTATCCCCTCTTGGAAGATATAACGTATTCTAGCTAATGCACGCCTTGCAAAAACTGCCTTTTGCTCTATTAATTTATTGTATTTTTTCTCTATTAAATCAAATTCTCGCTCAACCTGATATACCATTACTGTCGCCTCATCGCAATAGGTTATCGCCTGCTGAAGCCTTATGTATTGGGTTGTTTCGGGAGTTGTCACTGTAAGTTTTGCTTCAAGGTCAATTCTCTGCTTTTCATTATCGCCTAATATCTGACTTATCAGCTCCTTTACCGCCTCCTTGTACCGATAAAAGCTGTCCGTAGTAGTGAGAATTGCATATCGCCTGCTGTCGCTGTTATTTATCTCATCCACAAGCACCTGCTGAATATCCATAAAATTCTTGCTCTGTGACAATTCATCAAAATAAACCCTCATTCCATTTTGCATGTTTGACAGGAGCTGTTCAAGGTTTTTGGACGTGCGAAGGGCACTCTTTAAAATTTCGTTATTTTTCTCCGTATCAGAATGGTATGTAAAAAGGGCACTGTAAATCGAGAGTATACTTTCCCTCTCACCACTGTCATCCTCTTTTTGGAGCTTCTCAAATAATTCAACATAAAGTTGGCTGTATTCGGGAAATGAAAGTATGTATGTATTGTACCGCTCGTCATAATCGCTTTTAAGCCATCCCCACCTAATAAGTCTTCTTAAAATTGACGGTGGTGTTCCATAATTACTGACATCTTCTGTTGTATCCGCCGTTGCAGATGCCATGTATTCTTCCTCATCTTCGCTATCCTCCTGCCATTCAATCTTGGATTTGGATAATGTCTCTGTTATAATCTGCTGACCTTCCTCTATTGTCAGTCCAAATGCATTGTATATCATACTGTTTGCCTCATAAATTTCCACCAGAAGCATCATATATGCGTCCATATTTTTCGTGCGGAACAGGCTGTAAAATTCCCTTGGGATGCGTTTCTTTAATATCATTTTGTTTTTCCTTTATAATAATACTTTCTTTGGCATATTGATTTATTTTAACATGTTGGATTTGGTATCACAAGAGAGGTTCTTGTGTATTTTAT
>CAYTGS010000083.1:2927-8811 GCA_964437435.1 uncultured Roseburia sp.
ATTTATTTTAACATGTTGGATTTGGTATCACAAGAGAGGTTCTTGTGTATTTTATCGTGTATTTTTATTTCTCTATGCCATAATTTGCGAGGGGGAGCACCCCAAAATTCTGTACTCCCCCATGACTAATAAGTGTATGAAGTTTATTCCTCCATCTGTTTTCCCAAAAAACCCGCTGCGGATTGGGCTAGTTTCAGCTCGACCTCATCCATATCCTCGTTTGCCTTTGGCGACAATAAGACAACCGCTCCTATTACATCTCCATGGGTTATGATTGGTATGATGACCTCCTGCTGATATTCATCGCTCTCATCATCAATAACTGCCACATAATTTTTGTCCTTTTTTGAAGTACAGACAGTCTCACGCTGTTTCATTTTCTCCTCAAGCCCTTTACTTACAGACTTTCCGATTATCTGTTTACTTCCGCCGCCTGCTGCCGCTATTATCTGGTCACGGTCGGCTATAAGTGCTAAATGCCCCGATACCTGGGAAAGGCTTTCAGCGTACTGCTTTGCAAAGCTTCCAAGCTCTCCTATAGGCGAATATTTCTTAAGGATTATAGCACCCTCGTGGTCTGTAAATATTTCAAGGGGATCTGCCTCCCTTATTCTCAAGGTTCTTCTAATCTCCTTGGGTATCACCACACGCCCAAGTTCATCTATTCTCCGGACAATTCCCGTTGCTTTCATAAAAAATTTCCTCCATCTGCAAATCTAGTATTCTAAGCTAGTATTTGTAAATAGAGGAATTTTATACCTATATTCTAACCCAACCCCAAAACATTAATAAGCAATATCCAAGCTACACCATAATATGTCACAACACCGATAAGGTCATTTACCGTGGTAATAAGGGGACCTGATGCAACTGCCGGATCCACGTTAATTTTCTTAAAAAACATAGGTACTGCGGTTCCCACAATGCTCGATATTGTCATTGCCATAAGAAGGGCTATTCCTGCGCAAAGCGAAATCGCAAAGCTATACTGTGGCGAGCGTCCCTTTATTGTACATAGATAAATTCCTATAAACACAAATGACAATATTCCAAGTATAAGTCCATTTGAAAAGCCTATTCGCATCTCCTTAAAAATCGTTCTGAATTTCTGTTTAGACTCTAAATTTTCATCCATCAAAAGCCTAATTGTAACAGCAAGTGACTGTGTTCCCACGTTACCTGACATTCCTAGGATTACCGATTGGAAGCTTACTATAATTGCAAGCTGGGCAATGACACTCTCAAAAAGGCTCGTGACAGTTGACACGCACATACTAAGTCCAAGCAGTACTATAAGCCAAGGCAGCCTTTTCTTAATACTCTCAAACAAGGTTTCTTCAAGCTCTGGCTCCTCTGTCATACCGGCAAGCTTTGCATAATCCTCTGCCATCTCCTCGTTGACAGCCTCAACTATATCCTGCGCCGTAATGACACCGATAAGCTCATTTTTATCGTTGAGTACAGGGATTGAATCCTCCGCATAATCCTTCAATCTCTCGATACAGTCTGATATATTCTCGTTATCCCTCAAATAAGGGAATGATTGTGTTATAAGTGTTTCCAAATCCACATAATTTCTTGCTACAATTAAATCCTTTAAATCAATAGCACCATAAAAGCTGCCGTCACTATCCTTTACGAAAATTGTTGAGATATTGTCATTGTCCTCCGCCTGCGCAATAAGCTCCCTCATTGCCTGCTTTATTGTAAGACTTCTCTCTATCTCTATAAAATTGGTGGTCATACGGCTTCCTATCTCATCATCCTCATATGAACAGATAAGCCTTATGTCCTCCTTAGCCTCATCATCAATAAGCTCAATTAACTGCTGCCTTGTCTCCTTGTCCACCACTTCGAGAACATCAACCGCATCATCAGCGTCCATGTTCTCGATAATGTCAGCAGCCTTTTCAAGCTCCAATTCACCAAGATATTTTCCCGGATCATCAAGATAAGTAAATACTTCTGAAACTCTCTCCACCCCTAAAATATGATAGAGGCGTCTTCTCTCTTTCTCGTCAAGCTCGTCTAGTGCGTTGGAAATATCATTATCATGATAATTATCAATCTCCTCCGCAATTACTTTTGAATCCTTATCGCTGCGTATAAGCGATACAAGCTCCTCAACGTAATTAGGTTCGTTTAAGATTTCATTTTCCACTCTAACACGCCCTTCCTAAAATCATTAGCCCTGTATATCTATTAATTTTATCACATCCTTAAGGCTGTCGGCAACCCCATATAATAATGGTTTTAGCTCCTCGTCAGGTTCAGTTAAATCAGGCACCATTACAGGCTTACAGCCTGCCGCATATGCCGACTTTATTCCATTTGGAGAATCTTCCACTGCAATACAGTCCTTTGGTTTTTCCAAAATCTCCTTACAGGCATAGAGATAAACATCCGGAGCAGGCTTTCCATGCTTCACCTGCTTTGCACTCACTATTTTGTCAAACTTATCCTTTATTCCTATAGCCTCAAGATGCTGCAATGTAAGCTCAATCGGTGTGGCTGTCGCAACAGCCGTTTTTATATTTTTGTCCTTTAAATAAGATAATAATTCATCAATCCCCGGCTTTTTCTCCAATCCATATTTTTTTATCCTGTCAGCAACAAGTCTACGCCTTACCTCACGGATTGCAAAATAATCAAAGCTCTCACCAAAAATCCCTTTCATAAGCTCACAAGCCATATTAACGTCAAGGCTTCTTAGCATTAGTGCGTGTTCACGCTTAAAGTCAAAGCCTGCTCCTCTTGCCGCCTCAACCCACGCTGCATTATAGTGCTTTTCAGTGTCAATAAGAACACCGTCCATATCAAAAATCACTGCTTTAATCATAAATAATCTCCATATCCCTTAAAACCATATTTGTATATTTCATCATAAGAGCCGCATCCTTCTCCAAAAGTCCGTACTTTCTGTATTTTAAGATAAAGTTTGGCGTTCCCTTTGCGGAAAATTCAAGTGCACCCTTATATTTAGCCAAAATTTGTGGCAGCATATCCACCTTAACAGGGGCAAATGGCTCAATAAAAAATGTAATATGTCCGACCTTTCCCTTAATTTCGGTTACATAACGTTTATGTGCTGTCACCCTTATAAGGGAAATCTTTATAAGATTTTCAACGGATTTGGGCACATTTCCAAACCTATCCTTAAGCTCTTTTCGCATATCATCACATTCTTCCTCATTTTCAAGGTCAGATATGCGCTTATAAATATCAAGCTTTTGCACCTCGTTAACTATATATTCACTTGGAATAAAGGCATCCACATCCATATCCACGTAAGTTCCAAAGTCCTCGTCTGCTTTCTTCTCACCCTTTAATGTCTTAACTGCCTCATTTAACATTTTGCAATATAGGTCATAACCTACAGCCTCCATATGCCCGTGCTGTTTCTCACCGAGAATACTTCCCGCACCCCTTATTTCAAGGTCACGCATTGCAATTTTAAATCCGCTTCCAAGGTCGGTAAACTCCTTTATCGCCTGTAATCTCTTTTCCGCTACTTCCTTTAACATTTTATCCTTTTTGTACATGAGAAATGCATAAGCTGTACGGTTTGAACGTCCTACACGACCACGAAGTTGGTAAAGCTGTGATAAGCCCATGTTGTCGGAATCGTGGATAATCATTGTATTGACGTTGGATATATCCAGCCCCGTCTCGATAATTGTCGTAGCAACGAGCACATCTATCTCACCATTAATAAAATCAAACATGATTTTCTCCAACTCATGCTTTGGCATCTGTCCGTGGGCAAATGCCACGTTTGCCTCCGGCACAAGCTTTGCAAGCCTTGATGAAACCTCCGCAATGTCATTTACCCTGTTGTATACATAATAAACCTGTCCCTGTCTTGACATTTCTCGGATAATTGCCTCCCTAACCATCTCCTCATTGTATTCCAACACGAAGGTCTGAATAGGCTGCCTCTCTCCCGGTGCCTCCTCCAAAACGCTCATATCCCGGATACCCACAAGACTCATGTGGAGCGTCCTCGGTATTGGGGTTGCCGAGAGTGTTAACACGTCAACATCATCCTTAATCTGCTTTATTTTCTCCTTGTGACGAACACCGAAACGCTGTTCCTCATCTATGATTAGCAGTCCTAAGTCCTTATATTTTACATCATCAGATAGGAGCCTGTGTGTTCCAATTACTATATCAACCGAACCCTTTTTAAGACCCTCTATAGTTTTCTTCATCTCACCTGCGGTTCTAAACCTTGACATCATTTCAATGGTTACAGGGAAGTCCTTCATTCGCTGTACAAAAGTGTTGTAATGCTGCTGTGCGAGTATTGTGGTGGGCACAAGATAAGCCACCTGTTTTCCGTCCTGTACTGCTTTAAACGCAGTTCGTATGGCAATTTCCGTCTTTCCATATCCTACGTCACCGCAAATAAGTCTATCCATAATCCTAGGGCTTTCCATATCGCTTTTAGCCGCCTCTATTGCCAAGAGCTGGTCACCTGTCTCCTCATATGGGAACATTTCCTCAAACTCCTGCTGCCAAACCGTATCCTTGCTAAACATATAGCCCTGCTTTTGCTGCCTTATTGCATAAAGCTCCACTAAATCCTTTGCAACGTCAGCCACAGCCGATTTAACCCTGGATTTTGTCTTTGACCATTCCTGTGTTCCCAGCTTATTTAATTTCGGTTTTTTATCCGCATCAGCAGAAGCATATTTCTGAATGGCATCAAGTCCCGTTGCAAGAATATAAAGATTTCCGCCATCACGGTACTCAATCTTTATGTAATCCTTTACAACCTTGTCTACCTCAACTTTCTCAATTCCCTTATAGATACCAAGACCGTGGTTTTCATGAACAACATAATCACCGACCTTCAAATCTGCAAAATCATAGATTTTCTGCCCTTCATTAAATTTCTTCTTTTTCTTCTTCCTCTGGCTGTTTCCGAAAATATCAGTGTCGGCAATAACGGTAAACTTAATCAGAGGATACTCAAAGCCCTTTAGTACAGAGCCATGATACGTCATAATCTGCCCGGGATTTAATTCCTGTTCGGAATCCTCAGAATAAAAGGCATTAAGCCCCTCGTCCATAAGGTCATTTGCAAGTCGCTTTGCCCTTGTCAGGGACGCAGATAATAAAATTACCCTGAAGCCCTGCTTTTTATAGTTATTCAAATCCTTTACAAGCTCTGGAAAACTGTTATTATATGGTGAAATATTTCTTGCATTTATATTAAATCTTCTTTCAAATTTAATATCAAAATTTCTAAATTCCATTGCAGAAAGTGCCAGAACCCTTTTGTTTTCTAGCTTTGCCATTATCTGTGAAACTGAAAAAAGTACATCCATCTGTTTTGGAAGAATATAACCTTTCTCCACTCTGTTAGCCATGCTCTCTCGAAATTCAAGCTCCACGGCTTTGGCGTGTTCCTCTATCCTAAGCGGCTCATCAAGGTAAATACAAAGGCTTCTCCCACCAAAAAAGTCAACAAATGACATTGAATTATCATAGAAATATCCAATATAACTTTCCAAATTTACAAAACTTTGAAATTCCATTACCTGTTCGGAAAGCTCTTTTACAGCAGTCTCTAGGCGGTGTGCTTCCTCTGGTCTTGTATTATTCCTGAAATATTCACCCCTTTCCCTACAGTCCTGCTCTATTTTCCTTATTCCGTCCTCAAGAACCGATTTTGACAATATCATTTCGGTTGCAGGAAAGATTGTAACATGGTCTAAATTTTCCTCAATTGAACGCTGGCTTAAAATATCAAACGAACGCATGGACTCTATCTCGTCACCCCATAGCTCTATCCTAATAGGATTTTCACTTGTCAAATCAAATATATCCACAATTCCGCCACGTATGGAGAACTGTCCCGGCGCTTCAACCTGATAAT
>CAYTGS010000084.1:0-8730 GCA_964437435.1 uncultured Roseburia sp.
TAGAGATGAGAGGAATTTACTTATTCCTGCGTGTGGATTGCAGTTGGTAGATGGTGAAACAATAAGAGCTTTTTCAACAAAAATAGAAAATGAATATTGGATTTTTGTAAATAAAGGTATTATTGAAGAACAGAAAATATATTTAGGAAGTTTGGATTGGACATTTATTTCAGAAGAAAAACAAAAGGAAGAATATATTGATAATTTAATAGAATATGGTTTTTATTTTACTGTATTTCATGAATATGCACATATTTTATGTGGGCATACAGATGCTGGACTAAACGAATATAAGGATAAAAGGGCACAGGAATGTGAAGCGGATATGTTCTCAATGGATTATCTTATAAAATATGTTCAATGTTATAGAAAAACTAGAGATTTTGTGGAAGAATTGAAAAAACTTTTCTTAGCTATTTATTTTTTGTTTGAAAAAAAGCAAAAGCAAAATGTTATGGATTATTACAATAACAAAATTATGCAGAATTATTATGATCCAGACATAATTGAAAAACGAAATCATCCATTAGATTCACAGAGAGTCAGTTATTTGTATGATATGCTAAATGTAATAATAATGGATAATAATAAAATACAAGTATTGCCTATTAAAGAGGAAATTATTGAAATAATAAAATCGTTAAAACGATTAACTTACAAAGATATTCCAAAAAGAGAATTTGATTATGAAATATTTGATGATTCAGTACAGAATTTGAAGATGACGTTACAAGATATATGGGTAAAAATACCAAGATTATATAAAGATAGTGAGGGTAGAGATATGTAGCTAAAAATAAAAGAGTCTATACGAAATTCGAGACTTTTCATATCAGTTGCAAAGATAATTAAGAGACTCTAAAAGTATATAAAATGAAACATCCTGTAAGGACTACTCAGTTGGCTTATTGTAAATAATCAGCTCGCCTACTTCAATATTCAGATACCAACACAGTTTACATATCATACCAGTATCAAGACGGCTTACACCATCTCGGCAGTATTTATTAAAGTTGGTTCGTGGAATATCAAGGTCTTTACAAATTTTATTTTTGCTGATACCCTTTTCTTCCAATATCTCGGTTATACGGAAGTGTAAATTGCCATAATTCATAGTGAAACTCCTTTACTTTGTTATAATTATTTTATATAATAGATGATAGAAATAAAATTCACAGATTTGCCATTCATAAATGTATTAGGGGGTGGCGAGCAAAGAACGATTATTTAACATAAAGGATACTGTCCAAACATATCTGACAGATGGAACGGATTTCGTTGTATTTGTTGCAGATACTTTGTGCCGAAAAGAATTGAGAAATAGAAAGTTATGAGATACTATAAACATAGAGGTGATTTGTATGCATATTTATCAGACATTGGGTGGTGGATATCTTGAGCATAATCGTGAGTTCCCTATGGGAACAGTTTTATTGAAGTTAGATAGTGGACTGGAATTATACTGTTCCAATTTTAACACTGCAAGAAAACTTGACTTGCTTGTGTGGGTGTATAATCCACAAGAAAAAAAGTGGTCACGCTGTATGATGAAAAATGAATATACGGAACTTATGTGGCAGTATTATAGGGAACATAATAAGAAGAAACGTTCTCATCATAAGAAAAAACATCAATCATATAATACAAAGGTAAAAGGTTCTAAAACTGTAAAAATTCCCAATAGTGTTAAATGGGCTATGCAACATCCTTTTCAGGGTGGAGGTTGTTCCCCAAGATAATTCATTATTGAAAATGCGATGTGATAACACAAGTATATGGAGGCAAACAATGAATAAAAAGACAATATTTATAAGTTTTTTAGTTATTATAATTGTTATTGGAGCAATATACATATATTACACAACAAATTCTTCTACGGCACATGTAAATAATATAAAAGAAAATGTTTCTGAAATAATCAAATTACAAAATGAAATCACTGCCGAAAATAAAAAAGAAAACAAAAACGAACTAACAATAACGAGTAATGGCAAATGATTTTGAAGTAATTTCAGAAGAATACGAACAAATTAAATCGACTAATGACAAAGAAGAAATATTATCATATATCCAAAATAGTAAAATAACAAAAAATACATATTTAAGTATGGAAACTTATCTTAGAAAAGAAAAGATAAACACTGATTTATTAAATATATTTCAATAAATTAATAAATGATTTTCTTTACTATAAAGATGACCTGTTGATTACCAAGGAAGAATATGAAATCAAGAGGAAAGACATAGCCGACAAATTTTAAATCAAGAGGAGAGATAAATATGGCTCAAAGTGAATATGAACGATTGTATAATCAATATATTAATAAAACCAATGAAGAATTAACCGCAATAACCAAAAACGAAAACGGATACTCGGAAATTGCAATTAAAGTAGCAAATGATATTCTCAATTCTGATAGTAAAGAATCCAATAATTCTAATAACCAAGAAGAAATAGAAGATATTTCACAAGAGGACGTATTAATATCAATAAAAAATGATTTACATTCCATAAAAAATATAATGGTATTTTTTGTGACTCTTACAATTATATCTTTATTACTTGGAGTATATATGGGAATAAAGCTTCTAAATATATTCTAAAACATTTTTACCTGTCCCTACTGCCATTCCATCACAAGTAGGATGGTATCAATAGGATTTTTGGTCTTGCTAGTAAAAAAGGTAGGGAAGCAGTGGCACTGTAATGGGTGTGTGAGTTATTTTTAAAATTAATATTAAAAAAAAATAATACAAAAAAGTGGGTAGCATTTCGCAATCCACCTATTCTTGTGGTCTTATATGGCGAAAAACCAAACCACCGGCTAAGCCGGTGGTTTGGTTTCACATATCCTCTAACCTACCATGCTTTTCATAATTTGTTACTCTGCTTACATGGTTCTTATCATCCACAAATACTACCGTGGGCTTATGAGCCTTTGCCTCTTTATCATCAAGCGTTGCATATGCCATGATGATAATTTTATCTCCTACTGATACGCAACGTGCTGCTGCGCCGTTTAAGCATATCATTCCGCTACCACGCTCACCTGCGATTGTGTAAGTTTCAAACCTGCTGCCGTTGTCTATATCAACGATTTGAACTTTCTCGTATTCATATATTCCAGACTTTTCCAAAAGCTCCTCGTCAACTGTGATACTTCCCACATAATTAAGCTCTGCCTGAACAACTGTTGCGCGGTGGATTTTACCTTTTAACATTTCTACTTGCATAATTTTTCCTTTCTTAAGAGCAAAGCAGCAAAAAGCATAAGCTCGAAAATCAGAGATTTTCTCGCTTCTGCTTTTCGCACAATAAAATTTTATAAAATATGCCATTTACATGCAAGCATGACACGTCATATTTTACAAAATTTTGCTTTGCTATTAATAACAAAAGTTATCAATCAATCTAGTCTTACCAATATAAACTGCAATTGCAACAAGCATTGGTTTTTTCACTTCGCTTATCTGCTGCATTGTAAGTCCATCCACTGCCTTTACGTAATCAATTCTTGCGAGTGGCTCTGTGGAGATAAGCTCTTTCATTGCATTTACTATCTTGGAAGTGTCAGTCTCGCCCTTTTCCACCATTTCACGTCCAAGGTTAATGCTCTTGCTTAATATGAGGGCTGCCTGTCTTTCCTCTGCTGAAAGGTATGTGTTTCTTGAGCTCTTTGCAAGTCCGTCCTCCTCACGGATTATAGGACATCCCACAATTTCTATATCCATGTTCAGGTCATCTACCATGTGGCGTATAACTGCAAGCTGCTGTGCATCCTTTTGACCAAAATATGCACGGTCAGGCTGTACAATATTAAATAGCTTATTGACAACTGTACAAACACCCCTAAAATGTACAGGACGGCTCAATCCGCAAAGCTCCTGTGTCAGGACCGTCATATCTACATATGAGCTAAAGCCCTCATGGTACATTTCTTCCGGTTCAGGATGGAAGATTATATCCACGCCAAGGCTTTCGCAAAGTGCGCTGTCCTTATCCAAATCCCTAGGATAGCTTGCCAAATCCTCCGTAGGTCCAAACTGCATGGGATTTACGAAAATGCTGACCACAACCTTGTCATTGTCAGCTCTTGCAGCTTTTATAAGGCTTGCGTGTCCCTCATGAAGATATCCCATGGTGGGTACAAACCCAACGCTCAATCCCTGTTTTTTCCACTCTTTTACCTGGCTTCTAACTGCGTTTACCGTTGTTTCGATTTTCATAATTATCCTCCATTATGTTAATTAATCTACATTTCTTTTCGCAATGTATCTACTATTTCCTGGTCAATCTTGTAACCATGCTCTGGTCCAGGGAATGTTCCATTCTTTACCTCGTCAGTGTAGGCTTTAAATGCGTCTTTCATAAATGTTGCTCCGTCAACAAAATTTTTAACGAACTTAGGCTTTATGTCGCCATACATTCCAAGCATATCCTGATATACAAGCACCTGTCCGTCACAGCCGTCTCCTGCACCTATTCCGATTGTAGGAATATTAATCGTCTCCGTTATAATTCTTGCAAGCTCTGTGGGTATTCCTTCTAAGACCACCATGCTTGCGCCTGCCTTTTCTATATCTATTGCGTCCTGAATAATCTGCCTAGCTGCTTCCTCGCTCTTTCCCTGTACTTTAAACCCACCAAATGCGTTTATTGACTGTGGTGTGAGTCCAATGTGGGCGCATACAGGTATTGATGCCTTTACGATTGCCTCTATCTGCGGGCATACTGTTGCACCGCCCTCAAGCTTAACCATGCTTGCATGACCTTCCTTTATAAGCCTGCCTGCGTTTTCTACCGCCTGCTCCACCGATACTTGGTATGACATGAATGGCATATCAGCTATTACGAGTGCGTTCTTTGCTCCTCTTGCCACTGCTGCCGTATGATGTATTATATCCTCCATTGTAACCGACAATGTGTCCTCATAGCCTAGGATTGTCATGCCAAGCGAGTCACCTATTAATATCGTCTCAATTCCCGCCTCGTCCATAAGCTTTGCCATAGTATAGTCATAGCACGTAAGCATTGTTATTTTATTGCCTTCCTCCTTCTGTTTCTTTAATGTCAATACTGTTGTTTTACTCATCTTAATAATCCCTCCATTTTCTCATAATCCCTGGTTTCATTTTTAATTTTCGCCAACTCAAGTGCTTTTTTTGAAAGCAGCCTGTAGATTTCCCTGTTATCTCCACTTAATTTTTCAAGGTGGGTTTCAACTGTCATAAAGTCTGCCCGCTCAACCGGTCCTGTCAGCGCTTCCTCCGGAGTATGCCCAGATAAATGCGCCACGTTCATCTGCATAAACGGTGCCAATGCCGCCAATGCCTCTTTCCTCGAAAATCCACATTGTTCCAATTCCTCGGCTGCTGCCTGTGCAAGCCCCAACACAAGGTTGCTTGCCATTACCGCCGCTGCATGATACCTCGGCTTATCGCCTGCCATGATGGAAATAACATTATTTCCACATGAGCGCAAAATCGTCTCAATTTCTTCTTTTTTTGTCAAATCAGTGCCTTCTATTGTAAATAATGCGTGGGAAAGCTCCTTATAAGAATTTAGCCTGCTGTTTATCGCAAGGAGCGGGTGGACTGAAAATCCGCTACAATTAATGTCAATAGCGGAAATATCCGAAAAGATTTCTGATGATAAAACACCACTGCAATGACATATAATTTTGTCATGTACATGCAATGCTTTTAGCTGTTCCCAAATCTGCCCTATGGCAAAATCTGTAACTGTTATAAAAATGATTTTGCTATCTTGAATTAAATCCTGCAATGTTTCATAAAATGCCGTGCCTGTAAAATCGGCTGCTTCTTTGGCTGATATTTCGCTTCTGCTATAATAGCCCGACACGTCAATTCCGTTGTCTGCAAAATATTTTCCAAGTGAAAAGCCAACCTTCCCTGCACCTATAAAACCTATAGCCATACACATCCCTCCCAAAGTCTCATTCCAGGTAATTAATATACCTTATTGATATAAGCTTCGCATGAGTGTATGTTTCTCATCTATTTCGGTATAGTTTCTTTCCGAATACCATCCTTTATTCCGTTAAAAATATAACATATCGCAATCTTTAGTGCAATATAATTGTTAAAAATTTAGGTACTTTATTTAGTACAAAAGCGGAAAATCTCAGACTTTCCGCTTTTGTTAATATCAGTCGCTTATTTATGCCAGCTTATCAGTGCTATACTCCAACTCTATTCCATAGCTTTCCTCATAAATTTCCTTCCAAATACGAGCGTTTTCGTTCATCATATACTCGCTGTTTTCCCTATCGTTAAGCTCCGGCTTTGGATAAATAGGTGCTGCAATATTTATTGTATATTCCTGTACGAAAAATCCGTCACCGTCAAGCACATCACTGTCCTCCATCGTTATAAATACTGGAAGGACAGGAACGTTACTTCTCACTGCGAAATTAAAGCCCCCCCTCTTAAGTGGCTTCGGCTTTTTATAATTCCACCACATACTCTGTTCAGGGTAGACAAGCACGAAATGTCCGTCGGTTAAAACCTTATGAACCGCATCCAAAAACTTCCTCATGGTCTTAGTGTTGGAGCTTAGGGGAAGTGTATTACAGTTTCGCATAAGAACGCCGTAAAAGCCGGGAAAACTTGTGTAGTTGCCCTCTTTAATGACACGGTAGAACTTGCGTTTTTTCTGGTTTGATGCCTCGTAGGCAATCTGCATCGCAAAGCTATCCATTGCATTAAAATGATTGCAGGTGATTACTGCGCCACTGTTTAAGCTGTTAAAGTTTTCGATACCCTTTATTTCCTTTATAATAAGCTGTTTCTCGTCAATCATATGATTCATAAATTTACGAGCCATATAATAAGCAATTCGTCTCTTAACCTTGGTTGAATACCTTTTCGGAAGATAATTGATATCCTCCGGCTTAAGCTCCCTTCCTGGCGGATCTGCCTCAACGTCCTCGTCAAATCTGCCCTCACGCTCAAGCTGTGCGATTTTCTCGATAATGTCAATACGCTCCTGTGACTTAACCTTACCACGGATTTTGAGGTAATTGTCCTCCTTTGCTATCTCCTGCTCACAGATTGCAAAAAGCTGTTCCGAAACCTCATCATCCATATCCTGTTCTTCCTTGGTGTGGCTGTCACGCACCTTGCAAATATCATCATATACCGATGTATTCTGAGCATATTTCCAAAAATAACTTCCAAGTACACAGTCCTCATACTTCCATGGCTTTGCGGTCATGTTAAAGTGGATTAGTGAAATCTCATTTTCAGGAATTGTAATTTCGCTTGAAGCCTCCAAATTCCATGATACAGGAAGATACAAAACTTTATCCTTGCAGATTACATTGAGATAATCCTGGTCCTGCGCCACAATAAATGTATATGTATTTACAAGCTCAACAAAACGGTCAAGAAAATCAGTATCACGCAACGCCTGACAGTTCATCAAAAGCACGCCTGCATTAAAATAACGGTTTCTGTCAACCCCAAGAACCTGTTCAACATATCTTCCAAAGACCTCAAGCTGCTGCACAAGCTGGTCATTTGCCGCTCCAACATAATACCCTTTCAAATCATATGCATAAAGCTTAGAGATATCGTCAACCACCACAACATCACTGTCAAGATAAATAACCTTATCGTACTCTGGATACATCTGTGAAATAAACAGCCTGTAATAAGTAGTCATAGAATAATAATCCCTAAGCGGCAGCTTTCCCTTCATTTTGTCAAGATACGGTGAAACATCCACAAATGACACACTGAAATTTTCATTTTCCATATCCTTTACAAGCTTTTGTCTCTCATTGCTTATACCAGTGTTTAGCACATATATTTTGTACTCGTATTCCTTGGATGCGTTATCAATAACTGAACGCAATGTTACCATCATATATTTAACAAAATCCTCATCACAAGCAAAAAATATAGGTATTGTCTTTCTCTCGTTCATCCTTATGCTCCTTTATCTTCAAATAACCTTTTTAAATATATATATTCATAAAGTATGTCATCAAAGGAATAATATCCAAAAATTTTATGAACTTGGCTAACATTCCATTGTTTTATATTGGCAGTATGCGGATAAGGGGTATAAAAAAGCCTCCTCGAAAAATGACGCACAACTGTCGTCTTATGCAGAAATTTTTGGTCATTGAACTTTTGCGGTAACATTTTCTTGGCTGTGGTGCTTCTATATATCGCACTCTGGTCTGCAAATGGCAGCTTCTTCGTCTTAATAAGCCCACGTGCCTTTTCAAGAAGTCCGGTCTCCCTCATTTTTTTCATATTGAACAACAAAACACCTGCATTTATATAATTAGGGTTTAACAGGTACTTTCCATAGTGATCCCTTGCTGCCGCATATTCGTAATCTTCCACATCAATACTGTACAAAAGCTGTATGTCCCTGTTAAACATTATATCCGCATCCAAATATAAAAGCTTGTCAGGCATACCCTCCACCATATCGGCAAACAGTCTTAAAAGCGTATATGGCGAGCAATAACACTGCTCATTGGGACATCCCCCAAATTCTTTTTTGTAAATTTCCGTAACATCTATTCTATCCACTTTATTCAAAGCATTATACTTCTTCAGAACTCCATCAAGAAAATCTGCCGCCTCTTGTGATAACGGGATGTATTGTGGCTTTAAATAAGATACATCCATTGTATAAATATAAACATGAAAGGCTTCTGTAGTGTCAGTTCTTTTCATAATGGAAAGCAG
>CAYTGS010000085.1:0-8715 GCA_964437435.1 uncultured Roseburia sp.
TCATAATTTCGTATTCTGTCTCCAGTCTCCTTGTCAACATTACTTTTTATGTATTCCCTGGCACTATATTTTTCTACCCTTTTTCTCACATACTCCTCAGACAGTCCAAGTTCACTGCTTAAAACCTTTATAACCTTTTCCGGTTCCTCTATCTGATTATATATAACAGAAATGGTGCATACCGTTTTATTATCGGCAAGCACCGTTCCCGTTTTGTCTATTATCCTTCCTCTGGCAGCTTTTATGTCACGTTCCCTCTCATGAAGGCTGTCGGCCTTTTTCGTATAGTATTCCGACTTCATTATCATCAGATACCCAACACGCACTCCCAAAAGCAAAAGTGCAGTGACTGAAATAATACACAGCACCAGTGTCTTTCTTTTCTGGAAAGTCATATTTCTTTTGGCACTATTATTTTTTACTGCCATAATACCTCTACACTGGGTTTTATATTATTTTATTCATTTATAAGCTGTGGCAGTACATATTTAAAGTCCATATCGCTTCCATAATAGAATTTAGGATAGCAGGGCTGATTGTAGCAGTTATTCTGCCATGCCACTCCGCAACGATACTGTGTATCGTGCATTAGCGTAAAGAGCTTATGTTCTGACAGCTCCGTACTCATGTAAATCCTTATTGCACTGCTGTCAATTGTCCTAAGCAGAAGTTCTTCCCTGTAATCACCAAAAATATTTGCAACAAGGCATGGATTTCCCTTTGTGCCATTGTTGGTTGAGGTATTTTGAGGCTCTAATACTATGCCGTGGATATTGTCATTTACAACGCCAGTCTGTACTGTTCCTATATATTTCACACCGTCTGTAATCTGAGTGGTCAAATCCGGACAATATCTTATACTCTGGTTTGTTCCCAAAAGCGGGATGTCAAGCTTATTGCCGTTGCAGTCGTAAACATCATTTACCCACACCTGAAGTCCCCTTGTATTGTTGTCAATCTTTCCTATCATGCAGCGTCCCAGGTCGGTTGTGGCATATTCGCCAAACAATGCCTCGCCTGTCTCGGAATCCCTGAGCGCATAGCCGTATGGCACTGCCGCACCGCCCTCAAAAACATTAAAGGTCTGAAGTCCCGGTCTGTCTGGATTAATCTTCGCAACATGCATTGCGTCCCCATGTCCGAATTTGGCATAAACACCGTCCGGACGGTAGCCATAGCTGCTATACAACAAGCTTCCGTCATGGTCGATAACCGCACCGCCATATATTATTTCCATACAGCCATCACCATCCACGTCTGCGGTTGAAAGGCTGTGGTTTCCCTGTCCTGCAAGTATTCCGTAAACCTTATCTGTACCTTGATTGTCATGGGCATCGCTGCCGTTAAATGGATTTTTCATAGGCACGTATCCTGAATCAACAGTGAATACCTCATGGAATTTATTGTCAAAAAAGTCATAGGCAACGATTGTTGACCTTGTATAATATCCTCGGCATATTATTAAATATGGTCTCTCACCGTCAAGATAAGCTACACCCGACAAAAATCTATCAACCCGGTTGCATGGCTCAATCCTGTTAAAGGCGTAATCGCCCCACATAAGTCCATCGTCATCCCTTCCTATTTTAAAGGGAATTGTCTCTATCTCGCTGCCGTCTCCTGCAAACATTGTAAGGTATTCCGGTCCTTCATATATAAATCCCTCAAATTTGTCAAGCTCGTTTTTAGGACTTCTCTTAGGTGCATACTCATGTATAAAATAATCAACAAGCTTTTCTGCATCATCCCTGCTTAACGGATATGAATACTTATCCTCTATTCCAAAACATTTTTCCAAGGTATCATGCCACTGTCCCTTTACTACCTCCGGGTGCTTGTGCCAGTCCATAAACATTTTAACTAAATGCTCATAGTAATCACTTGCAGAGCATACAAAATTGCTGTCATTATAACATCCTGCGTCAACGTCAGCCTTCGGCATTGTGATATACCGCTGTACCCTAACGCTTCCATCCTGATTATATATTGTCATTTTAGTTCCTGGTGCGGTTTTTACAGCCATTTCAGCCTTTCCGTCACCGTTAAAGTCATATACCATAAACTGGGTATAATGGGCACCCGCCCTTATATTTACCCCCATATCCAATCGCCAGAGTATTGTACCATCTAGCTTATAGCAGTCAAGATACTGTTTTCCTGTATAACCCTTTATCGACACATCATGAGAGTTTGAAGGATCCCATTTTACAATATACTCATATTCTCCGTCACCGTCCACATCCGCAACGCTCATGTCATTTGCGCTGTATTCATATTCTTCACCAGCAGGAGTTATCCCTCCCTCCGGCTTCTTTATTGGAATATCAAAATATTCCTTGTCAAACACAACACTTGGGGCCGACTTTTGCAGCTCTATTCCGTCTTTTATGGCTGCAACCTCGTATTTATCAGCCTTAGTTCCCTCTGCGTCGAGATAGTTTGTGCTGTCAGTAACAGTTGCTATTTTATTCCCATTTTTGTATACAATAAAATCAGCACCCGTAAGACCTGTTTTACCATATCCCGTTACTTCATCAAGAAATAACCGCCAGCTTAAAAACATTCCATTATTTACAGGAACTACCACAAGTCCCCTGCTTAATTTTTCAAGCTGTTCATGAAATATTTTTTTAACAGGCGTTCTTAGGACAGGGCTTTCTTCTATAACGTTATCTTTAAATAACGCCTTTACTTTTATAAAATGGGGAACGTGGGTTGCCTTGTTTAATGTGTATTCAAGGTCTTTGCCAGATTTAATCTCACACATAAGCTTATATACAACCGTCTTCGTATCCATATCAGCCCAATAAATCTGATAACAGTCTGCATTTTTTACCGCTTTCCAGCTTACTGTGACACTCTTTTCATCTATGTTTTTAATATTTAATTCCATTATCTTATCACTCCACTTTCTAAATATTCAGGCTTTTATTCCTGTCAGGCTTTGCGGAACAGAAAAGTATCTCCACCCTCCACAAGCTTATCTGCCTCCTCTAAGCTTTCGGGCAGCTCATCCCTTATAAACTCAAGCACCATAATCACATTAAGACACCACTGTGCCACGAAGTTTGTACTTATCCATGGGATTTCCTTTAATTCACTCCGGTTTCCTGTGTCCTTAAGAGTTTTAACCATAAAGCCCTCGTGGTTTTTATCGTGGATAAGCGTCTCCAACAATATCCTCCACGTGGTCTTGGCAAGTGCCTTGTCGTCTAAGTACTTTGCGCCATATGCTCCCATTGCAGCCGACATAAAGGGAAGCGTTGATTCCCTGTCTCCTATTATACCGCCTGATTCCTCCAACTGCTTTTCATGTGGCAGATAATAAAAGCGTCCATGGTTTGCTATCATGCGCTTAAAATCCTCATCTCCCAGCAAATCCGCCGTCTCCATCCATACGGAAGGCGCTCCCATACATACCTGTAAATGACACCCGCCCGTTGTACGCTCGCCTATATAGCGAAGATGTACAGTTTCAGGGTCAAACTCGAAATCAGGACCTGACGAAAGCTGTAATGGTGTCGCTTTTATATCTTCAATTCCAGTCGTTATTTTATCCCTATATTTTGTGTCATTTGTGCGTTCCCACTGTGTCATCCAGTTAGAGCAAAGTGATGACCAGTCAGGACCGCTCCTTGCATGGCTTGGATATACCATGTCCTTTTTATCGTAGAAATCTCCTAACGGATCCCTGTTTAAAAAGCTCATTTCGTTATCCTTAAGCTCGTCAAATATATCCTCCAATCTTCTGTCACCTGTTAGGTAATAAAGGAACCTGTGGTGAGCCGCCATTGCAATTCTTGCCTCCTTGCACGGGCACCCCCAATGGCGTACATTATGCCTAGAACCTAATCCCTTGTACTTTCCAAAGTGGTAAACATCAACCTCTGAGGCATGGCGAGAAAGCTTTTCGGCTAAAGTGAACACATCCTCCCTGCCTGTCCTCATAAAATAATACCAGAGCCACAAGGTAGGCACAAGCTCCGTATTATCCCAAGCATAACCACCGATATCATATTTCCATTGGTGACGCTTGCTGTCATATGTATGCATGAAGTCACCATAGTTAAACATACCATACCAACCTCGCTGGCTGACTTCATTTTCATAAAACCCTACTGCATTGTCAAGCTGCGTTTCCAGCCAGTTTTCCATTTCATTATTACGACTTGGAAGCGACCAATATCCAAATGCTTTGCGTTCATGGTAAAATTCGGGGCTTGCAACATATAATGCAGGCTTATTCACATTTTTAGTAAATGCTGTTATTTTTTCATCGTCGGGAATCATCTTATCGAGATATGTCAGGCTACATTCGTTGGTGCAGGCAATTCCTACAGGTGTTGCACCCTTATAGTCATATCCCTCATAGCATACCTGATTGTAGCCTCTATTGGCATAATGCCTAAAGTCCATGCTGGGAGCTTCGGGAGACCAGAACCACAGGGTACATTCCGCCGTATCTGAATCCATGCCTTTAAGCTGATATCCTGTGGGATATTTTTCCCAAAAGTCACGTATTCCCATCATCACGCTTCCTGCCTCACTGCCAAAAGCAAATCCGCCCTCTGTCCTCTCACCATTCAGGCAGTCTATATAACAAGTGTTATCATATGCCATCTTTTTCTTAATTCCAAAATGGCTTACGCTGTCCTGATACAATACATACTCACTCCAATATGGTGTATCCTGTAAAACTTTATTTACAGTCTCCAAATCAGTACCCTGCAATGAAAGCTGTTCACCTTTCATCTGGCTTTCATATAAATTTTCTGGAATACGAGGTCTCCATGACATGAGTGGTACAACAGCCTCATGGAACATACCATAGTCATTCATAAATTTCACGTGTCTGTTATACATGGCTCCCCTAACAGGTGTCTCAAAAGTAAGTCCTATACCCTTTAAATAATCCCTGTTTTCGTCACCATCATAAAGGAATGTATGCATAAATTTCAGTTCATTGCAATCCCTTCCGACAGTCATCCTTATAATAAACGGAAACTTCTCATCACCGTCAGTATCAGACACGTGTACACCCTGATATTTAATAACAGCCTGTAGCTTTCCACGTTCCTCTATCTCAATACTCTTAACAATACCTGTATATTTTTTCGTAAGCCTGGCTGATACTCCTTTTATCTCGGTAGGTTCTTCAAGCTGTAATACAGGCTTCAGGTTTACAAATGCCTCTTTGCCGTTAATGATAGCTTTGTCAAAAAGTGCCGGAGAATTTTTAGTAATATAAATGCTCATACTGGTAGAATTGATAACAATTGCTTTTTCTTCTTCCTTTATCTTTATTTCGTCATAATTGAATTTCTCTGTAGTCTTAACCTCGTCTGCAAGCTCAAGACTTATCTCATTTCCGATTTTAGATGCATCTGCCGTATGTGCTGTCCACTTTATTGAGCCGTCAGGCCAATATGCCGTTACCCTGGACTGCAAATCAGAAGCACTAAGCTTTTCACCCTTAGCGTTTTTGCATACAAAGCCATTATCCATATCCGTATCAGCGTTGCACTCTCCCTGTTTCCACATACATCCCCAAGTTGTATAACCTGTTGCCTCACTTCTTATATTATGTAGTTTCATTTTATACCTCCTATGCGTCTATTTCCTTTGTGGTGCTTATCTGCTCGCCATTCCAAAATAGGATATCGGAATGTGGAGCATCCTCATCACATATAATATGAATTCCCGCTATTTTAATATTTATAATTCCATTACCCTTACCGATAAAATAACCTTTGCTATTTTCCATCCACACAGGCGCTTCCCAATTTCCATAGGTGGACTTTATCACCAAATTAAGGCTGTCAGTAAATATGGGTGTGTCAAATAAAATTCTTTGGGAACGACTGTTATTGTGAAATACTACCTTCTTACCAGCTTCCACTATTTCACAATTCTTTGGATAACAATCCCTTCGTCTCTCCCTTTGTTCAGGTACGTATACGATACCCTGTACATTTATTTTTCTTTTAAAATCTATTGTTATCTTAATTGGAAGTGACTTTGTTTTAATGCTTATTGAGGTATTTGAATTAGGGTCTACAAGCTCACCTGCCTTATCGAATTCAACCAAACCATTACCACAAACGCCAACTGACCTTGTAAGCTGTTCCATTCTAAGTACAGGAAACAGGCTTTGTTCTATTTGGTCGAATGTAAGTCTTTGAATATCACCTGATATATTCCAATCTACAGACAAGGCATATTTCAACAATGCCTTTTTAAGGCTATATGCCGCAGGTCTTTTCTCAAAATCCCCCTCTAAATCTGCTGAAACGAGAATAAGCCTGCCCTTATCCACATTTGCCATTGTTATTAATGACAACGGCAGATTTCTATTCCAGTCGTCAATCACTCTCACTATAGATTTCACATTCGGAAGATAAAATCCTCTAGCATGGTTTAAAATATCTTCCCATTGCCAGCCTCCTGTCGCATCTGTCGGAAAGTCATCAAATAATTTGCACCTGTTATTTATAAGCAGTCCAAGCCCCCTGCTCCATGTAGGTCCCATTAGCCCATTCCAAAATACATTCTTCATGGAAAGTGACGGGCACTCGTATCCCAAGTCCGAAAGGTATGGAGTATATATCACAGTCTTTCCACCAACTAACCCAAGCTTTGCTTCATTCCATGATTTTGTATAAATAACATCATTGTCTGTTAAATATTTTTCTAAATCATATTCCAATTTTGGCTTAGAAAATACATAAATCTCCCACTGATTTGTAATATCCGCCATTTCGAGTCTGAATATCAGCTTTTTATTTTCCAATAAATTAAGCCTACAAAAATCAATCTCGACATTTCCAAGCTTTGTATTTCCACCTATGTCTATATCTCCGTGAAACTCACCGCCTGCTAAAATACTGTTATTATCATTTTCAATAAGCGACCACTTTACCACAGCATTACTAATAGGCTCTTTTCCATAGTGATATACCTCTACCGGAATAATAACAGGCTTTTGGGTAACATCAGTAGCTTTAAACACATAGCTTTCAAACCTTGCAAGCAAAACCGTCTCATCACAAAAATGTCTGAACTCGTCAGCCCTTGCATACCCTTTCTCATCCCAAAAGGTATCAAGAAGCCCCACTAAAGCACTGCCTTGTCCTAAATAATCATGTAAATCCAAAAGTTCAAAGCCTTCTATCTCCTTAGTCCTTAATGTCGCCTCTAAGTCCTCTTTGTATAATCTAAGCTGATTTCTTCCTGAAGCATAAGCCATTTGTGGGGCTATCGGCAAAAGACCGTTTTCACGACAGTTTTCCCTAAATTGCATAAAGTTTCCAGGAATCATATATCCCGTAAATTTTGCTATCTCTCTATCAAAATCAGGATATGCGCACCACTGCCCAAGCTCATGGCTTATAACAGGTATCTTTGCACCTTTAAGTGACGGTGAATAGTCCTTTCCTTTCCAGCCATATTGGTTTCTAATC
The DNA here is from genome assembly GCA_964437435.1 of uncultured Roseburia sp. Lineage (GTDB taxonomy): Bacteria > Bacillota > Clostridia > Lachnospirales > Lachnospiraceae > COE1. The sequence continues at coordinate 7,461 of CAYTGS010000085.1, forward strand.
ATGCCTCCAAGGTAAGGTCCAAAGTTCGAGCGGTGGAAATACATATAATCAGTACCCTCCACTTTCGACGGCTCCACGTCATAAAACCATCCCGATTCAGCAGTATATACACGTCTTCCTCCATATCCAAGTCCTATATCATACGCCCTAGTCTTTGATACCCATTCCCTTAGAACCTTATACCAATTTCCCGATGGCTCGTTTGTTGGCGAGAATAGAACAAATGAGGGATGATGACCATACTCCTCCAAAATACGCTTTGTCTCGCCCCATAGGACTTCGTTCATTTCAATACCGTCCTCGAAATGGTTCCACATACCACATTCCACCTGTATATATATTCCAACCTCATCTGCCGCCAAAAAAGCCGCCTCGGTCGGACAGTATGAATGGCACCTGACAAAATTAAGCCCCCAGCTTTTTATAATCCCAAGCTTTTCAAGCCACCATCCCTTATCAGTCTCCGGATAGCCCTTAAGCGGGTAATCGCCGCCAAAATGTGTTCCCCTAAAATACTCAGGCTTTCCGTCTACCCAAAACTTTCCGTCCTTTACTTCTATATGCCTTTTGTGCCTGTTTGCATATTTAACCTTTGCTTTTTTTCGCTTTTCAAGCTCTGAGAGACTCACAACAGCTATCTCCCCTACCATTCCGTTCCACGTGGCACCCAAAGCATCACTCACCCCATGACCGTCAGGTCTGTACGGATACTGCATACTATTGTCAACCTCAACCCTTAAAATATGCATTCCTATACAAAGCTTCCCTATATATAATTTGTGGGCAGTACACAGAGAACAGTCGCTTCCTGTCTCTGTCCCATCCACAAATACACATGTTCTCCAATGTGTGCTTTCTATAATAAGATATAAATCGTTATTTTCTAATTCATTTTCTTTGCTGATAAATATTTTCTTTTCATAAATAGCCTTACCAATAAAATGCCTCGGTGGCTGTGCCAAATGTGGCACCATATTTTCATAATATTTGTATTCTTCCCTCTCATACCAATATGGGTCATGAAGACCGCTCACCCATTGCGTATCATGCGTTATTTTATCTCCATAGCCCTGTGCCTGTATTATTCCGGGTAAATTTATTTCCCCACTTTGTATTCCATTCTCACACTTACATGTGACCATCCACATTCCCGACAAATCCAAATACATATCATAAACTCCTAGCTGTAGATGCTAATTCCATATGCACTCATTTACACAAAAGGGCACCGGCATCAATAACAGATACCGGTGCC
>CAYTGS010000086.1:0-8702 GCA_964437435.1 uncultured Roseburia sp.
CATGGCGCTTGTTCCGCAGGTTGTCGATACAGTCGATATACCTGTCATAGCGGCAGGCGGTATAGCAGACGGACGAGGATTTGCAGCGGCTATAATGCTCGGCGCAGAGGGCGTACAGATTGGTACGAGGTTTGTTGTAGCAAGTGAGTGTATAGTCCATGAAAATTACAAAAATATGCTTATAAAGGCAAAAGACATAGACTCAACCGTCACAGGAACCACGACAGGTCATCCTGTTAGAAGCATTAGAAATAAAATGACCAAGGAATACTTAAAACTTGAAAAAGATGGAGCAGAGCTAATGGAGCTCGAAAAGCTTACCCTTGGCTCGCTTAGAAAGGCTGTCGTTGAAGGTGACGTTACAAACGGAACAGTAATGGCAGGACAGATTGCAGGACTTGTGAAAAAGCAGCAGCCCTGTAGTGAGATTATAAAGGAAATAATGGAGCAGGCAGGTAGCCTATTAAAAATGCCGCAGTTGTAAAGCTGCGGCATAAATATAGAAAGGCAAGGGAGGTTTTGAAAATGAGCAAAATAGCATTTATTTTTCCAGGACAAGGCTCGCAATATGTCGGAATGGGAAAGGATTTTTATGATACATATGATGAGGCAAAGAAGGTATACAAGATTGCGGGGGAAGTGTCAGGGCTTGACATGGAAAAGCTTTGCTTTACAGAGAATGATGATTTGAATATTACTGAATATACACAGATTGCTATGCTTGCAACAGAGGTTGCAATTTTGAAGGTGCTGGAGTCCAAGGGAGTTATGGCTGACATGACGGCGGGCTTAAGCCTTGGAGAGTATGGTGCACTTGCAGCGGCTAATGTTATGGATTTGAAAGATTTGTTCTATATCATAAGAAAGCGTGGCATATTTATGCAGGAGGCATATCCTGTGGGAGGAGCCATGACAGCGGTATTAGGACTTGAAAGTGATAAAATTGAAGAAATATGTAACAACACGGAGGGAATAGTTACAATAGCTAATTATAACTGTCCCGGACAGATTGTTATAACAGGAGAACAGCAGGCGGTTGAAAAGGCAGCCGTGGCAATGTCGGAGGCGGGCGCAAAGCGCTGTGTTCCCCTTAAGGTAAGCGGACCCTTTCATTCAGCCCTTTTAAAGGGAGCTGGAGAACAGCTTGCAGCAGAGCTTCTTAAAATAGAGTTAAGGGATCCGGCAATTCCCTATATCAGCAATGTTGATGCCCTTGACGTGACGGAGAAGGCACCCATAAAAACCTTGTTGAAAAATCAGGTTTCAAACGCAGTGTGCTGGTACCAGACTATTGAGAAAATGATAGCGGACGGAATTGATACATTTATAGAAATCGGACCTGGAAAGACCTTGAGCGGATTTATGAGAAAGATTAATAAGGACGTTAAGTGCATGAATATCGACAAGATTGCTGATTTAGATAAGGTTTTGGAGGAACTGTCATGTTAAAAGGAAAAGTAGCGTTGGTTACGGGAGCAGGGAGAGGAATAGGAAGGGAAATAGCACTCACCCTTGCTAGAGCCGGTGCAACGGTAATCGTTAATTACAACGGCTCAAAGGCAAGTGCCGACGAGGTGGTTGGTGAAATAATTAAAAATGGCGGTGAGGCAGAGGCTATACAGTGTAACGTTTCTGATTTTAATGCCTGTGCAGAATTTACAAAGAATGTGATTGATAAATATAAGAAAGTGGATATCCTTGTAAACAATGCAGGTGTCACAAGAGATAATCTCATAATGCGTATGTCGGAGGAGGATTATGATATAGTTCTCAATACAAATCTTAAAGGTGCATTCAATATGATAAAACACCTGTCACGCAGCTTTATAAAACAAAAGGCAGGCAAGATTATTAACATATCTTCTGTAAGCGGTGTTATGGGAAATGCAGGGCAGGCAAATTATTCTGCATCAAAGGCAGGCGTCATCGGTCTTACAAAGAGTGTTGCAAGGGAATTTGCAAGCCGTGGAATAAACGTGAATGCAGTGGCACCCGGATTTATTGACACTGATATGACCAAGAATATGACAGACGAGGCAAAGAGTCAGGTTAATGGTATGATTCCTATGGGAAAAATGGGAACAACAAGCGATATTGCCAACCTGGTATTATTTCTGGCAGGAGAAAATTCTAATTACATAACAGGTCAGGTAATATGCGTTGACGGCGGTATGGCAATATAGTTTTTAGCATAAAACGGAGGAATTTATAGTGAAGAAAAGAGTAGTGGTAACAGGACTTGGAGCAATAACCCCAATAGGTAACAGCGTTGAAGAATTTTGGGACGGTGTCAAGAAAGAAAAAATAGGATTTGCCCCAATTACATATTTTGACAGTACAGATTATAAGTGCAAGCTTGCGGCAGAGGTTAAAAATTTTGACGCAGGTGAGTATATGGATAAAAAAGCTGCAAGAAGAATGGAGCAGTTCTGCCAGTTTGCAGTTGCAGCCTCAAAGGAAGCTTTAGAGGACGCAAAGCTTGATATGGAAAAGGAAAATCCATACAGGGTAGGATGTGCAATCGGAAGCGGTATTGGAAGCCTTCAGGCAATGGAGCGTGAACACAGCCGTCTCTTAGAGAAAGGACCGTCAAAGGTGGGACCAATGCTCGTTCCTCTTATGATTTCAAATATGGCGGCAGGAAACGTCAGTATTGCTTATAATTTAAAGGGCAAGAGTATCAACGTAGTTACAGCGTGTGCTACAGGTACTAACTCAATCGGTGAGGCATTCAGGACAATCCAGTACGGTGATGCTGATGTCATGGTTGCAGGGGGAACTGAAAGCTCAATTTGCCCAATTGGAATTTCAGGTTTTACCTCTCTTACGGCACTTTCAACCTGTGAAGATGTCACACGCTGTTCAATCCCTTTCGACAAGGACAGAAGCGGTTTCGTCATGGGCGAGGGAGCTGGCGTTGTTATCCTTGAGGAGCTTGAACATGCTAAAAGCCGCGGTGCTAAAATTTATGCAGAGGTTGTTGGATATGGCTGTACGTCAGACGCTTACCATATCACCTCACCGGCAGAGGACGGTTCAGGCGCAGCCAATGCTATGTTAAATGCGGTAAAGGATGCGGGAATAGCACCCGATGACATAACTTATATAAATGCCCACGGAACAAGCACACACCACAATGACCTGTTTGAGACTAGGGCAATCAAGCTTGCATTCGGAGACCATGCTAAAGATATAAAGATAAATTCTACAAAATCAATGATAGGTCACTTACTTGGCGCAGCAGGTGCAGTTGAGTTTATTACATGTGTTAAGGAAATGGAGGAAGGCTTTATCCATAGGACTGTAGGGCTTAATGAATGTGAGGAGGAAATGAATCTTGATTATTGCAAGGAAAGCGTGCAGTGTGATGTTCCATATGCCCTCAGCAATTCACTTGGTTTTGGCGGTCACAACGCAAGCATCCTTATTAAAAAATATAGCGAATAAAACTCGGAGGTAAAGCCATGTCAGTATATACTGCAAAGGAAATAATGGAGATTATTCCCCACAGACATCCATTTATGCTCATAGATACAATTGAGGAGTTGGAGGAAGGGGTTCGTGCCCTTGGGAAAAAATGCGTCAGCTTCAATGAACCTTATTTTGCCGGCCATTTTCCTGGAAATCCGGTTATGCCTGGTGTCCTTATAATAGAGGCGCTTGCACAGGTTGGTGCAGTTGCCATTTTAGGGCTTCCTGAGTGGAAGGGCAAAACTGCCTATTTTGTGGGAATAGATAAGGCAAGATTTAAACAGAAAGTACATCCTGGAGACGTGCTTATGCTTGAGACAAAGATTGTAAAGATAAAGGGACCAATCGGAGTAGGTGAGGCAACGGCAACAGTTGACGGAAAGCTTGTATGCAAGGCAGAATTAACCTTTGCAATCGGTTAGCATTAGGATAGAGCGAGGTAAAATATTATGGACAGATTTCAAAATATAAAAGGCATGAGACGATTTCCTGTAAATCTTCATAATAAATTAGAAGAAAAATTAAAAAATAAGCCTGTAGAGGAAAATGAGGAGATAAAGAAAGAACAGCCCGAAACAGAGACAAATCTTATAAAATGCCCTAAATGTGGGAAAATGGTTGACCGTGACAAGGTGGCTAAGAAAAAATATATCTGCTACGAATGTGGCGGATATTTCAGGGTAAGGACAAATAACCGTATAAAAATGGTGGCAGACCCTAAGACCTTTGAGCCATGGTTTGACGATATGGAGGTAAGCAATCCCCTAAATTTTGAGGGATATGAGGAAAAGCTTGCTGCCGCAAGGGAAAAGACCGGATTAAATGAGGCGGTTACAGTGGGACGCTGTAAGGTGTACGGAGATGATATTGTACTTGGCGTGTGCGATTCACGTTTTATGATGGCGAGCATGGGACACGTGGTTGGCGAGAAAATCACAAAGGCAATTGAACGTGCCACGGAACTAAAGCTCCCAGTATTCATGTTTTGCTGTTCAGGCGGTGCAAGAATGCAGGAGGGTATTGTTTCGCTTATGCAGATGGCTAAGACCTCTGCTGCAATTAAAAAGCACTCTGACGCAGGACTTTTATACTGCTCAATCCTGACCGACCCCACAACAGGAGGTGTCACGGCAAGCTTCGCAATGCTGGGTGACGTAATTATGGCTGAGCCGGGGGCACTTATAGGTTTTGCAGGTCCAAGGGTTATCAAGCAGACTATAGGACAAGAATTGCCAGAGGGCTTTCAGACTGCGGAATTTTTAGTTGAGCATGGTTTTGTTGACGGAATTATACATAGGGAGGATTTGAAAAAAACCATACATTTTTTGATTAATTCACATAAATGGGTAGGCGTAAAGTCATATGCAAACTTCGTGGACGAAAGCGGTGAGGAGTTTAAATTAAGCGAGGTTTTAAAGGAACAGACACGCTACTCGAAGCCAAAGAGTGCTTGGGAAAAGGTTAAAGGTGTGCGTCAGGTAGAGCGTCCATCGGCACTTGATTACATGAATGAAATATTTGATTACTTTATAGAAGCTCATGGTGACAGGCTATTTAGTGATGACAAGGCTCTTATTGGGGGACTTGGCTTTATAGAGGGACAGCCTGTTACGGTTGTTGCCGATATTAAGGGCAAGGACTTTAAGGAGTGTCAGGAGAGGAACTTCGGTATGCCCCTTCCGGAGGGATATAGAAAGGCATTAAGGCTTATGAAACAGGCTGAGAAGTTCAACCGTCCGATTATAAGCTTTGTAAATACGTCGGGCGCTTTCTGTGGAATAGAGGCAGAGGAGCGTGGCCAGGGTGAGGCAATTGCAAGAAACCTTATGGAAATGTCAGGACTTAAAGTGCCTGTGCTCTGTATTCTTATAGGAGAAGGCGGAAGCGGTGGAGCGCTTGCAACGGCTGTCGGAAATGAGGTATGGATGATGGAAAATGCCACATATTCAATATTGTCGCCTGAGGGCTTTGCATCAATTCTCTGGAAGGATTCGGCTAGAGCCGAGGAGGCAAGTGAAGTAATGAATATTACAGCCCAGGATTTAAAGAGACTTGGTGTTATAGAGCGTATTATTCCTGAGTTTGGCGGTGCAGACGCTAAAACTGCGTCGGCAATAGGAGGCTATATGAAGGAGCATATTAAGGAGTTCCTTCAGAAATATGACGGCAAAACCGGCGATGAGATAGCAACTGAAAGGTATGACAGATTTAGGGCTTTCTAAATACCGCTTAATGGAGGGACAGAGTGAGAGAATTAAGAATTGGTGATTTGTGTGCACGTATACCTGTGATACAGGGAGGAATGGGAGTCGGAGTCAGCCTTTCGGGACTTGCCGGGGCAGTCGCAGCCGCAGGCGGGATTGGTGTAATCTCCACAGCCCAAATTGGGTATAGAGAGCCGGATTTTGATAGACATCCAATAGAATGTAATCTTAGGGCAATTAAAAAAGAAATAGATAAGGCAAGAAAGCTCGCAAAGGGTGGAATTATAGGCGTTAATATAATGGTTGCTACTAAAAAATATGAGGAATACGTGAAAGCTGCGGTGGCAGCGGGAGTTGACCTTATTATTTCAGGGGCGGGGCTTCCAATGACACTTCCTGAAATCAGCGGAAAATGCAAAATTGCACCTATTGTGTCATCAAGAAAGTCACTTGGTGTAATCTCTAAATATTGGATGAAAAAATATTCAAGAAAGCCGGATTTGGTGGTGGTTGAGGGTCCAGAGGCAGGAGGGCATCTAGGCTTTAGCAAAGCTGAAATAAGCGAATATACCTGCGATAAGACTAAAAACTATGATGATGAGGTAAGGTCAATTATAGAGCTTGCTGACGAGCTTGAGGTACCAGTGGTTGTTGCAGGCGGTGTCTATACAAGGGATGATATGGAGCATTATATTGATATGGGAGCTTCCGGAGTACAGATGGCTACACGCTTTGTCACGACAAAGGAATGTGATGCCTCGGACGCATATAAACAGGCATATATAGATGCCAAACAGGAAGATATAGTAATAGTAAAAAGCCCCGTGGGAATGCCGGGACGTGCAATACATAACGCTTTTTTAGATAAGGTTGCGGCAGGGGAGCGCTTTATGAAAGGGTGCAGACAATGCATAAGCACCTGCAATCCTGCCACATCACCATATTGTATTACTGAAGCCCTTGTGAATGCAGTGAAGGGTAATTTGGATAAAGGTCTTATTTTTTGTGGAAGTAATGCGTACAGAGCCTCTAAAATTGAGACTGTGGCAGATATAATGGAGGAATTTTCGTAATGACAATTAAAATAAGCGGAACAGGCAGCGCATTGCCTGATAAAGCCGTGACAAATTTTGATATGGCAAAGCTTGTTGAGACATCAGATGAGTGGATACGTGAGAGAACAGGAATTGTAGAACGCAGAATTTCCACCGGCGATACTGTCTCATCACTGGCTGCAAAGGCATGTGAGGCGGCGCTTAAAATGGCAGGAAAAGATGCCGGGGAGGTTGACCTGATACTTGTGGCAACCTGTTCCCCAGAGCTTTTGCTTCCATGCTGTGCATGTCAGGTTCAGGATATAATAGGTGCGGTAAATGCCACTGCATTTGACTTGAATGCGGCATGTTCAGGTTTCCTGTTCGCCCTTAATACGGCATATGCATATATCCAGACAGGACTTTATAGGAATGCCCTTGTTGTTGGAAGTGAGGTTTTATCGAAACTTGTGGATTGGAGCGACAGGAGTACCTGTGTCCTTTTCGGAGACGGTGCGGGAGCAGCTTTTGTAGAGTCTGTTGAGGGTGACATAGTTCGCCAAAATGGACGGCATATAGGCATGGAAAGTGTTGTACAAGGCTCTGACGGTGCTAAGGGAATGGTGCTTTCATGCGGAGAAAGAACTGTTAACAATCCGTATAACGAAAGTAAGGAAGAATTTAATCCATATGTATATATGAATGGTCAGGAAGTATATAAATTTGCTACAAGACAGGTCCCTGTCTGCATAAACAAGGCTCTTGACAAAGCTGGCCTTACAGTTGGAGACATTGACCTGTTCGTGCTTCATCAGGCAAATGTGAGGATTATAGAATCCGTTGCAAAGCGTTTAAAGGTGGATATTTCCAAGTTCCCGATGAACCTTGACAGGGTAGGAAACATGTCATCTGCTACAATTCCAGTGTTGCTCGATGAGCTTAACAGAGAGGGTAGGATAAAAGAAGGCGACAGGCTGGTGCTGTCAGGATTTGGTGCAGGACTTACATACGGGGCAAGTATTCTTGTATGGTAATAGCTTTTGGGGGTGTTCATATGGCAAAGAAAACAGACAGAACCTTAAATGAGATGCTGGTAAAGCTTTTTAACAATATTATGGACACAGAGGAAAAGGCTATTATCACAGAGGAATTTAAGGATATCACTAATAATGATATGCATATAATTGAGGCAATCGGAATTGATGAGCCAAAGAAAATGTCAGATATCGCTAAGAGCCTTGATGTAACGGTAGGAACTCTTACAACAAACATGAACAGCCTTGAGAACAAGTCCTATATTAAGAGGGAGCGAAGTAATACTGATAAGAGGGTAGTACTCGCTACTCTTACGGAAAAGGGAAAAAAGGCATTTTACCACCACAGGGACTTTCATAAGAAAATGATAAAGGCTATTGTAGGCGGTCTTAATGAGGAGGAAATGACGGTTATGATAAAATGTCTGACTAATCTGAATGTATTTTTAAATGATATAAAAGGAAGCCATTAATCAGGCTTCCTTTTCCTTTGCTTTTAATTCACGTTTATTCTGGTACATAAGTACGTCTGCCTTATCTATTGCTTCTGAAAGGGTTATATTTCCCTTGATGGTTACAAAGCCGTGTGCTATAACGAGCTTAAAGTCCTGATTTGGCTGACTGTTATATTTGTTGCAGTATTCGTTTAGAATACGTATTCCGGCTTCGTATATTAATGTGGGGTTTAAGTCATTTATTATTACTAAAAATTCGTCACCGCCAGTTCTGTAAATATTACAATGTATTTTAAATGACTGCTTAAGTCCGTTTGCGGCGGCATTAATCAGTTTATCACCCATTTCATGACCAAGGGTGTCATTTACACGTTTGAGGTTATTTACATCAAACTGTATAATTCCAAGCGGAGAATAGCTTGCAATAATATGGTTATATTCATCCATATGCTCATTAAGTGCAGTTCTGTTATAAAGACCTGTCATATTGTCATTGAGAGCCAT
>CAYTGS010000087.1:0-8678 GCA_964437435.1 uncultured Roseburia sp.
GTAATTGACGATATAGACAGGGCAACGGATGAGGTTGAGATAATGATTAATTCCCTTAAGGCTGCAAACAACAACGTAAAGGGAATAGTCAACTATATAAACGGACAGCCTACAATTAAGTTTACGACCCTGGGAAGTGATTTTGATGCCACCAAGGAAAGCTTTCATGACCAGCTAAAGGGATTGTCAGATAGTATTAAGACGTTAAGCGATAATGCGGCGGACAGTTCAGAAGTCATAAATGATGACTTAAGGGCAGTAAATGACCAGCTAAACGTTGTGTTAAATCTTCTTGCTGACAGGCTAGTTGATGTGGAGGATTTAAGCATAGATGAGCTTTACGAGGAGGTAAAGGATGAGGATATAGACTCAATTACAACCGGTAGGGTTGATATCTGTACAAACAAGGGAACTATTCAGGGTGACATAAATGTGGGCGGTATAGCCGGCTCGATGTCAATAGATGATGAGGATCCTGAGGACAGTGCGGCAGGTGAGATTGAGTATGAAATCGGAAGACGTTTCATTACAAAATGTCTTGTGACTGAAAGCGTCAATGAGGGATTTATAACCTCGAAAAAGGACGGTGCCGGTGGAATATGCGGATATATGAACCATGGTATAATTGTGGATTCGGAGAGCTATGGAAGCGTTGAAAGTACAGAGGGTGATTATGTAGGCGGAATATGTGGAGAATCGCTTACAATTATCAAACGCTGCTATTCGCTCTGTTCAGTGTCAGGCGGTCAGAACGTAGGAGGTATTGCAGGATATGCACAGACCCTCACCGACTGTTATGCAATGTCGGATGTAACTGCTGAAAACGGCAGGGTAGGCGCTATAGCCGGACAGGTTGCGACATATGAGGAGGTTGAATCCGAAAATGGTGATTCTCCAGAGGTTTCCGGAAATTTCTATGTAAGCGATGATTTATACGGAATTGACAACATAAGCTATGTGGGAGTGGCAGAGCCGATAAGCTATAATGAGCTTCTTGAGGTGGAAAACCTCCCCACTGAATTTTGGCACCTTAAGGTTATATATATGATAGATGGCACGTACCTTGGCTCTCAGGAAATAAAATATGGGGAAAAGCTCAATAACCTTACGTATCCTTCAATCCCTGCAAAGGACGGATATTATGGCGTGTGGCCGGATGTCTCTGACAGGAAGATGAATGGAACGATTGTCGTTGAAGCTGAATACAAAGATAATGTAACTGTAGTCCAAAGCAGCGGAGAGGAAAACCAAAAGCCGATTGCCCTTGTTGAGGATAAGTTTACCGAGGATACACAGCTTATAGCCAGGGTAAGTGATTTTGCCCCACCTGCCGAGGCAGAGGGCAGTGATAATGTTGTCTATGAGCTTACGTTGGAAAATGCTGGATTACATGACGGCGATATATTTTCAGTGAGACTTCTTAATCCATATGATGATGCAACTGTTTATGGATATGTTGATGGGGAATGGAGTCAACTTGACAGCAAGACAAGGGGACAGTACCTACAGGTTACAATGACAGGAGACCATGAGTATTTCTGTATAGTTAACAGTAAGTCATATACTATGATTATAATAGGCTGTGTGGCTGCAGGTGCAGTAGTGCTTATTCTTTTGATTGTATTAATCAAAAAGGGAAGACAGCGTAGAAAAAACAAAAAATCCCAAAACAATGAGGAAAGTATAGAAAACAAAGAAAATCAGGAAGACGAGCCTGGTGAAACAACAGAGGAATAAAAGTCAATCAAAAGGTTGGGCGCAACAGCACCCAACTTTTTGAATTTATGTACTATTATTTATTTATAAATTATGCTACAATTAATAAGATTATATGCTTTTGGGAGGACACGTATGTGCGGCATCGCAGGATTTTGTAATAACCCCGTAAATTGGAAAGAAAATATAGAGAGAATGAATAAACGTATGTATCACAGGGGACCTGACGCTGGCGGTGTCTGGGCTAATGAGGATGCAAGCGTTGTTTTGGGACACCGTAGGCTTTCGATAATTGACTTGTCCGAGACAGGCTCCCAACCAATGCATTCGGCATCGGGAAGGTATGTATGTGTTTTTAATGGTGAAATATATAATTATAAAAAGATAAGGGATAAGCTTATAGTAGATAATAAGGTTACGTCATTTAAGGGTACATCCGATACGGAGGTGCTGCTTGAGGCCTTTGAGGCATATGGAGTAAAGGAAACAGTGGCAATGTGCAAAGGAATGTTTGCCATAGCCTTGTATGACAGGGAGACGGGAAATCTTACCCTTATCCGTGACAGGATAGGCGAAAAGCCATTATATTATGGATTTGTAAATGGTCATTTTGTGTTTGCTTCCGACATAGGCTGTATAAGCAGCCTTGATGACTTTAAAAATGAGATAGATACAAAGGTATTACAGCTATATTTTATACATGGCTATATTCCAGCACCCTACTCAATTTATAAGGATATCTGTAAATTGGATGCCGGTTGTATGCTTGAATATAATATAAAAAATCCGGATAAAGCCCCCAAGGTCAGTCCGTACTGGTCAGTACGCAGTGCGGCAATATACGGACAGGAGCACCCATTTAAGGGAACGAGAAAAGAGGCGGCAGATGAGCTGGAGAGGCTTTTAAAGGAGTCGGTTAAGGAGCAGATGGTGGCGGATGTTCCGGTTGGCGCATTCCTGTCGGCAGGAATAGACAGCAGTACGATAGTGGCACTTATGCAGTCCCAGTCTCCCGGAAAGGTCAAAAGCTTTACAATAGGAATGGATAATCCGGAGTATAATGAGGCGGAATATGCAAAGGAAATCGCCGCATACCTAGGGACGGAGCACACGGAGCTGTATATTACAGCGGATGACGCAAAGAATGTAATACCGAAGCTCTCATGGATGTTTGGGGAGCCTTTTGCGGATTCGTCCCAGATACCTACTTATCTCGTAAGTAAAATGACAAGGGAGCATGTTACGGTTTCTTTAAGCGGAGACGGTGGGGATGAGCTGTTTTGCGGATATACCTCATATTCATCAATTGACAGGATATGGGGGAAGATGAAAAGTGTGCCTTACCCTGTTAGGAAGCTTGCAAGCACCCTTTTGGTGGGAAATCCATTGATAAGAAATAACCAGGTTTTGCAGACAAAGGCATATCTTTTAGGGGCAAAAAGCCCTGAAAATTTATATGAGCGTTCAAATATTCAGGAGGCATCAAGCTTAAACATCGCCCTTGATAATGACACATATAAATATAAACATAATATGTATCCGTATGGAGCACTCAAAAATCCGCAGAATGCAATAATGCTTATGGATATGGAGGTCTATCACCCTGATGATATCCTTGTGAAAGTGGATAGGACGGCAATGGCTGTTTCGCTTGAGACAAGGGTTCCCATGCTTGATAAGGATGTAGTGGAATTTGCATGGACAATTCCAATGGAATACAAGAAGCAAAATGATATAGGAAAGCTTGTGCTTAGGGATGTATTGTATAGATACATTCCAAAGGAAATGATGGATAGACCTAAGAAAGGCTTTGCCATACCAATAACCCAATGGCTTAGGGGGACGGAGCTTAGGGGGTGGGCGGAAGCCCTCTTGGATAAGGAGCTTATTAGGAAACAGGGAATTTTAAACGCTGACGAAGTGGATAGGATTTGGAGGGATTTTATTGATAACGGAAACTGGCGTATACAGATATGGTATTTATTGATGTTCCAAAGCTGGATGACAGATAGAAATATGACAGATAGAAATAGTAACTGATATTGGAGGAATAAAGATGAGCAATAACCAGAACACCAACGAAAAATCTGCACCAATCGGTGCATACATAAAAATTGCAAGACCTGACCATTGGATAAAGAACGCCTTTATAATTCCAGGTATTGTATTGGCATTGATACTTATACAAATGCCTGATAACATGGGAGACTTTGTAATTAAATTAATTGCAGGTTTTTTTGCAACCTGCTTTATTGCTTCCGCAAATTATGTTATAAATGAGTGGCTTGATGCGGATTTTGACAAGTTTCACCCGACTAAGAAATACAGACCCGTAGTAAGTCAAAATATGAAATTTTCATTTGTTATGGCTGAATATATTATATGTATAGCTATAGGAATAGGTCTATCTGTGGTTGTAAATATTCCGTTCCTTCTTACAGAGGTATGGCTTTTGATAATGGGAATATTATATAATGTTAAACCCATACGTACAAAGGACATAGTATTTCTCGATGTGCTTTCAGAGTCCGTTAACAATATGATTCGTCTCCTGCTTGGATGGTTTATAGTATGTGATGATGTATATCCTCCATCAAGTATACTTGTGGGATATTGGATGGCTGGAGCTTTCCTTATGGCTGTAAAGCGCTATGCGGAGTATAGGATGATTAATGACCCCGAGAGGGCTGGCTTATATAGGAAGTCGTTTGCAAAGTATACGGAGGAAACTCTTTTATGCTCATCATTTTTCTATGCCCTCTGTGCCACGTTTTTGATAGGAATTTTTCTGTTAAAATACAGGATTGAATATATTGTTGCAATACCAGTATTGTTCTACCTGTTCTGCTATTATTTATACATAGCCCATAAGCCTGATTCCGCAGCCCAAAAGCCGGAAAAGCTTTTCAGGGAGAAAAAGCTTATGATACTTGTGGGAATACTTATAATATTGTTTGCGGTACTTACATTTGTTGATATTCCAATTATAAAGGTATGGGAGACGGCATTCTTCATCCCGACAGGAAAGTAATAATATGAAAAATATATATGAATACAAAGCCGTAATATTTGATATGGACGGTACACTGTATTTCCAAAAGCCCTTTAGGATAAGGATGCTTCTGTATCTTGTGGGACACGTGTTATCCCACCCATCCTCGATAGGGGATTTGTTTATCATTAAAAAGTACAGAAATGTGCGTGAGCATTGGAATATGGATGTCCTTGGATTGGAAGCAAAAAAAGGCGAAAACCTTGACGATATACAGTATGAATATGTTGCAAAGCTAAAAAAGACAACAAAGGATAGGGTAAAGGATGTGGTGGAGTTTTATATGCATGAAGTGCCCCTTAAGCTTTTATATAGGTACAGGGACAATGGGCTTGCAGAAATTATAGATAAGCTCCATGCTGCCAACATAAAGGTTGTGGTCTATTCTGACTATCCGGCTGAGGATAAGCTTAAGGCACTTGGTATAAAGGCTGACTGCTGTTACTGCTCCTCCGACGAAAGAATAGGCACAATGAAACCAGACCCAAAGGGACTTGGGGTAATATTAAATGAGCTTTGCCTTGAACATGACCAAGTGCTTATGGTGGGAGACCGATATGAGAAGGATGGTCTTGCGGCAGAGGGTAATAAAATTGACTATATAATTTTATCAGCATCACCGAACAAACGGAGTGAGGCTATAAAGCTGTTTACCAGCCCGAAATAATGTGTTACTATTAAATGTAATGGCATTATGAGATAGACAAGCAATGAAGGGTAGGTTTAGAAATGGACGTTATTAAGAAACATTGGCATTGGTTTTTGGCTGGTGGTATCTTTTTTTGTGAGGCAGTGATTTTATTTGCCCTTAGGAAAAATATTTATGTTGGGGTCTGCGATAATCTTGACCTGTTTATAGTGCAGCTTAAGATGCTAAAGGATAACGGTGCTTTTTTTGCACACAACATGGTTATGAATGAATTAGGTGGGATAGACAGGAATTATTTTCCGTCTGAGTTTTCACTGTATAATATATTATATTTTATATTTCCGGATATTTATGCGTATATAATAGGATATTTGTTAAAGCTTATAATATCATTTGCCTCATGTATTTTGCTCTCAAAACTTTTACTAGGGGGGTGTTATGTAAAATACAATAGGATAGTTGTTATTATAGCGACAGCATATGCATTGTTGCCGTTATATCCGATGTATGCCTTGTGCTATGCGTCAATACCACTTGTGGTATACCTTCTTATAAGGATTTATCGTGAACATAAGCCGTGGATGTATGTTGCGCTTTTTGCATATCCCCTAGTGTCGTATTTCTCTTTTTTTGGTGCTTTTATATTGGGATATATACTGATTGGGGCTGTTATACTGTGGATTAGGGACAGGAAAGTACCTTGGTCTTTGTTTGGAGGATTTATCGTATTGGCGCTTGGATTTGTGTGCTTTGAGTATCGCCTTTTTGCTGTTATGTTTTCCGACACGGACACGATTAGAAGTACAATGATAATTTCAGGTAATGGATTTGGAAATTTTGTAAGCAAATTTATTGAGGTATTTTTATATGGAATATCTCATGCGGAATCACGCCATTTATATATAGTGCTTCCAATATGCCTTATATATTTCATATGGAACAATATAGGATATATTACGGGGCGCAACAAAGGAAAAATATACTGTGACACATTTAATCTAACGGTGCTATTTATATTATTTAACTGTCTTGTACATGCCCTTTATTATTGCTGTGAACCACTTAGAAACCTTGTGGAGACAGTCATCCCGCCTCTTACGGGGTTTAATTACGGGCGTACTATATTTTTTAATGTGTTTGCATGGTATTTTGCATTTTTCATAGCGCTGAAAAAGATTTATGACAAGAATAAAACAGTGTCATGTATTGTCGGTCTTGCGGCAATGGCTGTTGTTGTAATGTCACAGTGCGGATACAGTGATTTTTACAATACATTATACTGCAATGTGTACAAGCTTGTGAAGCATACCCAGGTTAACCAGCTAAGTTATAATGAATTTTATGGTGGAAACCTGATTAAGGAAATTGAGGAGGACATTGATTATACTCCTGACCAGAAAGCATGTGTTTACGGATTTCATCCGGCGCTTTTATCATACAATGGAATATCCACTGTTGACGGATATATGGGATATTATAGTGAAGCATATAAGGAGACCTTTAGACAAGCTATAGAGCCAACCCTTGATGCCAACCCAAACTGGAGGGAGTATTATGACAATTGGGGATGCAGGGCGTACCTGTTTTCCGCATCTGGCGAAAATACATATGACTTTGGAGCAAATTATGCTTCCGAGCCACAGGATATCTTCATAAACGAGCCTGTGCTTAGGGAACTTGGATGTGATTATATATTTTCAAGGTTCGAGATTACAAATGCTGATGATATGCAGCTTGAGTTTATGAAGAAATACAGTGATGAAGAAATGCCGTACAGTGTTTATTTATACAAGCTAAAATAGGAAGGAATTATAAAATGGAAAAGAAAAGAGTTTTGTTATTTTATCCACCTGGAGCACTTTTTCAGAGGGGAGAGGACAGATGTCAGCAGAATATAGATGACGGTTCAGCCCAGGCAATGCGTGCCTGCAATGACTTAGGATATGCGGCGGCTATCCTTATGAGAAGCGGATATGAGGTTAAATTACAGGATTACCAGACCCAGGGAGATACATTTGATGTGCTCTTAAAGGATATGGATGAATTTAATCCTGACATGATAATGATGAGTATTACGAATACTACGATATTTGATGATTTAAAGGTGGTAAATGAGCTTAAGAAAAACCATAATCCTATCGTAGTATTAAAGGGAGCGCTTTTCTTTGACCCGGAACAGGCAATGCTTGATATGCTTGATTTATCAAACGTTGATTACCTTATCGGTGGGGAAATTGATTTCTGTATCGGAAAGATAGCCGATTTATGTTTTAAGGGAATAGGTACAGCCTCTGAAATCAATAATATCCTTTACAAGGACGAAAATGGTAAAATGGTGCCTACTAGGTTCCATGTTTGGGATGATGACCTTGATTCCCAACCTTTTCCGGCAAGGGAGCTTATGAGAAATGAGCTTTATATGCGTCCGGATACCAAGGAGGCAATGGCTACAATCCAAACCGCAAGAGGCTGTCCCAGTCAGTGTGTATTCTGCCTTACACCTGAAATCTCTGGAAAAAGGGTACGCTTTAGGAGTCCCCAAAACGTGTTGGAGGAAATGATAGAGTGCTATGAAAAGCATAATATCAGGAACTTTTTCTTTAAGGCGGACACGTTCACAATCGACCCGGCATGGGTTAAGGAAATGTGTGAGCTTATAATTAACTCTAAGTTATATGGAAAGATTCAGTTTACGGCAAATTCCCGTGTACGTCCCCTTAAGAAGGAAACGCTGGAGCTTATGAAAAAGGCAGGGTGCTTTCTTGTGGCATTTGGCTTTGAGTCAGGAAGTGACGAAATGCTTAAGGTAATGCGTAAGGGTACCACTGTAGCTGAGAATAAACAGGCTGCAAAGTGGTGTAAGGAAATCGGTCTTCCCTTCTGGGGGTATTTCGTTATCGGATTCCCTTGGGAGACAAGGGAAGATATACTTATGACAAAGAAGCTTGTAATGGAGACGGATCCTGACTTTATTGAGGTAACAATAGCCCTTCCGTTTTATGGAACACCGATGTACCAGACCTGCAAGGAGAACAACCTTCTCGAAAAGTCAGTGCTTGGAAGTGACTTCTTCCATTCGAGCACAAAGGGTACAATGCACCTTACGATAGATGAGGTCATGAAGCTTAGAAAGAATATACTGCTTAGCTTCTATTTAAGACCTAAATACATATTCAGGAAAATGAAAGACTGTGTTAAACAGCCGAGTATTTTTGTGCAGTATGTAAAGTATGGACTTAAGCTTGTTATCAATCTTTTTAA
>CAYTGS010000088.1:0-3527 GCA_964437435.1 uncultured Roseburia sp.
GAAACGCAACCGAGGCAACAAAAGTAAACAAGGCAGTAGAGGAGATTTTAAAGGTCTTTGAGTCAGAGAAACTCTCCGAGGAAGAAATGATGGACGCACTCAAGGCTACAGAGGTAACGCTTGGAATAAAACCGCCAAAGCCATGCCACCAGCCACCAATGGGACCAGAGGATATGCCACCCAGACCGCCACGCATCAGGGAGTGCTAGATAACTTCATAAGAAAATTTTAAAGGGTACTTTCTATAAGATGGTATCCTTTTTGCATAGGTGAGAAAATCATAAACAACCATATTGAAGATAGAAATTAAGAAATCCACTTCGTATGTTTCATCCAACAAAAAATTTATAAAAACCATTGAATAATTTTAATTATAGTAGTATTATTTATGTAAATAAGTTAGAATATGCTAACAAAGATAAGATATGCATAACAAAAATACACATATACAATGGAGGGATATTATGTTTATAGAAATAAGAAATCTGAAAAAACATTACGGAGAGGGTGAAAGCCGCACAGATGTATTAAATGGAATTAACATCGAAATTGAAAAGGGAGAGATTTGTGTACTTTTAGGACCGTCAGGCTCTGGAAAATCAACGCTTTTAAACATTATAGGCGGTATTGACAATGCTGACGAGGGATACATAGCGATAGACGGAGAGAAAACTGATGATATGAACGAAAAAAGGCTTACATTGTACCGCAGAAAGCATCTTGGATATGTTTTCCAAATGTATAACCTGATACCTAATCTTAATATCAAGGAAAACGTTGAGGTTGGGGCATATCTTAGTGACAAACCGCTAAATACTGATGAAATTCTAAAAACACTTGGATTATACGAACACCGCCATAAGCTTCCTAATCAGTTGTCGGGAGGTCAGCAGCAGCGCACATCAATAGGGCGTGCCATTATAAAAAATCCTGACATATTGCTTTGCGATGAGCCAACAGGAGCTTTGGATTATCATACTTCAAAGGAAATCCTAAAATTGTTGGAGGAAATAAATAAAAGATATGGAAATACCATTATTATTGTCACCCATAATGACGCTATTAAAAATATGGCAGACAGGATAATTACATTGAGGGACGGCGGTATCCGCAAGAATTATAGAAATGAAAACAAAATCTCGGCAACAGAGCTTGAGTGGTAGGAGGGACTCCAATGAAAAATCCAATGAACAGACGAATAATTAGGGAATTAAAGGGTGATTTTGGAAAGTATCTTGTAATATTTCTATTCATGGTATTGCTTATTAGCGTGGTATCGGGATTTTTGGTGGCTGACAATTCTATTCATAATGCCTATGAGGAGGGATTTACAAAGTATAACCTTGAATGGGGACATTTTACCTTGTCGGATGAACCAAACGAGGATTTTTTCGATGAGCTGTCAAAACAGGAAGATGTAAAGGTATATGACCTTGGATATTTTGAGGAAAATGATGAGAAAAATGATGCTGTTATAAGGGTATACCGGACAAGGGATGAGGTCAATCTTGAATGTGTCATGAGTGGAAATTTGCCGTTGTCCGATAATGAAATAGCCCTAGACCGTATGTATGCCCAAAACGCAGGCTATGAAGTTGGGGACAGTATCACGTTAAATGGCAAAACGCTTGTGGTTTCGGGTTTTATTGCTGTGCCTGATTACAGTTGCCTTTTTGAAAGCAATACGGATATGATGTTTGATTCAGTCAATTTTTCGATTGCAGTAATGACAGCTTCTGGTTATGAGGCATTTGAAAGCAAAAACCAGTTTTTCAATTATGCGTGGTTGTATGATGAAGTACCAAGCGACGACATAGAGGAAAAGAACAAATCCGATGATTTCCTAGAAACTTTAAAAAGTGTGCTTATGGCATATGATGAGAAAAATGCGGCTGCCATCACATTGACTAATTATATTCCAAGGTATAATAATAAGGCTGTAAATTTTACGGGTGATGACATGGGCAGCGATAAGGCAATGACTATACTGATGGATTATATTGTCATTGTAATTCTTGCATTTGTGTTTGCCGTAACGATTTCCAATACAATATCACAGGAAGCGGGAGTTATCGGTACACTCAGGGCATCGGGATATTCCAAGAGGGAGCTTATCAGGCATTATATGGTGCTCCCAATTGCAGTTACGCTTGTTGCCGCAGTTGTCGGAAATATTTTAGGTTATACGCTTATAAAAAACTATGTGGTATATATATATTATAATTCATATAGCCTTTGTACATATGTGACTCTTTGGAATATTGAGGCATTTATTGATACGACAGTGATTCCGATAATTTTGATGTTTGTAATAAACTTGATTGTATTGAGCTATCATATGCAGTTTTCACCTTTGGATTTTATTCGCAGGGATTTAAAGCGCAATAAGAAAAAGAAGGCATTTAGACTAAACACAAAGATACCCTTTATCCACCGCTTTAGGATAAGGATATTATTACAAAATATACCTAATTATTTGACATTGTTTTTAGGAATACAGTTTGCTGCAATTATTGTTATTTTCGGGAGAATGTTTATTCCACTTTTAGATGATTATGCAAAAATTGTTGAGAACAGCATGCTTGCACAATATCAATATGTGCTAAAAACACCTGTGGAAACGGAAAATAATCAAGCTGAAAAATATTGTGTATATGAGCTTGAAACGATGGATGAGCGGTATATGACAGACGAGATAGCGGTTTATGGAATTGTGGATAACAGCCAATATATTACTAGTGATATACCTGACGGAAAAATACTTGCCTCAAATGGAATAATGGAAAAGTTTGGGCTAAGTGTGGGTGATACGCTTTCGCTAAAATCACATTTTGATTCCAAAACCTATGATTTCGAGATAGCTAAGACCTACAATTATGATGCGTCACTTGCAATATTTATGACAAGGGATGATTATTTGGAAATGTTTGATAAGGCGGAGGATTATTTCTCCGGATATTTTTCGGACGAGTTACTTGATGATATTGATGATGATTTTATTTCTACAATCATTACCAAAGATGATATGACAAAAATATCAAGGCAGTTGAAGGTTTCAATGGGAAGTATGATGGGAATATTCAGCGTGTTTGGCGTTATAATGTTTATCTTGCTTATGTATCTGCTGTCTAAACAGGTTATTGAGAAAAATGCACAGTCTATTTCAATGACAAAGATACTGGGATTTACTGACGGTGAGATAGGCGGGCTCTATATCGTTGCAACATCGGTTGTTGTGGTTATATCGCTTCTTGTGGCAATACCAATTACTGATGCAATATTAAGGTGGATGTTCCATTCATATCTTTATACGGAAATGACAGGATATATCCCTTATGTAATATCAAATAGCTGCTTTATCACTATGCTTGTACTTGGGCTTATTAGTTATTGTATAGTTGCGATTATGCAGCTTATAAAAATACGTAAAATTCCTAAGAGTGATGCACTTAAGAATGTGGAGTAAACAAGTATTGTTATCATAAGCAATAAGGTGTATAATTAAGCGTAAGTAACATATGTTAACT
>CAYTGS010000088.1:3627-8561 GCA_964437435.1 uncultured Roseburia sp.
GGAGGAGAATAACTATGTCTGATTATTTTGGAAAAGAAACACCAAAGCTGGGATTTGGATTGATGCGTTTGCCCAAAAAAGAACAAGCTACTGACATTGAACAGGTGAAAAAAATGGTGGACTTGTTTATGGAAGCAGGTTTTACCTATTTTGACACAGCATATGTGTATGGAACATCTGAGCAAGATACCAAAAAGGCTCTTGTTGACCGTTATCCGAGGGAGGCTTATACGCTTGCAACAAAGCTCAATGCTAAGGCTGCAAACAATGAAAAAGAAGCCGGGCAGCAGTTTTATACAAGCTTGGAGAGAACGGGAGCAGGATATTTTGATTACTACCTGCTCCATGCCCTTATGGATGACAACTACAAGAAATATGATAACTACAATATTTGGAATTTTGTAAAGGAACGCAAGGAAGAAGGCTTGATTCGTCATGTTGGTTTTTCTTATCATTCAGGACCACAGCTCCTTGACCAGTTATTGACTGAACATCCAGAGGTTGATTTTATACAGTTACAGATTAATTATGCAGATTGGGAAAATCCGGCTGTCACTTCTAGGGCTAATTATGAAGTGGCACGCAAGCACGGCAAATCAATTGTGGTTATGGAACCGGTTAAGGGGGGCACACTTGCAAATCCACCGGCTGAGGTGCAAAAGCTGTTCAAGGAATACCATCCGGATATGTCATATGCGTCATGGGCAATCCGTTTTGTGGCATCCCTTGACGGAATTATCACTGTGTTATCCGGCATGTCAGATATAGAACAGATGGAGGATAATCTTTCTTATATGAGAAGCTTTAAACCGCTTAATGATAAGGAGCAGAAGATTATCCAAGAGGCACAGCGAATACTTGGAAATTCATCGACAATTCCATGTACGGCATGTCATTATTGTACGGATGGATGTCCGAAAAAAATTCAGATACCAGATATTTTCTTTGCTGCAAATAAGCAGCTTGGAAATGGTCAGATTGATGAAGCGAAGGAAAGCTATTCAAAAGCAGTAACAGATGGGCATAAGGCTTCTGACTGTATTAACTGCAAACAGTGTGAACATGCCTGTCCGCAGCACTTGCCAATTACAGAATATTTAAAACAGTGTGCGGATATGTTGGAAGATTAAAGTTAAGAATATGAATGTTTTGTAACTTTAAATATGCTAAAACATGCAAAAATTTATGCACTATTTACTGCCCCTATAAACCTAAAAATATCAAGTTAAAAGACGATATATAGGATAAGGTAATTTGGGAAATCTTATATAATGATTTCATACCAATGACAGAAAGGGGTAACGAAAGAATGAATAAAATTAAATCAATCAGGACAAAAATCTCTTTGGGTATGATGATATGCGTTTTACTTGCAGGTGGTTTGGTTGGGGGCGTATGCCTAAAGCAAATGAAGGCTGATTTATTAAACCAGAGCAGAAATCAGACTAAGAGTGTGGCGGCTATGGCGGCGGCAACGGTGGATGGTGATTTGTTCGAAACAATACAGGAGGGTGATGAGGACGGAGAAGCATATGCGGATATTTTGTCTCATTTGCGGGATTTTTTGCAGGGGGATGATATCGAGTATATATATACTATGAGATTTGTCGGTGATAACCTTCAGTTTGTAGTAGATGCGGATGCTGATGAGCCGGCTGCCATTGGTGAGCCTTATGAAAGCTATGATGTAATTGAACAGGCATTTAAGGGAAATGTCGTAGTAGATAATGAAGTGACTAGCGATGATTGGGGACGTTTTTATAGTGGATTTGCCCCCATATATAACAGCGAAAATGATATTGTAGGTATTGTGGGAGTGGACTGTTCTGTGTCATTCATTGATTCAGAAAGTAAATCAATGTTTAGAACGGTAGTAATTATAGAATGTATCAGTCTAATCGTAAGCCTTGGATTTGCTCTTTTTATAAGCAGCTTATTAGCAAAAAATATTAAGGTCATAGATAGGAAAGTGGAGGAGCTTGCCGCATCGGAAGGAGATCTTACAAAAGAAATTTCTATACGTGCAAAGGATGAAGTAGGCTCTATTGCCGAGAGTATGAACAGGTTTTTAAAGAGTCTTAGGGGGATGCTGCTTGAAATCCAAAGTGACGGTAAAAAATTGATGGGAAATTCAGAAGTCATTGATGGAAGCATGAAGGAATCTGTAGATGAAGTTGAAGCAATGTCGGCAACCATGCAGCAGACAGCGGCAAGCATGATTGAAATGAATGAGAAAGTACAAAATATAAAAGAGCAGGCAGTAGCTTCAGGCGAGTTGGCAAAGACAATTATTCAAGAGACAGGTGAAAATGCGCAGCATACAGCAGTAATTCAGGATAATGCCAAAAAATTCCAGAATGATGCTATTAATGCCAAGAACAAGATGAAGCAGCAGGTAGACGAAATTGGAACAGGTTTGGAAGAAAAGATAAAACAGTCACAGCGTGTAGAAAGGATTGGAGAGCTTACTGGAAAGATTGTTGAGATTGCAACCCAGACAAATCTTCTTTCACTCAATGCAAGTATAGAGGCAGCCCGTGCCGGAGAGTCTGGAAAAGGTTTTGCCGTAGTAGCTACGGAGATTGGTAATTTGGCAGAGCAATCTGCGGGTACGGCAAAGGAAATCAGTTCTATCAACGGAGAAATTATCCAGATGGTCAAGGAATTGTCTGAGGCAGCTTTCCAATTGCTGAATATTGTAAATACCCAGGTTATGAAGGACTATGACATGTTGGAGCATACAGGTGAGGCGTATTATCAGGACGCAGCATCATTCCGTGAACAAATGGAAAGCTGTATGGACTACATGAAACAACTACAGGAAAGCATGGAGACAATCAAGGGCAAGGTGACTGATATTGCGTCCGGACTTCAGATTGAGACAGATGTGGTACAGGAAAATACGCAGAGTATTATGGAAATTCAGAAGCAGATTAAGGCTGTGGATGATTCCGTAGAGGAAAATGAGAAGATAGTCCAAAGCTTGGATGCTATGTTGCAGGGATTTAAATTATAAAAATTTTACAAATTTCCGCTAATAGATTTGAGACAAATTGGAAATATATCTATATAGAAAGCATATAACTTGAAAGGATGGAATTTCTATGGATATATTTAATTTGCTTACACTTATTGGCGGATTAAGCCTGTTTTTATTTGGAATGAATATAATGGGGCAGGCATTGGAGAAAAGGGCAGGTGGAAAACTTAGAACACTGCTTGGAAAACTTACAACAAACAGAATAGCAGGTCTTTTGACCGGACTGGGGATTACGGCGGTCATTCAGAGCTCGTCAGCCACAACGGTTATGGTTGTGGGATTTGTTAATTCGGGACTTATGAATTTAAAACAGGCGATAAATGTTATAATGGGGGCTAATATAGGGACAACTGTCACAGCATGGCTGTTGAGTCTTGCAGGGATAGACAGTGGAAATGTCTTTATAAAACTTTTAAAGCCGTCATCATTTACGCCTGTTTTAGCTTTTTTTGGAATTATATTATATATGTTTTGCAAGAGTGCTAGAAAAAAAGACACAGGCATGATTTTACTTGGATTTGCCACTCTGATGTTTGGAATGGAAAGTATGTCCGGGGCGGTTTCGGGATTGCGAAATGTTTCGGGCTTTCAAAACCTGTTTATAATGTTTAAAAATCCATTGCTTGGGGTGCTTGCAGGGGCAGTGCTTACAGCTATAATCCAATCAAGTTCAGCGTCGGTAGGAATTTTGCAGGCATTGGCAGTTACAGGTCAGGTGTCGTATGGTGCTGCAATTCCTATTATAATGGGGCAAAATATAGGAACGTGTGTCACAGCGATGATTTCATCGGTTGGGGCAAATAAAAACGCAAAAAGGGCTGCGATGGTTCATTTGTCTTTTAATGTGATAGGAACAGCGGTGTGGCTTACGGTGTTTAGTGTTATTAAAGTGATTTTCAGACCGTTGTTGCTCGATGCACCCGCTACACTTTTGGGGATAGCGATAGCACATTCGGTATTTAATGCATTATGTACAGTCCTGATACTCCCATTTTCAGATTTCCTTGAGAAGCTTGTGATAAAGCTTGTTCCTGATTCGTCAGAGCCAGAAGTCACCACGGAGCTTGATGAGCGTCTTCTAGCCGCACCTGCCATAGCGATGGAACGCTGTCATGATGTAGCGGTTGACATGGCAAAAACAGCAGTTAAATCCTTGAAGGAGGGAATGGCATTGCTGTCGGAATATTCTCCGGAAACTGCCCGGTCATTGCGTGATAAGGAAGAAAAGACGGACCATTACGAGGACATATTAAGCACATATCTTGTGAAGTTAAGTACACGTCAAATCAGCGAGAGCGATAGGGCGGAATCGGCAAAGCTTCTTAAAATGATTGGGGATTTTGAACGAATTTCAGACCATGCGGTAAATCTTCTTGGTTCGTCAGAGGAAATGAAGGAAAAGAATTTGAAGTTTACAGGTGAGGCGGAGCTGGAGCTTAATGTTATAACGTCAGCAGTAGCCGAAATACTTGATTTAGCACTTAATGCTTTTATTAATAATGATGTGGAAACGGCGGCAGGTGTTGAACCCTTGGAACAGGTAATTGACAATTTAAAAGAGCAGCTTCGTACACGTCACATTTTACGGCTCCAACAGGGAGATTGTACAATGGACGCAGGCTTTATATGGTCGGACATTCTTACAAATTTGGAGCGTACTTCTGACCATTGCTCAAATATCGCAGGCTGCATAATGGATTTGAACAACAGCAACATGAATTTTCATGAGCTGGTTCGTAATTTTAGAGAGGAAAGTGAAGAATTTACAAATAAATATAAGATGTACAGACAGGAATACAGACTTTAATTGGATTTTGAAAATAAATGTGGTATAGTAAAGTCAATATATTTCTGAAAGGGTGATTATATGAATCAGAAAGAAAGGCTTGACTAT
>CAYTGS010000089.1:0-8533 GCA_964437435.1 uncultured Roseburia sp.
TCTGTCCCTTTTCATCAAACATAAATGAAACACAGCCCTGTGTACCAATGCTTCCGTTACCCTTTGTGAAAGCACTTCTCACGTTTGCGGCTGTCCTGTTCTTATTATCAGTTAAAGCTTCAACAATAATAGCTATACCGTTGGGACCATATCCCTCATATGTAACGTGCTCGTAGCTTACCGCATTTCCGTCACCGGCAGCCTTCTTGATACCCCTGTCAATTGTATCGTTTGGCATATTATTTGCCTTAGCCTTAGCTATAACCTGTGCAAGCTTGAAGTTATTTGCCGGGTCCGGACCGCCCTCCTTAACGGCAACTGCGATTTCACGTCCTATAATCGTAAAAATCTTTCCCTTTGCAGCGTCATTTTTCTCTTTCTTGTGCTTAATGTTGGCAAATTTTGAATGTCCTGACATATTTGTCTCTCCTTTTATCTTAAATAAATCATTTATCATCATGTGATACCCTTGTAACAAGCACAGATTGTATCACATTTTTCTCTACCTTTACAATCTTAAAATTATATCCGTCAACCTCAACCTCGAAATTTTCATCCTCATCAGGTATGCGGTCAAGCTTTGAAATAATATAACCGTTAAGGGTCTCAAACTCCGTCTCTCCAAAGGATATTCCAAAGCGCTCCTCCAAATCCTCAAGCCTTGTCATTCCCTCGATAACGTACTCATTTTCGCCCTTTTCCTCAATGTGGTTCTCCTCATTGTCGTATTCGTCCATGATATTTCCAACAATTTCCTCAAGAATGTCCTCCATTGTGACAAGTCCTGAGGTCTGTCCGTACTCATCCATAACGATAACCATTTGGTTTTTCTCGGACTGCATACTCCTGAATAAATCGTCTATATTCTTAGTCTCAGGTACAAACACCGCCTCTCTGAAAAGCCCCGGAACCTGACCTATAGGCTGGTTTAGGTTTTCATTTGACGTATGCATCCTCATTGCGTCCTTTAGATATAAAACACCTATAATGTGGTCAAGGCTTTCCTCATAAACGGGATACCTGCTGTTGCTCTCCTCAAGCATAAAGTTTAATGCGTCCTTAAATGGCATTGTGGAGTCTATAGCAGTGATATTGTTTCGATGTGTCATGATGTCGCTTGCTTTTTTGTCGCCAAATTCAAAAATATTGGTTATCATCTCCACTTCTCCAGCCTCTAGCACCCCAAGCTCATGACCTTCGTTTACCATTGAAATAATTTCTTCTTCCGTAACGTCCGCCTGTTCATCTGTATTTTTCAGTCCGAAAAGCCTTAAAAGTAAATTTGCAGAAACAGCAATCAACCATGTAAGCGGATAAAGTATGGTTCTAAGGAGCTGTATGTAGCGTATAAATGTATACGCCCACCCGTCAGGATATTTTGCCGCCAGCTTTTTAGGGAAAAGTATGCCAAATGTCAAAAGCACATACATAAGACAGCAGGTGGCAAGTACAAGTGCCATCCACCTTATTCCCGCTTCGCTAAAGCCTTTCAGAATTGATATTTCCGAAAGCCCTCCTACAAAAGCAGCCGTCCACCTGGGGAGGAAAAAGCATCCCATTACCAGCTCTATAAGAGTAGATATCATCTGGATTGAATTGATATATATGGTAGAACGCTCAACCACACGGTTAAGGAGTATCGACCTTTTATCATTTTCCTCCTGTGCCTTGCGCTCTATCTCTTTTTCATTCATAAGATGTATTGCTTTATTAAAGCCTGTAAGTATGGCTTCTATAACAAGCAGTACAAAAAACAGAATAATACTACTGGCCGAATAACCGCCATCGTCCATTTATAATTTCTCCTTTTAGTTCGTTAATATCCAAAGTCCAAACTGACCTGAATATTAACAATATAACATCTAAAAATAAAAACGTCAATATCTAAAGCCCTATGTATCAAGCTCAAGACTAATCTGCAGCGCCCTGTTTACCCTCTGCATAATCGGAAAGTCCAAATGGCACACCTTGTCCTTAAGTCGCTTCTTATCTATAGTGCGAAGCTGTTCAAGCAGGATTACGGAATCCTTTACCATATCGTAATTGCCCGAATTAAGCTCAATATGCGTTGGAAGGTTCGCCTTATTCATCTTTGACGTAATCGCCGCACATATCACTGTCGGACTGTGCCTGTTTCCTACGTCATTCTGTATTATCAATACCGGTCTTACACCACCCTGTTCAGAGCCAACCACCGGTCTTAAATCTGCGTAATAAATATCTCCTCGTTTCATAAACATACCTCTATTAATAATAACTAAATTTTGAGTATGCTTATATTCTTTCCACAGATTAAAATTTTATTCAGTCATAAATTAATGTTTCGTCAGTTTTATAAATTCTAGGGACACGCTTTCCTAAATCGCAGGCAAGCTCATAATTAAATCTGCCCGAAATCTCTCCCAGCTCCTCCATCGTAATAGCCTCGTTTCCGTCTTTTCCAATAAGCGTTACCTCGTCGCCTACAAGGATTGGCTCTGATATATCAGTCACATCAACCATAAACTGATCCATGCACACACGTCCAAGTATCGGTGCCTTCTGTCCCTTTATTAGGATATAACCAATATTTGACAATGCCCTCGGATAACCGTCACCATAGCCCAGGCATATAGTGGCAACCCGTGTCTGCCTTGATGTAGTAAAGGTTCCGCCGTAGCTTATCTCCTGTCCCTTTGGAACCGTTTTAACATAAACAACCCTTGATTTAAGGGACAATAAAGGTCTTAATTCAATTTTGTGGGATTTTTCAACCTCCTTAGAGGGCCACAAACCATATAAAATAATTCCCGCCCTGACCGCATCCATGTTTGCCTCTGGAATTTCCACTATCCCCGCAGAGTTTGAGCAATGCTTCAACGGAATTGAAATTCCAAGCTCCCTCTCTACCCTGTCCGCAAAATCCTTGAATTTATTAAGCTGATTATAGGTCTTAGTCTTATCCGCCTCATCCGCCGTCGCAAAATGGGTGAATATTCCCTCTATTTCAATTCCCGGAAGACCTGCTATACTCTTGACAATCTCCATACCCTCATCATTTGGGCGAATACCAATCCTCGTCATACCGGTATCAAGCTTAATATGTATCCTGCAATTTTTTCCCAATTGCACCGCCCTTTGCGAAAACTCCTTCGCCGTCTCATAGGTAAATACAGCAGGGCGCACATCCTTGACGATAAACTCCTCATAGCTGTATGGGAAAGCATACCCAAGTATCAATATAGGCTTTTCTATTTTATTTTCACGGAGGGAAAATGCCTCCTCGGCAGTCGCAACCGCATATCCCCAAACCTTTTTGTCCTCCTCCAAAAGCCTTGCGATTTGGAGCGCACCGTGCCCATATCCGTCGGTTTTAATTACCGCAATTATTTTTGTGTCATGCTTTATATTTTTTTTAATACTTTCAATGTTGAATTTTAACGCATCAAGGTCAATTTCCGCCCATGCCCTGTCGTAATGCTTCATTGTCTTAGCTCCTTTAATGACTGAATAATATCCTGTGCCATCACATAATATGATGACGTTTTATCCCTTGCATAATCCCCTGCAAGCCCATGGGCGTACACGCCCATAATCGCCGCTTCAAATCCGTTAAGCCCCTGAGCCATAAGCCCTGCCGTTATTCCAGTAAGGACATCACCCGAACCTGCCGTAGCCATACCCTCATTTCCGCTTGAATTAAGATACGTAAGTTTCTTCCTCTTTGACACAAGGGTTCTCGCATCCTTACATACAAGCGTAACGTCATAGGTTTTGACAAATGACCTACAGCATGATATAAAATCCGCCTTTATACTGTCTACCGAGGTTTTCATAAGCCTTGAAAGCTCTCCTAAATGTGGGGTGAAAATTACGTCGGCTTCATTTTTTCGTCTGCCAAATTCAAACTGTTTTAACAGGCTCTCGTTCTGTGCCAACAGATTAAGTGCATCCGCATCAATTACCATTGGTATTTCACAGCTTTCCAAAACAGTCCTAAATATTTCCAAAGCAGTTAATGAAGTCGATAAACCGGGACCTATCGCCACCACGTCAGCCCATCTTATTCCGGCTTTGAGCGCCTCTCGCTCCTCCTCCAAAAGCTGACCCGTACCGTCGTCATTATATGTGTCAACTATTGCCTCCGGAAGTTTTTTTAATAGCGGCTCCCTGTTTTCCGATGCCGTGAAAATCCTAACCATTCCCGCACCTATTCTATATGAGCTAAGGGCAGACAGATAACAGGCACCGCCCATATTCCTGCTTCCTGCGACAAGCAGCACCTTTCCAAAGGTTCCCTTATTGCCATACGGACTTCTAGCCGGAAGCTTAAGGTCATGTTCAGGGTCGGTAAACGTTATAACTCCGTTTCGCTTATTTCCATTGACAGCCGGAGGAATACCTATCGGTACGCAATACAGCTCCCCGACATTAAGCGCACCGGGATACAGCATATGACCAAGCTTTCTGTATTGAAAGGTGACTGTGATATCAGCCTTTATCGCACATCCCATTATGCTTCCGTCATCCGTATTTATTCCCGACGGAATATCCACCGAAACCACCTTTGCCTTCGACGAATTTACCGCCTCAACCGCCTCCTTGTACCGTCCCTCAATCTGGCGTGTTATTCCAATTCCAAACATCGCATCAACAATTACATCATACAATGTATGCTCAACGCCGTAATAAATGGGTATATCAAGTTTTTTTGCCGTTTCAAGCTGTGCCGTTGTTTCCCTTGTAAGCTTCGACACATCACCAACCATGTTTATATCAGTACGTATTCCATTTTCATTTAAAATACGTGCTATAGCAATTCCATCACCGCCGTTGTTTCCGCTGCCTGCAATTACGCCCACATATATGTCCTTGCCGTATTTATCCATTATAATCCTTGCAGTCTCATATGCCGCACGCTCCATAAGTACAAGCGAGCCTATTCCATACTCGTCTATTGCCGTGCTGTCGCTTAATTTCATTTCGTTTGCGGTCAATACAAATTCCATTATAATACCAGCCTTTCATAAAACCTCCCAAACAGCCTATTCCTGCTTGGGAGGTTTTTCAGTAATTAAATCCTTTTCCTTATTCAAAACATTCTTTGGGTTATACTTCATGTCAAACATATCTATAACATCTGGTCCGAATATGGCGTGCATATAGGAATACATTTCATCATTCCATATTTCCTTCTGCTGTTTTTGGATAACCCTTTTTTTGAGCTGTTTTTTAAAATCGGATATCCATTGGTTTATCTCATCTATGTCAGCTACATTTTGTTGGATTTTTGCGTAACATACATGCATTGTAGCAAGCATAAGCTCCATGTTGGCATCATCTATAAGCTTCGGCAAATCCAAAAGCTCGTCATTATATTCGTCAATCTTTTGGTTTGTCTCCTCAATCATCCGCTTATTCTCCGACATCTTTTTATCCTTCGCATTGCTATCAGGAAGCTCCATTATTGAGACAATCTCCTGCATCAGTTTCTTTTTAAACGCCGACAGGCTTTTAAGCTCGGTATTTATCTTTCCCTGTCTTTTCAACAATTCGTTTAATTTATCCTCAAGACCGTGAATTTCTTCATTGTCTCCCGTCTGTGTAAAAAGTTTGTGCCATTGATTATCGAGAGTCAGGACAGGAATTTTCTTCCCTATCAATGCCTCCCTGAATATCTCATCATCCTGTGCCACCTTTATACCTTCTTTCACATAACACTACCGATTGACTATACCATATGAAAGCTTCATAAGACTATCGGAGAGATGTACATTCTCCACAACTATATCATCGGGAACATTCAAATCAACATGGGCAAAGTTCCATATCGCCTTGATATTACACCTTACAAGGACCTCCGCCGTCTTTACCGCTCCGTCCTTTGGTATCGTGAGAACCGCTATGTCAATATCATTCTCCTTGACAAAGCTCTCTATATTTTCCATAGGCTGTACCGGTATCCCCCTGATTTCAGTTCCAAACAAAGCTTCGTTTTGATCAAAAATACCTTTTACAATAAATCCCCTGCGCTCAAAATTCATATAATTTGCAAGGGCATGACCAAGATTTCCGGCTCCGATAATAATGAGATTGTGCTTAACATTTAATCCCAAAATCTTAGCAATCTCATCATACAGAAATTCAACGTTATATCCATATCCCTGCTGTCCGAAGCCGCCAAAATTGTTAAAATCCTGTCGGATTTGGGAAGCTGTAACCTTCATCAGCTTACTTAAATCCTGTGAGGAAATCCTCTCAATACCGCTATCCTTCAAATCTCCCAAATATCTGTAATACCTAGGTAACCTAGAGACAACCGCCTGTGATATATTCTTATCATCCACGATTAGCCACCTCCATATCTTTTTGTAAAAATTGCGCAACTATTTAATTATAGCCACATAAAGGGTTACAATTATGTATAAATTGTACATTAATTATGCTAAAATCTATTGTCAATATATATGACAATTATATAACATTGTTAAATGATTGTCAATTGATTTATTCCAATTGATTTTCTTCTAAATCTCTTTTATAATGGTATGGATTGTTTTATGGATTTATTAGGAGGTTTATAATGATTTTATCATGTAGTAATATAGACAAAACATTTGTTGATAACCATGTTATCAAAAACGCCTCTTTTCATATAGAAGATTATGAGAAGGCGGCTATTGTAGGCATAAACGGTGCGGGGAAATCCACGCTTTTAAAAATTATAATCGGCTCACTGCCTGCCGATAACGGTCTTGTGACCTTTGCAAAGGATAAAAGCTTTGGATATTTGGCACAGCATCAGGCTGTTGACAGCGAAAATACAATTTTTGATGAGCTTCTGACCGTAAAGCATGAGGTATTGGAGCTGGAGGCATCCATAAGACAGGCAGAGCTTGACATGAAGCACGCCACAGGAAATGAATTGGAAGCACTGTTAAACAAATACACAAAATTGACCCACCGCTTTGAGGATATTAACGGATATGCTTACAAAAGCGAGGTAACTGGAATATTAAAAGGACTTGGGTTTGATGAGGGGGACTTTGATAAAAAGGTTGCCACCCTATCCGGCGGTCAAAAGACAAGGGTTGCCCTAGGCAAGCTTCTGTTGCAAAAGCCCGACCTTATAATGCTCGACGAACCGACCAACCACCTTGACCTTAACTCGATTGCATGGTTGGAAACCTACCTTTTAAATTACAAGGGAGCAGTAATTATAGTATCACATGACAGGTATTTCCTTGATAAGATTGCGACAAAAATAATTGAGATAGACAACGGCATAGTCACCGCTTTTAACGGAAATTACTCGGATTATGCAGTACAAAAGGAGCATCTTCGCACCGAGCAGATGAACGCATACCTCAACCAACAGCGTGAAATAAAGCACCAAGAGGAGGTTATAGACAAGCTTAAGCAGTTCAACCGTGAAAAATCAATAAAGCGTGCGGAAAGCCGTGAGAAAATGCTGGATAAAATTGAGCGTCTTGAAAAGCCAACGGAAACAAAATCCGACATGAAGCTTACCCTTACCCCACATATTCAAAGCGGAAATGACGTTATGAGCGTTCAGGGCTTATCAAAGAGCTTTGGAAGCCAAAATCTTTTTAGTAATGTTTCATTTGAGGTTAAGCGTGGCGAACATATTGCCATAATCGGTGACAATGGAACAGGAAAGACAACTCTTTTAAAGATTATAAACGAGCTTGTACCCCCTGACAGCGGTACTATAAGGCTTGGCTCAAATGTTGAAATCGGATATTATGACCAGGAGCACCATGTACTTCACATGGATAAAACACTGTTTGAAGAAATAAGCGACGATTATCCATACCTTACCAATACCGAAATACGTAATACCCTTGCGGCATTTCTATTCACCGGCGAGGACGTTTTTAAGAAAATCAGCTCACTTAGCGGCGGCGAGCGTGGACGTGTATCATTGGCAAAGCTTATGCTATCCGAAGCAAATTTCCTGATACTTGACGAACCTACCAACCACTTGGATATCATGTCAAAGGAAATTTTGGAGACCGCCCTTAATTCCTATTCGGGGACAGTGCTTTATGTATCACATGACAGGTATTTTATTAACAAGACCGCAAGTCGCATTTTAGAGCTTACCCAGAGGGAGTTTGTAAATTACATAGGAAACTATGATTATTACTTGGAGAAAAGAGATACCCTCTCCCCCATGGCAGCCTCCGAAAATGTATCCAAATCATCTGAGGACTCCTCAGTAAAGCTTGATTGGAAACAAAAAAAGGAAAATCAGGCAATAGCCCGTAAGAGGGAAAATGATATTAAAAAATGCGAAGATAGGATTGAGAAGCTTGAAGTCAAAGGAACAGAGCTTGACGAGGAGATGTCTAAGCCCGAAATTGCCACTAATTCCGCTAAATTACAGGAATTGGCAAAGCAAAGGGCTGATGTTGACAATGAACTAGCGGAGCTTTATGAGAAGTGGGAGGAGCTTTCCAGTGTGGAATAAATATATTTCGTGATTTTGTTTGCATTTAGAATGAATTGATTGTACAATGATATTATAAAA
>CAYTGS010000090.1:0-8470 GCA_964437435.1 uncultured Roseburia sp.
TTATCTCCTTATCTTATCCCTGTAAAAACAAAGCAGTCTGAAATACACCATGAATTTTAATGGGGACTTCATATTCATTGCCGCCATTCTTTTCTGCTCGTCATCAAATTCCTTTTGGTAATAAGAATTTTCCTGAAAATCAGGGAATTGCTGTTTCATACCATCAGACATCTTTTTTAAAAAATCAAGTTTTACGTGTTTCACTCCAAGCATATATGAATACAATGTATTCATATAGTATAAATGGGAAAAAGCAAATTCAAACTCCTGTCTGTAAACCTCAAAACAGCCCATTTTCTTCGCTTCACTAATCATATACATTCCCATTTTAAGCCTGTCTTCGCACCTTTCCCTAGTTATGACATGAACCGTTGAAGCCGTATTCTGATAATAATAATATAGCGGCTCGTCCACTCGCTCAAAGCGTTTAAAATGAAGCAGCCATATTGGGGCGCAGCCATTGTCCTCATAAAATGTTTTCTCCGGAAACCTTAAATTATTTTTGTCAATCACCGACTTAAGATATATTTTTATAACCATGCTTCCCGGATTTATCACAAGGCTTTTGTACTGCATTTCCCCAAGTACCCCAGTCTGGTCAGCCGTATTATTAACCACGACCTTTCCAATCTCCATTGTCTGTCTATCCACAAGCGAATAGTCACATCCCACAACGTCAGCCCCCGTGCTTTCGGCTTTTTCTATAAGCTTTTCATACATATCAGACGCAGCCCAATCATCAGAGTCAATAAAGCCAATCCATTTTCCCTTTGCAATATCAATTCCCTTATTTCTTGCACCACCCTGTCTTAAATTTTCATCAGAATGTACAGCCTTGAATTTATCAGGATATTTTTCCTCATATTCCTTTAATATTTCAAATGAATTATCAATGGAGGCATCATCTACCGCTATAATTTCATAATCACAGATTGTCTGATTTATAAGCGAATTCAAACAATACCTAAGCTTATTATCAGATGCCATATTATAAACCGGAACCACTATACTAAGCTTCATGTATTTCCTCCTAAAACCTATCTTTCCCTCTTAATCTTTCCGTTTTCCACACGATATACCATGTCACACTTTTCTATAGTCTGTAACCTGTGCGCAATTATAATAAGTGTCTTTCTTCCATGAAGCCTGTTGATTGACTCCATTATCGCCGCTTCCGTATCATTGTCAAGTGCGGATGTCGCCTCATCAAGGATAAGTACCTCTGGGTCATTGTAAAGCGCCCTCGCAATACCTATTCTTTGGCGTTGTCCCCCCGAAAGCCTTATTCCACGCTCGCCAATCCCAGTGTTTACTCCCTCTGGAAGCGCTTTTACAAATTCATCAAGCTGTGCCTCCTTTAATGCATACCAAAGCTTCTCCTCATCTATCTCGTCCTCAGGTACACCAAAGGCAACATTTTTCCGTATATCCGCATCAAGTAGGAATATCATCTGCGGAATATATCCAACATTGGCAAGCCATTCCCTGTAATGTGTCTTTATGTCAACATCATCGGCTAAAACCCTGCCACCCTGCAATTTCAACAGTCCCAACAGTATATCAATAACCGTTGTCTTTCCGGCACCGCTTGAGCCCACAATGCCTATCGATTTGCCTATCGGGAATGACACACTTGCATCATCAAATATAAGCTTATCCGAATTAGGATAATGATATGTGATGTGGTCAATCTTCACCTCCCTTGTAACAGGAAGCTTATCCTTTGCAACTACCGCATATGAAATATCAGTATTTTCCTCATTTGTCTCCTCTATAAGATTATCACTGACATTGAAGAAAAAAGGCTCGTTGAATGCCATGCTTGTCATCTGGTTATTGATACGGCTTGCCGCAGGAAGAAGCCTCATTGCCGCAATACCAAAGGCTGCAAAAAGCGACACCATTCCCGATACATCAGCACCAGTGACAATCAGCACCAAAATATAGCCCAAAAGTCCTGCCATACATACAGTCTCTATCAGGAGCTTGGGAGTGTTATTAAAGAGATTAAACCTCTCCATTGCTTTCACGTACCCATTTCCAACCTTGCAGTACTCACCAATGAAATACTGCTCCCTTCCAGCTACCTTTATCTCTTTGATACCCTGTATTGTCTCTGCTATTCGAGCGAACATTGCAGCACCGTAATCCTGATTCTCCTTTCCAGTACGGTTCATTATAGGCTTGATAATATTCTTTATTACAATAAGCGTAACCACAAGAAGTACCGCAATAATTAAAGTCATGACAATATCCTTTACAGCCAATGCCACCACAAGGAATAACGCCACTATTACCTCTGATACAATCTGAAGTACGGACATTATAAGCGCATACATATTGCTTACATCCGCCGTAATACTTCTCTGTATTACAGAAGTCTCCACATTAAGATAATATTCATAGTCACGCCGCACAAAATTTTTCATAAGACTCGATGCCGTTTTGAACTGATTAGAGAATACAAAGCTGTACATGCTTTTCTGTAGCATAAACCCAAAAGCATTTTTTGCAATATATAGGAAAATCAGGAATAAAATAGCAATCACGGAAAACTGCACTGTGCTTTTAATGTGCAGGATATGGCAAATCATCTGGTATTTTTCACCTTTCTCCAAAATATCAGGTGTGAGGATAAGCTGTACAACCTCCATAACCATAAGCACTGCCCCTGTCTCAAGCACTGCGGAAATTACCATCATCACAAGCAACTTTAACATTGAGCGCTTTTGTTTTTTATCCATCAATATATTTATCTTTTTTAAAATTTTAAGCATATAATTTCTCCAATTTATTCATCTGCAAGGGCTAGTCCGGCTTTTTTGTTATAAGCATGTTTTTCCACATCTTCATATTCATCCCAAAAGGAAGCACCTAGATTTATCTTTTCATCAACAAAATCCATTCCATCCATTGCTGTCGTTACAATTGAAATTGCCTTTTTAAAATGAATTCCCTCTAGGAAATTAAGCACTTCTATCGGAAATCTCCCCCTAAGCACCACTGCGTCCGGACATAGCTTTTCATAATCTATCAAATCCCTAGGATGAGGTTTAATAAAAACCTTATAACCGCCACAGTACCTTTCTATTATATCAAGACATACCTGTTTTCTCACTTCTTCATCAGTGGGATGTGGTTCCGTTAGAATACATACTATATCCTCGTTTTTACCTATCTGCTTAAACTGTTCCATTAGCAGGTCGCAGTCTTCTATAAAAATACGAACCATGGTCTGCCTCTGTTCGCTTGTCAAGGCATCTTCCATAGGCTTTCTAGGAATTTCCACAAAATTCGGGCAATATGTGTTTACCATGTTTAAATC
The DNA here is from genome assembly GCA_964437435.1 of uncultured Roseburia sp. Taxonomy (GTDB): domain Bacteria; phylum Bacillota; class Clostridia; order Lachnospirales; family Lachnospiraceae; genus COE1. Next base: position 3,326 of record CAYTGS010000090.1, read on the forward strand.
ATTTATTTCCATATCAAGGCAATATTTTCCCCAACCGTTCATAATAAATATGAGATTATGCCGTGAAAACCATGCTTTAAGCTTAAAATTGCCATAATTTGCCACATAAGCGTCATCCGCATTTTTCAAGGTGTCAAGCCCATCCTCTACCGCATGGTAATAAATATGCCTATAATTAAGATAATAGCCTACCGGGTCGCTGTCACAATACACGTATATATCCTTGTAATCTTCAAATCCCACAGGGTCCATATATGGTATTTCACATTTTGCAAGCCTTTTTGTAAATATGATTCTGTTTACCATATGTTTGATTTTGTTATGGTAATTTGCCCTGTATTTTGCAAGTTCAGGAAAACATCTTTCATGCTTTTCATCAAGAATAATAACCTTGTTAAATATTTCTGATTTTTCCAACCTATCTCCAAGATTTTCAAAATCAGTAGACATTTTGCTCAGTACTATATCCGCCTTATCAAAAATAATATCTCCCATTTCCCTTTGGATTTTCATTTCCTTTAAAATAGAAACATATACATGATAATACGTATGGCACACATAAATTCTGCCTTTTGTTTTTTCTTTTTTCATTATAAATAAGTCTCCGTAAACTATTAATGATTTTTGTGGGTATATCTATATCCTCCTAAAGGCGAAATTTCAGGTGCCATTTCTAATATACCCTCATCATAGAAAAATTTTTCGCCATCGCACAGCTTTTGGCACAGATTATATAGCCTTAATGCTGCCTCCTTATGGTTCCATTCCCCGATAATTCTATTATATGCGTTTTTCCCAAGGCTTTTCCTGTAATTATCATCCTCACAAAGCCTCAATACATAATCTCTAAACTCCCTGTAAAAACCTGTTCTATATACAAGCCCGTTTTCACCATGGGTCATAAGATACGGAACCGCACCTATACCGTGACCTGCCACAACGGCGCAGCCACTATTCATGGATTCGTTTAATACAACACCCCAACCCTCTTCATAATTACTTGTAAACAAGAATATGTCAGCTTTTTCCATAAACGAGCGCACTTTCGCAGGAGGCTGAAAGCCATGGAATGTGACCCTTTCGGTAAGTTTATATTTTTTTACCATGTCCTTTAGCTTTTCCTCAAGCTCACCTGCGCCCACCATATCCAAATGAAAAGATATTCCTTTTTTATTTATATCATTTGCCACTCTTATAGCATACTCCGGTTTTTTATATTTTATAAAGCGTCCTGACCACAAAAGTCTTATTTCACTGTTTCCATCGCTATTAATGTGATTTTTTTCACAAATCAGCTTGTCAATATCATACTCCCTTGTCATCGGGAAATATCCCCATGCGTATTTTTTGTTTGGATATGCGTGTACTATGTCAAAATCAGATGCCACATATGCGCCACTGCACAATAAATATACATTTTTATCTGCATATTGTGTATGATCCTCATATTTTTTTCTCCGTCCTCTTGGGGATACTGATTTCCATTGCCCATGCTTATAAAGCCTCTCACTATATCGTATAACTGTTTTTCCCGCATTAAGCCTAGGCTTTATATAGCTTTCATCCTCAACCCCTCCAAATATCACAATGTCGCTATCCATAATCAGCTTCCTACAGCAATCAGGCTCCTTATAAAAGAGCTTAAGGTACGGTATATCATCAACCTCGCTCCCCCAGCCCATTTTCACCCTGTCATCCTCCATAGGTTCAGTCTGTATAAATGAAAAATTACTTCCCAGCTTATCATACAGCTCTCCTGCAACAGGTATCTGGTGATGATTTATATAATTAGATACTATCGTTAATTTCATTGTAAATCTCCAAAAGTCTCCTGTAATTTGTATCAGGATTGTGTGTAACTGCTGCATGCGCCCTTGCATTAGAAGAAAAAGACATTGCAAGCTTATCATCCTCAAATATGCTCAATATCGCATTTTTCATATAATCCGGCTTATCCTTGGGATAAAGAATTCCATCCTTTTTGTCAGACAATAAATTGTGAACGCCTCCCACGTCAGATGACACAACAGGAACTCCCAAAAGCATTGCCTCTCCCACTGAATTAGGTGAATTTTCAATTGCCGACGGGCATAGGAAAACGTGTGTTTTTAAAAATCTTGCACACATCCTGTCAGATTCAAGCCTTCCCACAAATTTTACATGTTCTTCAAGATTATTTTTCTTAATAAGCTCCAACAGATACTTTCCATAGCCTGATATTTTTATTTTATCCTTAATGCTGTCATGGGCTGTTACTATATCACCTGCGACATAGAGCATTGTGTCCTCATATTCATCTATTATATCCCCCAGGACCTCCAACACATAATGAAGTCCTTTGATAGGATAATTACCCTGGCTTACAAATATCGAATATCTCTCTATTCTGTCTATATTCCATGTATCATTATAAAAATCCTCTCGCAGAGTCTCGTTCATGAAATGGTACTTTGCATTTGGCGCAAGTTTTTCCGTCCATTCACGGTCAAAATCAGTCCTTCCCGTAACATGACCCACAAGCGAAAGCGCCTCCGTCTCATATTCTCCACGCTTTATAAACTTTTCCTGCTGCTGCATTAATCCGTCCTTTTTTATGATATCCCTTAAGGTCTTCTTTTTTTGTACAGATATTGGCAGGTCTGCCATGTATACCTTTGCATATGCACAGCAAAGCCCCTGTATTCCTATAAGCGTCTTCGACGGTGTATTATAAGCCTTTACACAGGCTAAGGTATGTGGATATTCCGTACCAAATATATGAATTAAGTCCGGTTTAAAATCATCTATGACTGCACCTATACTTTTCTCCATAGTCTCATCATATATTTCAGGGTGAACGGTATCCTCCCTGAAAATATAATAATCAATTCCCTGCGCAGTATTCTTCACAAAAAGCGCCGTGTCATCCTTTACCATTCCCAATTCATCAGACGCCGGGAAGCACAATGCAAGGGTTATATTATTCTCATCCTTTCCCTCGATTAGCCTATCGCATAATCCGCTAAGCCAGCCCTCCTTTACCACTATCCTGTGCCCAAGGCTTTTTGCTATAAACGGAAGCATTATATTACACAGCCACAATACTCTCATTTAAACCACTATCCTTTCATTTTATAAATTAATGTTTTAACATGATTATATATACCTGATAAATATCTGTTTTCCGCTATCGCCGACCTTACCGGTGACAGTGTTGCAATCATCACAAGCCTGTATTTGTATGCCTTTTTTTTGCCCATGTAATATTCCGTAATTTCCCTGTGTTGGATTGCCGACAGCTTTTTATTCTCGGCAGTCTCCGAATATCCACCGCCCTCATATGAGGCAACCGTAACCGGTACATATTTTATTACTGCCTTTTTCTCATAAAAACAATATAAGAAATGTTCATAATCTGCCCTTACGTTATATTCCGTGTTATAGCCCCTGGCTTCAAACATAGCCTTAGAATAAAAGCATGTCTGGTGGCAGGGTACATTCCTGTAGCATGTAAAGTCATTAATCTCAGGTGACGAATATATTACCGTTTCTAGCATTTTATGATATATGTTTCCATATATTATATCAGGATAATTATTCTTTTCTATTTCACCTGCAATTTCTTTAAGTACATTTTTATTATAAAAGCTGTCTCCTGTATTAAGAAACAGATAATATCCACCCTTTGCATATGCCACTGCCTGATTCATGGCATCATATATACCCTTATCAGTCTCCTGATATATTCTTATTCTTTTGTCGCTTTCTCCATTAATAAACCAATCCAGAGATCCGTCATCAGAGCCGCCATCCTTTATTATAATCTCATATTCCCCATATTCTTGGTCTAAAATGCTCCGAACCGTACTAAGAAGTTTGTCTCCCGAATTAAGGCAGACAACGACAATACTGAAAAACACACTGTTCATTAAAATGCATACCCCTTTTTAATAGCCTTTTACTGACTCAATACCATTTTTCATTAGTGCAAGCGCATTTTTCTCTGGTATTTCATTACACATGGTTTTTCCATGGGCTTTTATAAATCTCACTGCCATGGGATATGCCAGCCTTCCATATAAAAAGTGGTACAGAACACCCCTGTCAATAAAGAATTTATCAGTATAGCCCTTAAACCACGTAGACTCCCTCTCTTTCTCTGCGCCAATCTCTACCGGAACAGCATACACCCTTAAGCCATAATTTAGGCAATCCTTAAGGAAAAGGCTGTCCTCACCGTTACTGTACCTTGCGCCCCCGCCAAAAAGCAACGAAAAAGCAATATGTGAGGCATGTAGCTTGTCACGCCTTACCGCAAAGGAATATGTGGGATAACGCCCTGAATTCCATATATGAACCCTGTGAAATCTTTTAGTATTATATGTAGCTCTTGCCTCGCCCACCTTCATGTTGAACAGCAGGAAATCCGCCTCCGGATGTTCCTCAAAAGCCTCCAAAATTCTCCTCTCATAGCCTTTTTCATATACGATATCCTCGTCAGAGAACAGTACAATATCCCCTGTTGCACGAAAAAGACCATTATTACGGCTAAGCCCAACTCCCCTTTCATTAAATTCAAAACATTGTATACGCCTGCCATTGTGCATATACTCACTGTAATCCACTTTATCAGTCTGATTTATTATAATGGCATCACTCTCAAGGTTCATACGTTCTGCGAGAGTGGAAACCTGTTCACCAACTGCTGAAACCAATACCTGAAGCTTCATTTTTCACCTTCCCGTCTACCTGTTGTCATTTAACCAAATTGACCGCTGCCACAATGGCACCGGTCAGAATATCACCCTTGCTTTTCTTCCTCTTTAATTTCATCCATCATCTCTTTGGTGGCTGTGGTTTGGTTTCCCTCAACCCCTTCGGTACTGTCGGGTTTGAATAAAATCTTAAGGGTAAGAAGCATAAGCTTTAAATCAAGCCATACACTGTAATTTTCAATATAAAACAAATCAAGCTTAAGCTTATCATACGGTGTAGTATTATATTTTCCATATACCTGTGCATACCCGGCAAGTCCTGCCTTTACCTTAGTTCTGAATGTAAATTCCGGCATTTTCTCCTGATACTGTCTTATTATCTCTGGTCTTTCGGGTCTGGGACCTATAAAGGACATATCCCCCTTAAGTATATTAAAGAGCTGCGGAAGCT
>CAYTGS010000091.1:0-8422 GCA_964437435.1 uncultured Roseburia sp.
TTGTTAGGAGGATTTAGAAAATGGCAAGAATTAAAGGCGGATTAAACGCAAAGAAGAAACATAATAGAACATTAAAGCTTGCAAAAGGCTATAGAGGAGCAAGATCAAAGCAGTACAGAGTAGCTAAGCAGTCAGTCATGAGAGCCTTGGCTTCTTCATATGCAGGAAGAAAAGAGAGAAAGCGTCAGTTCAGACAGCTTTGGATTGCACGTATCAATGCAGCAGCTAGAATGAACGGTTTATCTTACAGCAAGCTGATGCATGGCTTAAAGGTTGCAGGTATTGATATCAACAGAAAAATGCTTGCAGAGCTTGCAGTTAATGATGCTGAAGGATTTAAGGATTTAGCTGAGATTGCAAAGAAGAATATTGCGTAATATAAATATATTGCATATAAAAAAGCAGAACAAATATATAAATTGGTTCTGCTTTTTTAAACAATAAGAAATAGTAACAAGAAATAATAAAGAGTGCTTGACAAGTGGCTAATCTTATGATAAAGTAAATAAGCTGTCGTAAACAAGACAGAAATGCAGGACGCAATGCATTGCAAATGCACTCAAATTAATAAAGAAATGAGGGCTTATAGCTCAGCCGGTTAGAGCGCACGCCTGATAAGCGTGAGGTCGGTGGTTCGAGTCCACTTAAGCCCACTTATGTAAATAGGCATAGTTAATCCACAAGTATATTAATATTTGTGGATTTTTGATTATATACTATATTAATGTAAAGGAGCTTTTTGTATGAGAATATTAGATAATATTGAACCAAAGAAAGTATTTAATTATTTTGAGGAAATATGTTCAATACCGCATGGCTCAGGTAATCTTGATAAAATCAGCAGTTACCTTGAAGAATTTGCAAAGTCAAGAAAATTATTTTGTATCAGGGACAGTGCAAATAATATTATAATTTTAAAAGAGGCAAGCCGTGGATACGAAGACAGGGAACCGATTATTCTACAGGGACATATGGATATGGTTGCGGTAAAGACAAAGGAATGTGACATTGATTTAGAGACAGAGGGATTAAGAATTAAAACTGACGGGGATTATGTGTATGCGGAAGGAACTAGCCTTGGCGGTGATGACGGAATTGCGGTAGCGTATATATTGGCAATATTGGCTTCGGATGATATAAAGCACCCTGCTATTGAGGCTGTTATAACTACTGAAGAAGAAACCGGAATGGATGGTGCTAGGGCGATTGATTTATCAATGCTTAAGTCCAAAAGAATGTTAAATATAGATTCTGAGGAGGAGGGTGTTCTCCTTACAAGCTGCGCCGGTGGAATGAAAACGGACTGCCATGTGCCTGTATGTAAAGTAAACGATATGGGCGGAATTTTGTACAATATAGAAGTAGGCGGATTATTAGGCGGACATTCCGGAACGGAAATTGATAAAGGACGTGTAAATGCAATAAAGCTTTTGGCAGATATATTGCTTCAACTTCGGGGAAAAATATCATACAATATAGTCTCAATTAGAGGTGGGGAAAAGGATAATGCAATTCCAAATAAATCACTTGCGGTCATAAGAATTGATGATGACAAAAATAATGTTTTTTTATCTGAAGTTGAAAAAATACGCAAGAATGAAATAGATGAAAATAAATCTAGGGAGAATACATTATTTATTAATGTATCAAAAAATGAAAATAATTCAGGTACTTGCTTTGACGAGTTATCCACCAAGAATGTAGTTGATTTTTTGGCGATAATACCAAATGGTGTAATGACAATGAGCGCTGATATTGGAGGATTGGTTGAAACATCCCTAAATGTAGGTGTGTTGGAATGTAATGATTTTGAAATAATAACAAGCAGTGCAATAAGAAGCTCTGTTGAGAATGAAAAGCAAAAACTTAATAAGAAATTAGGGATACTTGCTGAAAGGTTTGGAGGATATACGCAGACTCACGGAGAATATCCCGGCTGGGCTTATAATCCAAACTCAAAGCTTAGAAGTGATATGGTCAGAATATATAAGGAAATGTTTGGAAAAGATATTAAAGTGGAGGCAATTCATGCGGGATTGGAATGTGGAATTATGATATCGAAAATTCCGAATTTAGATTGTGTTTCCTTTGGACCTGATATATTTGACATACACACTGTTGATGAAAAACTAAGTATATCGTCAACTCAGAGAACATGGAATTATCTCTTAAAAATTTTGGAGCAGTAATTAATAATAAGGCGGTACAAAATTAATGTACCGCCTTGGTGGATGATTACATTTGAGTTTCCATGGAAGTATTTCCAAGTTTCATGTAGAAACATATCATATACAGACCGGCTACGCCAACCAGACCATATATAATTCTAGAAAGCCAAGTCATGCTTCCAAAAATGGCAGCTACAAGGTTAAAATCAAAAAAACCTATAAGTCCCCAATTGAGGGCACCTACAATAGTGAGTGTCAATGCAGTGGCATCAATTATTTTATTTCCCATTTTTAATCCTCCTTTTGTGTTAGTATTTGCAATTTTATATAACTCATACTTGAAAAAATAAATTTTTATTATGAAATTTGGTCAAGAAAAATATCTAGTTGAATAAAAATATGTAGTTATTTCATAAAATTTATGTAAATTAATTGAAATAAAATAATTATTGTGTTATTATAGCAGTACAGTTATAAGAGTTACTGGTAGTAAGACATGACAATCAATTAAACGATTTAAAGCGGGAGAGGTTAAAAGTGAGAAAAGCATCAGAAAACAAAATAACAAAAAAGCAGGCAGAAAAGAATTTAGTTAGCGCAGCATCAGTAGTAGAACCAAAGCCATTAGAGTCACAGGCTGTTGAGGTAAAAGCTGTAGAGGCTAAATCAGAAGCAAAAGATGAAAAGAAGACAGTAGAAGTTAAGAAAGAAAAAGCAGCAAAAGCATCAACTAAAAGGGAAACTAAGGCAGCAACTGCAAAGAAAGAGTCAAAGCCTGCAACTAAGAGCGAAACAAAAACACCAAGAAAGAAATCAGGAACTGCTGCTAAGTTGACATTGCAGGTAGAGGGCAGAGATGACCTTGCTATGGATTCTCTTATTGAAAGAGTAAAGGCGGCTTATGTTGCAGAGGGTCATAAGGCTAGCACTATCAAGGATATTGAGGTATATATTAAGCTTTCGGAAAATATGGCATATTATGTAATTGACGGATATGCATCAGGTATAAGCCTGTACTAAATTGTATAAGCGGAGAGTATTTTTTAATATGTAACACGAAACAGGCTCAGGAATTTATATTCCCTGAGCCTGTTTGGGTTGGAGAATTATTTTCGCTATCTGATTTGTTATCTGAAATGAAATCATGAGTCAGACAAATATCCAATTCTTCGAGTTCATCTTCGCTAATGTTGGTAAGTTCATTTAAGATGGAGAGCGTATCAACTTTTTTGGCTTTACAGAGAAGCTGTATAATTTCGATTAATTGTGAAATTATATCTTTTATTCTTGTAATATCAATTTTATCATTTCCCAATATAAACACCTCCCAATGTCAGATGCGTGAAATGAAGTTTTTGCTTATTTTACAAAAAGACTAACATAAAATTAAGGTTATGGCAATAAGACAAATGTACAGAAAATTAATTGATAAAAAAATAACAAAAAACTTGACTTTAGGGGTTATAGTGGGTAGGATATTTGTATTAGAAAGGTATTGTGAATATGCCTATATTGAAAGGGAATATCATAATGGATAATTTGGATTTGGTTAAAAGACCTATATATATTGTCGGGCATAAAAATCCCGATACGGATTCAATTTGTTCGGCGATAGCATATGCTTATTTAAAGAATAAATGTAATGATGGATTTAACTATATACCAGCAAGGGCTGGGCAGGTCAATCAGGAAACCCAGTATGTGCTTAATGCCTTTCATACGGAGTCACCCTTATATCTGCATGATGTGATGACTGATGCCAGGGATATTGATATGAATGATGTGGAAGGAGTGACAGAGGACGTTTCGTTGAAAAAGGCATGGCACCTTATGCGTGACAGGGGGGACGTAACGCTTCCTGTTATAGATGATGATAAAAAACTTATCGGGATTATCACCATTGGGGACATTGCCACCGCTTATATGGATGTTTATGATAACGCTATATTGTCGAGGGCTAAAACGTCATATAAAAATATACTTGAAACATTGGATGCCAAAATGATAGTCGGAGACAAAAACGGCTATTTTGATAGCGGTGATGTGGTAATTGCAACGGCAAATCCTGACGTATTGGAGGACTATATCCATAAGGGCGATATGGTAATATTAGGAAATAGGTATGAGACGCAGCTTTGTGCAATTGAAATGGGTGCTGCCTGCGTGCTTGTCACGATGGGAGCAAAGGTTTCCAAGACAATACAGATATTTGCAAAGGAGCATGACTGCGTGATAATAAATACCCCATATGATACGTCTACAGTGGCAAGGCTTATAAATCAAAGTATGCCGATAGGGCATTTTATGAAAAGGGAGAAGCTTACTTTTTTTAGGGTGACTGATAAGACTGAGGACATAAAGGGTATTATGAAGAAAAAACGGTATCATGATTTTCCTGTACTCGACGAGGAGGACAATTATATTGGTATGATATCCCGTAGGACGTTGCTCAATCTGCGAAAAAAGCAGCTCATACTTGTTGACCATAATGAGCTTTCTCAGACTGTGGACGGTATAGAATTTGCGGATATACTTGAAATTGTAGATCATCATAGGATTGGCACTTTGGAAACTGTTTCACCGGTATATTTTAGAAACCAGCCTCTTGGCTGTACCGCAACGATAATATACCAGATGTATCAGGAAAAGGGAGTGGAGATACCTGCTAATATTGCCGGACTTATGATGTCGGCGATTATTTCTGATACATTGATGTTCCATTCGCCTACCGTTACGGAGGTTGATAAGGAGGCGGCAAATAAGCTTTCCCAAATATGTGGTGTTGAGATAGAGGAATTTGCAATAGATATGTTTGGAGCAGGAAGCAATCTGAGTGATAAGGATGCGGATGAAATTTTTAAACAGGATTATAAGAACTTTTCGGTAAATGGATTTAACTTTGGAGTGGGACAGATTAACTCAATGAACAGCATTGAGCTTGAGGAGATAAAGGAAAAGATTACTCCGTATATAAAGGAGCATTTGGCTGAACTTCCTGTAGATATGTGCTTTTTTATGCTGACAAACATTGTATATGAAAAGACTGAACTGCTGTGCTTTGGGGATAGGGCAAGAGAGCTTGTAAGGGACGCATTTACGCTTCCAAAGACTCAAAAGCAGTTTGAACTAAAAAACCTTGTTTCGAGGAAAAAACAGCTTATACCGGCATTTGTATCAGTGCTACAGCAATGGGAGAAATAATTAACACAACTTGTAAATGTACAACTGCAAATGTATAACTAAGAACAGCTAGGAATTGTAAATTCCTAGCTGTTCTATCTTGCTTTTCTACCCTGCCTAAACAAATAATGAATAAAAATCGGAGTGACAAGATTCGAACTTGCGGCCTCCACCTCCCTAAGATGGCGCTCTAGCCAAACTGAGCCACACCCCGATACGTCACATATCAGCGACAGACTACAGTATACATCATGTATATGGAAAATGTCAATAAAAAAACTAAACAAATATAAAGTCTAAAAAATAAATGCAGTCACCATAATTGTCAGAAATAAAGCAGGCGTATTAAAAAGTATGATTTGTTTGGCAATATCTGCCTATAGTAAATGTTCACAATTTATTTAAAGTTTGATAATAATATTATGGTATTATGAACAATAAATAACGAGAATGTGTATTTACTGGAGGCGAAAATAATGAATAAAGGGAATGATAAAACTAAAAAAAGAGTAAAATTTGCCAAAGCAGTATTTTCCATAGGCGTTTTTAATGTTATAATACTTAACATATTATCATGGAGAAGTGTTAAATTCAGTGATTGGTATGTGGAAAATATATTCCCTATATGGCTTAATACCTATGCAAGACTTACCAGCAGTATTCCCTTTAGCGTTGGCGAGATAATGCTTGTAATTGCAGTGGCGCTTACTTTTTTCCTGATTGTTTCGCTCTTGTTAAAGCTTTTCACTAGGGGGAAATATAAAAATGCAGTCAACAGGTTTGCTAGGATATATGCGTGGATTTTCCTTGTTGTCGCATATGTCATGACATTTAACTGCTTTATTTTGTATCATGGCTCCGCATTCTCTGAAAAATACTTTGTCAACAGAGATAATCCCCAAATGCTGGTAGTAAGTACGGCAGACGACGCTGTGGCACAGGTTGGCATTACGGATGATACGTCATACGGCAGCCGGACTTATACAAAGCAGGAGCTTACAACGCTTCGTGATTATATTGTGAATAAGTGTAACAGCCTTGCTTCTGAAATAGATTATGATGACAGCGGAGAGGCGTATTATGATGGAAATTTGATAGAAGCGTCAAGGCAGGCTATGATAAAGCTAGGAGAGGAATACGACCAACTTTCTGGATTTTATGTAACTCCTAAATATCTAAAATGCTCAGGATTTTTCAGCCAACAGTATATTATGGGATATTATTTTCCGTTTTCAATGGAAGCAAATATAAATTCGGTCATGTATGTGACAAATATAGCGCCTACTGTGTGCCATGAGCTTGCCCATACAAAGGGATTTATATATGAAAATGACGCTAATATGATAGGATTTTTGGCATGCATTAATTCGGATGATGTATTTTTACAGTATTGTGGATATCTAAGTGTTTTGAATTATGTAAATAATGATTTTTATGAAGCTATCGGAAAGAACAGCAGCGTATACAAAAACCATGTAAGGATAAGTGACAGGGTTGCTGATGACAATATATTCCTTACAAGGGAAAACTGGCAGACTGTTGAAAAGAAGGCTGTAGTTAAGACTTCGACAGTGAAAAAGGTTTCAAATACCCTCATGGATACCTCGCTTAAGCTCAATGGAGTGGAGGAAGGGGTTTTACAGTATAATGGTGTTGTCGAACTGCTATTGAATTATTATGACGGTGAGCTTTATTGACCGGAGGATTAATATGGGAAACATAATTTCATATGTATATGAATTTGGGGGCTTTACCTTTACGGAAAAGCCCTTTTGTGAGATTGACGGACTTATATTCTCACATTTGTCTTATTTTGTATTTGATAATATTGTGCCGGGAGTTGACGATGCAAAGCCTTCAATTGCCCTAAGCGACGTGGCGCAGAAAATGGATTGGCATAATTTTATATCGGTAAAGTGGGAAGAAGATGAAAATAAGGAACTGTTTTATAAGGTGGCATTTTCGAGAAGATACAGAAATACGATGCTGAATTTCCTTGCAAATACAATTGATATTGGGGATGATGTTCAGTTTTGCGCAGTCACATTTATGCTTGGAAACGGTGACGTGTTTATTTCATTTCGGGGAACTGATGATACACTTGTAGGTTGGAAAGAGGATTTTAATATGGCATATGCCACTCCGGTGGGCGCACAGATTAAAAGTACGGAATATGTTGACCGGGTCGCAGGCTTTTTGGCTAAAAAAAGAAATCTGAGGTTTTATTTTGGCGGTCATTCCAAAGGGGGAAATCTGGCGGTTTATGCGGCTATGACCTGTAATGATAAGGTAAAACGCAGGATAGGACGTATATATAACATGGACGGTCCGGGATTTAGACCTGACTTTATGGAGACACTTGATTATGACGGTATAAAGGATAAGATACTTAAAATAGTTCCTGACGAATCATTTGTGGGAATGCTTATGGAAACCAAGAATGATTATGAGCTTATAAACAGCACTGAGATAGGTGTACAGCAGCATGCGTGCTTTTCATGGTGTGTGGAGGGTGATCATTTTGAAAGGTCGGACTCAAAAATACCTAAACGGAAATCGCTGTATGACAAGATAAATAATTGGATATTTGACCTTGGAATTGAACAGGTTGGTGAATTTACGGATAGTCTGTTCAAGCTTATTGAAATAACAGAGGCAAAGACGCTGACAGACCTTAAAAACGTGAAAGGAAGCGAAATGGCAAAGAAAGCACACTCTGTAATGCAGGAGTACAATGGTATGAACGAGGAGACAAAGAGGGTTTTTTGGGAGATAAGCGTATACATGGTGGAGGTTTTGGCAAAGGATCGCCAGGAACGAACTAGCAGATGGAAAATTTTGGATAAGATAAAGGAACATATGGAACATTGATATTCCTGTGAAAATACATGTAACCGTTTTCATGAAAGCGTTGGAAAAATTAGAATAAAAGAATTTCAAAGGTAGTTGACTTTCGTGTTAAAAGGATATAAAATGCTAATTGTAAGTGCTTACAACAAGTAAGCAAGACTAACTAATCAAAATTGATAGGAGATAGTGACATGGAATTATTAAATGCGGCAAAAACTGGAAAA
>CAYTGS010000092.1:0-8416 GCA_964437435.1 uncultured Roseburia sp.
TGCTAAGTTCACTTGAAATTTTGCTAAATGGAATATTGATTGCCCCTTCAATTCCTTTTACCAGCACCTCATCAGGTTCACGCAAATCAACAAGTGTGACTTCGTTTAGATTGAGTTTTAGAAACTCCTCAATGGATATAGAAAGTGTATTTTCTTCCGACATATCTTTTGCCTCCCGCATTAGTTCATATTAAGTCAATGGTTTTAATGTGCAGTGCTTCTTAAATTTTTATGATTATCCACCTTGTCAAAATAATCGGTTATTTTATGAAGTGCGGTTTCTATGTCAATATCTATGTCAAATGCCGTAATTGCCTTTCTTTCCAGACATTTTCTAATCTGAAAACCAATCTTACTGCAAATCACACACCGACAATCTGACACAAGCAAAACCTTATCATTATTTTCTTCGTGTCCGCCACAGCCCTGACCGCCGCAGGATTTATTTGCTTTATCACATACTATATCCTGCTTTGTGCCTGACACATATTTTCTATTTTCACTTTCATAAAATTTATTATTATCATCTACCTGATATATTTTGAAACTATCCGCTGCTCCAAATGGCAGGTCGACCCTAATTCCGTCCGAAGTTGCTACCGCAATTTTATAGCCCATACCTTCTCCAATCTTCCTATTAAAAGACTTAATTAAATCTTGTCTTTGCAACTGAATATATGTCTTCTATAAGCTTCAATCCTCCGTCATAGCCCACATAATAGCCGTTGATTACAGCCCTCTCATTAACAGGCCATGAAATATTTAGGAAATGCCCCTTTGTCTCCAAGGCAATATCCTTCTCCCAATGGCTTCCAAGTATCAAAGGATATCCATTATAATCATGGTTTCTGATTTCATTATGTATCTTATATCCGTCTGTTTCAAATACCGCTTCGGCCTTTATACCATAATTCAACTGCTCAAAATAACCCTTTATGGACTGCTGATATTCCTTTGGAGTGTCATCAACAATAAACTGCTTGGCTGGGAAAAGTCCAAGGTCGTTGACTAGAAATTTAGTTACACCGAGCGCATAATGGGCATCTGCCACTACGCTAAACTGTTTTGACATAACCCTTGTTTCAAGAAAAAGGTCGGCAAAACGTTCAATATAGTAATAATAATATTTTTCTTTTTCATCAATTACCTTTTCAATTAATTCCTTATCAATTCCTGCAAATTCGCCAACTTCACGCAGAAATTTACTTGTCTCAAAAGCCCCTATAGGAAGCGTCGGATAATGAAGATAAGGTATTCCAAGTTTTTTCTCCATTTTCTTTACATTTGAGAGTCCTACCCAAGGCGATATAAGCAGATTAAACTGGGCTTTTGGAATTTTATTTATATTCTCTATCCCATGATTAAAACCAAATATTATATTTGGCTTAAGACCTATATCCTTTAGCAGCTTTTCAATTTCAAGGTAATTTCCAGACCAAAACTCGTCCTGATAAGGGACATCCGCCCAAACATTAACAAGCCCCTGCTCCCTCTCATCACTTTTTCTAAGATAGCCTTCTATTATTGCATCAACCACCTGCTCATGACCTCTATAGTTGTTTCCCTTAAATCCTGCTGTTGATGCATATATTACAGGCTTTTCGCTATCCTGAAACTCCTCAACAATCTCCTCTGTATTGTCACCAACTATTTCAGGTATACATCCTGTAAGCACCACATAAAGGTCAGCGTCGATTACCTTTAGTGAATTTTCAATTGTTGATTTGAGCTTTGCGGCACCGCCAAATACAACGTCCTTTTCATTAATACTCGTACATGGAAATATATTTGGTGAAAAATATCCCGAACTTCCAGTACTGTTTGACAGCTTTTGTGCACAGCCGGGACCTGAATGGAGAATTGGAATGGCACGTTCTATCGCCTGTACCGTCTGCATTGCTCCCATAGCACATTTGTATCTTTGTTTATCTAGTATTTTTGCCATTATTTTTTTGCCTCCTCAAGGAAACTTCCCACGTCCTGCTTATACCACCAGTCAGTATATGGGAGCTTGGTTCTCTTTGAAAGATTTTGTTCAAAGCTTCTGTTTCTTATGGTATCAAGCACTGTATGGGCAAACTCCAATGTGTGCTTATAGCCAAAAATCATGTACTCATCCGCAACATAAACCGCAGGAGTTCCCTGCTTTATTGCCCATACAGTTGAGCCGGGATGACGTGATAAGTATAAATCTGGTTCGTATTTGTGAAGTATATTCATCACTTCAAAATTCTGCTGGTCAGCCACGCTTGCCTCAAAATCAATGTCATTGTCAAGCAGATATTTCATTGAGGGAGGCACATCACCATTTTCATATTTTTTATCATAATGCCATGCAAGCGCCCATACTACCTCTATTCCCAATTCATTCAAAACTCTTGACACCTCAAAAGTATAACCTGGTCCCATACCGATAACAGCCCTAAGACCTTTCAACTCCTTTTTGACTTCTTCAATCTTAGGTATATAGATAGCCCTTTGCTCCTCTATGTATTTCTCAACCTTTTCTTCCCTGTATGTTGCCTTGCCTATCTCACGAAGCCATGTCTCAAAGCCTGCAATACCAAGCGGATTTATGCTCCTGATATAAGGCACCCCATACTTTTCTTCAAGTCCATTGCCTATATAATTTCCAAGTGTTCCGCATATACAAGTGGTTGCCGCCGCCTCTGACATTTCTTCTAGTTCTTCTACCGTTGCGTTGGCATAGAGGAATGTAGGCTCTAAATCAAAGTGACTGAATATCTCTATGATTTCATCCCTGGCACTTTCATAGAAATTTTTAAAATTAATTGTATTTTTCTTCTTTTTGGGTGGCTTTACAATAGTGCTTAAAACCGCATGGTCTGAAATATCAAAGCCAGTCGCCCATATTCTTGATTTAAATCCCTCACAGTGTACTGCGGCTATAGGCACATCTATCTCAGGTTTTACTTCCTCAACCACACTGTCAATATCTTCACCTATAATGCCTGATGCGCAGGAGCTTGATACGAATATTGCCTTTGGCTTATAACGCCTATACACCTCAAGAATTATCTCACGAAGCTTATCGGCAGAACCAAAAATTGTATCCTTTTCATTCATGTCAGTTCCTATGTATACTGTATTGTTTACAACACCTCTTTTTGCCGCTACCTGCTTTGTTTTAATATAAATTCCTGCCGCCGGAACAGAACATCCTGCCGGGCCGTGATGAATTATTGCAATATCACGTATTCCGCTAAGCTGTGAAAGAGCACAGCCCGAAAGACATGTGCTTGACTGAGAAAAACATCTTGAACAGCCTTTAAGAGTTCCACATTCACTCTGTGTTGCAAGGTCACTTAAGTTTCCTACATACCCCGTTATGGAACCGAGACGGTTTTCTCTTGTTGCCACATTAGAGCTTGATAAATTGATTGCCATAATAATACGTCACCCCCATAATGTTATATTCGATAATCGTCCGCTAAATCCATTAAGCCAAATTCCCTTAGTATCTCCTCTAAGCGCTCCTGCGTCATAGGCGTGGGAATTGCAAAGCTTGTATTATTAATTACCGCATCTGCCAAATTTCTGTACTCCTGCGCCTGATTTGAGTCGGGCTTATATTCAATTACTGTCTTTCGGTTTATCTCTGCCCTCTGTACAATATTGTCTCTTGGCACAAAATACAAAAGCTGTGTTCCAAGCTCCTTTGAAAATGCCCTCAATAAATCAAGCTCTCGGTCAACGTTACGGCTGTTGCATATTATTCCGCCAAGTCTTACACCTCCGGTTTTAGCATATCTCTGAATACCCTTTGCAATATTGTTTGCAGCATAGAGAGCCATCATTTCACCGCTTGCAACGATATAGATTTCCTTTGCCTTTCCTTCACGTATAGGCATTGCAAAACCACCGCACACAACATCACCCAATACATCATAAAATACGAAATCCAAATCGTCCGTATATGCGCCTAGATTTTCCAACATTCCTATAGATGTGATTATTCCTCGTCCAGCACAGCCTACACCAGGTTCCGGTCCGCCTGACTCCACACATTTAGTTCCTCCATAACCCTCCTTCATAATACGGTCAAGGGATATATCCTCACCTTCTTCTCTTAATGTATCGAGAACCGTCTTCTGTGCAAGTCCCCCAAGTAACAGCCTTGTAGAATCCGCTTTGGGGTCACAGCCTACTACCATTACCTTCTTTCCATGCTCCACAAGCCCTGCTGTAAGATTTTGTGTTGTGGTGGATTTGCCTATTCCACCCTTTCCATAAATTGCAATCTGTCTTATTTCACTCACTTTTTGTTCCTCACTTTCGCTTTATCATTCATACTATTGTGGAAATAAACTTTGTATTTCTATATATGTTGCTAACTTCTTCACCGAATCTTCTATAATTCCAGGTATTTCAAAAGCCTTTATCCCTTTTTGTTCAAGGGTGGCTTCTGCCCCCTGACCTATGCGGCTTACCAATATATACTGACAGTCCGACAATATATTCAACATATGGTTTAATTTGCCGTCATCATGGTTTCCCCCTTCACATATAGGTTCAACCTGCCTGTTTTCCTGCCTATATAGCTTGCCGTTTTCGTCAACATCAACTATAATAAATTCTTCTGCCCTTCCAAAATGCTGGTTTACAACAATCCCGTCAGTAGACGCTACGCCAATTCTATACCCCATGGCTATATCCCTTTCTTTCCCTATATTCAGCCATGGTTGTATCAACCATGGCTGAATGTTTCCTTGATATTTATGCGCCTTTGATATATCTGGTCCCCAAACTCTGATTTTCCTGGAACTCCCACAGCATCCGCCCTACAATGCTGGCAATGTCTGAATACATCTATGTATTTTCCGGCTTTAGTCCTTGCCGCATCTATCTGGGCACACACTGGCGCAGGATTATCCTTTAACTCATACTGTGGAATTAACGGAATGATATTATATATACTTGCCCCCGCTTCCTTTACGGTTTTTGCGATTTCTTCTATATGTTCATCATTTATTCCCGGCACAAGTACTGAATTTACTTTTATCGTTATTCCTGCATCCGCAATCTTCCTAATTCCCTTAAGCTGATTGTCAATCAATATCTTTGCACCTTCTATACCATCATAACGCTTCCCATGATATACTATGAACTTATTAAGCTTTGCTTCTATGTCAGGATTAACCGCATTGACTGTTACAGTCAGTGAGTCTATCCCAACATCAATTATTTCAGAAGCCCTTTCATATAAAAGCAATCCGTTTGTACTCATACATTTTATAAGCTGTGGAAATTTTACTTTTATAAGCCTGAATGTTTCCAATGCATAATCCGTCGCAAGCGTATCACCGGGACCTGCAATTCCAGCAACCGTTATATCAGGACATAGCTTCAAAGCCTTGTCTAATACCTCCAATGCCTCCTCTGGTGTAATCACCTTTGAAGTCACACCCGGTCGGTTTTCCACATCACTTATTACCCTGTCGCAGAAGCGACAGGCAATATTGCACCCAGGACTTACAGGAAGATGTATTCTTCCCGCATTGTTTTTTTGTCCGCCAAAACACGGGTGTGATTTCTGTAACTGCTCATATGTGTTGCCTGCCATGCTCTGCCTGCCTCCTTAAGCCTTACACTATTATTCAACTGGAATTACAATATCCTTATACAGCTCAATGGAATTTACACCTGTCCACTTCTCTGCAATAGTTCCCAATGTTCCATCATCAAACATTGACTTTAACGCTTCATCAAACAATGCGATAAATTCATCATCTACAGACTCATTA
Source organism: uncultured Roseburia sp. (assembly GCA_964437435.1). Classification (GTDB taxonomy): domain Bacteria; phylum Bacillota; class Clostridia; order Lachnospirales; family Lachnospiraceae; genus COE1. The sequence goes on from CAYTGS010000092.1 coordinate 5,766, forward strand.
AATACTTGATAAACATCTTCCACTATAACTGGCTCATCGGAAAGCACAAGACCTGGAATATTTAACTCATCCTGCACCGTGTCAAATGAACTTTGATATAACAAAAGTACATTTTTCTGTCCCGTCTGCAATTCTTGCATACTGTCAGCCGTTGTCTTATCTCCCGATACATCTACAAGTCCAATCTCCTTTCCAGGATTTGCATCATTGTAGGTCTGTATGATTTCTTTTTCGTAGGAAGTCGATACCATTTCCAATGTTTCACCTGCTATATCTTCAAGTGAATTAAAATGGTCCTCCTCACGGCTTGCAAGATACAGTGGACTTAATGCATAATACTGTGTTGGGAACTTGTATATCTCTTTTCTAGCTGCTGAGGCTACATACTGTCCTGAACCAAAATCAATACTTCCTGCCTGAAGCGCAGAGAACAGTGAGGGCGAAGCATCAAATCCAACTATCTCAACACTGTAGCCGTCAATACGGTTAAATGCCTCATTAACCACATCTTCCTCTAAACCTATAAGGTTTCCGTCATCATCAAGGTAAGAAAATGGTGCATGAGCCTGCTTTACACCGCAGCGAAGCACTATATCCTCAGAAGTAGTACTTTCGGGTGTCTGTTCTGTTTTTTCTGTAGTTTGCGTAGTGGATGAAGTATTGGTTGATGTACTCTGGGTTGAAGCTTGTGTCCCTGATGAGCTGCAGCCTGTAAATACCATTGCTGCTGCCAATACCGTTGTTAATAATACGTTGCTTTTCTTCATCTTTCTCATAATCATTCTCCTCGTTTCTTCTTTATTTTTTATGTAATAAACCTGCTTATTTAGGCAGGCGGTATTACCATAACCTTAATAGTGGTTATACATATCCTCGACTAATGAAATGCACCCTCTGATACCTATATGCGATTTATTAAGTATCTCCTTATCAAGGCACGGTGCCGTAGCCGTCACAAAAAATGCATCAAGCTTTTTTGCTATATTTTTTTCATATGTACTTCCCATAAGAAGCGTTGCACGTTCATTATATTTCAGAGCTATCTGTTCGATAAGGTATACGTCGTTTTCAAAATAAACATCCGCTTTCCTGTCACACTCGAGCTTTTGTATCTGTTCCTCTATATAGGGCTTATTTTTATCTGGTACGCTGTCCGTAATGATTACAGCCAAAGGTATATGACCATGGTCATTTACGAGAAATCTCGCTATTCCCAATGCAAAATTGCTCTCCCCTACCAAAATAAAACGCTGGCGTTCAAAATTTCCCATTAAGGAATCGAAATACTCATACACATATGACTGTTCTTCCCAAATCACCTGTTCCACAAGTGCCTTGTCAATGTCTATATACTCTGCAACCTGACGGATAAAATCTGCAACAGCGCTTGGTCCTATAGGCATTCCCGGATATTGCATGGTGGGAATACCAAACTCATTGCTGTAATAAGCGTCAAGATTACGGCATAGCCAGGGTGAAATATTTATATTTAACGCAGCATTTCCTGAATTTTTAAGCTGTTCAACCCCGTCTCTTTTTATAAAGAAAGTATTTAGCTTAATGCCAAGCCTTGCAAATATCCTGTCTAATTCCTCCAAATCTCCTCGCAGCGTCATATCCATACTCGGAACCTGACCATATAAATTCACAAGCCTTGGATTAGTCTTAGTCTTTACAGCAAGCTTTTTAACAATGGCAAGAAGCGTCGCCTGATACCCAAAGTATGTATCCCCCCTAAAGCCAGCCACATCAACGGCAACTATAGGGTATGGACTGTCTTCAAACTCCCTCACTACAGCCTCCACATCATCACCATTAATTCCCATACTGCAACCTGTGAGAACTGCATATATTTCACCGTCCATTACTTCAAGACTTCCCTTTATAGTTTCCCTTAACCTGTCTGTCCCTCCAAATACCACCTCTTTTTCGTATGTGTTGGAGCTTGGCATTCCATGGTACCCTCCAAGATAGTATAGATTAGTACCCACCGCCGTCTGCATACTACATCCTGGTCCTGCGTGAAGAATAGGAATACCTTTATAAATATTTCCAATCGTATCTACCGCACCATTTAGTGAGCAAAGTACTCTTGGTCTTTCCGTACACTTTTTCATATAATTACAAACCTTCCCTTCATGCTAAAATTCAATGTACTTAAATGCGTCTTCCTCATACCAGCTATCCCTAAATGGAGGCTTTGAAAATTTTTGGAGTTTCTTATTAAAGTTGTTGTTATCCAATGCGTCTTCAATCTTTCTGCCAAGATAAAGTACACCCCTGTATCCAAACGTAGGACGTTTGGTATCAAGAATATGTGTTGTTGGAATTCCAAGTCGTGATACCCAGTTTGCCATACCGATAAATACATCAGGTTTAAATTTTTTAATCAGGTTTATCTGCTCATAGGGCTGCATATCTGCAACGTTTATAAGGAATTGGTCTCCATGATACTGTTCAAGTCTCTCAAAATCCGCCACATAAGCCTGTTCATAATATGGCGTATGGATACAAAGAAGCTTCATTCCATATTCCCCCATAAGTGTTGCCGCCGCAAGTCCACGTCCTGTTCCTGCCGTGATACAGACTTTAAGCCCTGATGTTTTCTTCTTTATCTCATTTATTTCTTCACTTACCTCTGCACGTTCCTT
>CAYTGS010000093.1:0-8373 GCA_964437435.1 uncultured Roseburia sp.
TTATAATACTAATAAGAATTAATTGCTAGTCAAAATATTGAAATAATAGCCCATTTGTGGTACACTTATCAAGTTGTATTAGGATAAGGTGAATTAAAGGAGATAGAGACATATGAAACTAGGCATAGTAGGACTTCCAAACGTGGGAAAAAGTACATTATTCAATTCCCTAACAAAGGCGGGGGCTGAATCGGCAAATTATCCATTCTGTACAATTGACCCGAATGTGGGAATTGTTCCTGTACCGGATAAGAGGATAGAGCAACTCGGAGAGATGTACCATACTAAAAAGGTAACACATGCCGTTATTGAGTTCGTTGACATTGCAGGGCTTGTAAAGGGCGCATCAAAGGGTGAAGGTCTTGGAAATCAGTTCCTTGCAAATATCCGAGAGGTAGATGCCATTGTACACGTTGTACGCTGTTTTGAGGACTCTAATATTATCCATGTTGACGGAAGCGTTAATCCGGCAAGGGATATTGAGACTATAAATCTTGAGCTTATTTTCTCTGATATTGAAATCTTAGATAGGAGAATTGCAAAGATTTCAAAACAGGCGAGAATGGATAAGACGCTTGCTCATGAGCTTGAACTTGTGGAAGCTGTTAAGGCGCACCTTGAGGAGGGCAAGATGGCTAGGACTTTCGAGCTTCCGGATGATGAGGATGCTGTTATATGGTTTAATGGATATAACCTTTTGACTGCAAAGCCCACAATATATGCGGCAAACGTTGCCGAGGATGATTTAGCTGACGACGGAGCCTCTAATCCCCACGTTGCAAAGGTGAGGGAGCTTGCAAAGGCTGAAAATTCAGAGGTGTTTGTAATCTGCGCCCAGATTGAACAGGAGCTTGCAGAGCTTTCTGACGAGGAGAAGACAGAGTTTTTGGCTGACCTTGGAGTTGAAAGCTCAGGTCTTGATAAGCTTGTGGCTGCAAGCTACAGCCTGCTTGGACTTATAAGCTTTCTAACGGCAGGTGAGGATGAGTGCCGTGCGTGGACAATAAAACAGGGTACAAAGGCACCGCAGGCGGCAGGTAAAATCCATACGGATTTTGAGCGTGGTTTTATCAAGGCAGAGGTAGTAAATTATCAGGACCTTCTTGACAATGGAAGCCTTTCAGCCGCAAGGGAAAAGGGTATTGTCGGAATGGAAGGAAAAGAATATGTCGTAAAGGACGGAGATGTAATTCTCTTTAGATTTAATGTATAAATACACACTAGGGAGGTCATAATCATGCCTGATATAATGGGGGAAATGGATATAGCATTTCCTCATTTGGGAATATATTTGAGCAATGTGCCAAAGAATTTTTCTGTATTTGGCATAGACATAGCGTTTTATGGACTTGTCATAGGTATTGCAATTATTTGCGGGGTGCTGATAGCTGTAAGGATAGCAAAGCTTGAAAGCTTAAATCCTGATATTATATGGGATTTTGCAATTTATGCAGTTATATTTTCGGTTATTGGAGCTAGAATTTATTATGTAATATTTTCATGGGATATGTACAAGGATAATCTGATTAGCATTTTTAACACAAGGCAGGGTGGGCTTGCAATTTATGGCGGTGTAATCGGTGGCTTTACTACATTGTTTATTTATAGCAGGATTAAAAAATTGTCGCCGTTCCAGATAGGAGACTGCTGTGTATATGGTCTTGTCCTTGGTCAGATTATAGGAAGATGGGGCAATTTCTTTAACAGGGAGGCTTTTGGAGGTTATACGGATTGCCTGTTTGCAATGAGGCTTCCGGTTACATCAGTTCGCTTTCGTGATATTGCCCAGTCCCATTTAGACGGAATGGAGGCAATGGGTGACGTTAATTTTATACAGGTTCATCCTACTTTCCTTTATGAGGGAATGTGGAATTTGGCATTGCTTATATTTATGCTTGTTTACCATAAGCACAAAAAATATAACGGTCAGATGTGCCTTATTTACCTAGGCGGATATGGAATTGGCAGGTTCTTAATCGAGAGCTTGAGGACAGACCAGCTTCTGCTGCCTGGTACAAATATTGCGGTTTCACAAATGCTTGGACTTATAATGTTCACATGTGCTATTGTGGGTAATATTGTAATACGTGTCAGATTGTCAACAAAAGTAAGTGACATAACTGAAAAAAAGGAGTAAAGTAAAATAAAAAAGGGGGACATGCATGATGACAAAAGAACAGATTGAGAAGCTTATATCACAGCTCACCTTGGAAGAAAAGGTGGGAATGATACACGGAAATGGTTTTTTTACTACAAAAGGAGTCGAAAGACTTGGAATCCCACCCTTTAAAACTTCTGACGGACCTAGGGGCGTGCGTAAGGATTTTGAAAATGATAATTGGAAGGATATAGGCTTAAGCTATGATTATGTGTCATATCTTCCATGCAACAGCGCACTTGCGGCCACGTGGAACAGGCAGCTTTCATATTCGACAGGAAAAGTCCTCGGTAAAGAGGCAAGGGGCAGGGGAAAGGATATGATACTTGCGCCGGGTGTGAATATTATGAGGACACCTTTGGGTGGACGAAGCTTTGAATACATGGGAGAGGACCCGTATCTTGCTTCGGAGATGGTTGTACCACTGGTTCAGGGTATTGAGGAAAATGACGTGTCATCATGCGTGAAGCATTTCGCTGTAAACAATCAGGAGACAAATAGGCTTGAGGTGGATGTGAACGTAAGCGAGCGTGCCCTGCGTGAAATATATCTTCCCGCTTTTGAGGCTGCTGTAAAAAGGGGCAAGGCAAAGGGCATAATGGGAGCCTACAATAAGTTAAATGGAGCCCATTGCTGTCATAATAAGCACCTTTTGGTTGATATACTGAGAAATGAATGGGGCTTTGACGGTATCACTGTTTCCGATTGGGGCGGTGTGCATGACACAAAGGAAGCGTTGGAAAACGGGCTTGATATAGAAATGTCCGTAACGAGTAATTTTGATGAATATTATATGGCACAGCCGCTTATAGATATGATAGAAAGCGGTAAAACTGACAAGAAAAAGGCTATTGCCAAGATTGACGAAAAGGTACGCCATATATTAAATGTAATGAATAAACTCCATATGCTTGACGGTGAACGTAAAGCCGGAGGCTACAATGATTATGAGGATAAGGCAGCTCTCAGGGAGGTTGCAAGGGAGTCGGTTGTACTTCTAAAAAATGAGAGGAATATACTGCCTCTTGACAAAAAGAAGATAAAGAAGCTCCTAGTTATAGGTGAAAATGCAAACAGACAGCACGCACCGGGCGGTGGAAGCGCAGAGATAAAGGCATTGTATGAGATTTCCCCTCTTTTGGGACTTAATATGCTCTTAGGAGGAAATACCCAAATAATATATAAGCCGGGTTATTTCAATGAGGATATTGGAAACATATGGGCGAATGATGACGAAAACGGACAGGCTAACAGTCTAAATCAGGATAATGATGGAAATAATTTCAAGGCTTCGCCGGAGGATAAGGCAAAACACCAAAAGGAAATGAATGAAAAATACCGTAAAGAGGCGTTGGAGGCGGCAACGGATGCCGATGCGGTTATATTTGTCGGAGGTCTTACCCACGATTACGATACAGAAGGACAGGACAGGGCTGACATGAAGCTTCCTTATGAACAGGACAGGTTGATTTCGGAGCTTCTTAAAGTTAGACCTGATACGGTTGTTACCCTTTTGGCAGGCTCGCCTGTTGATATGGGTGAATGGATTGATAATGCAGATACCCTTGTATTTAGTTGGTATGCAGGAATGGAAGGCGGTATTGCCCTTGCGGAGGTTTTGTTTGGTGACGTAAATCCTTCGGGAAGGCTTCCTGAAACTTTCCCGTTAGATGAAAAGGAGTGTCCAGCTGTTACTCTTGGTGAATTCCCAGGGGATGACAGCGTAAGCTATGGGGAAGATATATTTGTCGGTTACAGATATTATGATACATACGAAGTAAATACAATGTTCCCGTTCGGATATGGACTTTCGTATACTGAGTTTGTGATGTCCGGAATTATGGCGAATGTTATAGAGGACGGCAAGGATAATAAGAGCGTCAAGGTAAGCTTTAAGGTTTCAAATATCGGTGACAGGTCAGGTGCAACGGTGGCACAGATTTATGTGGCTGACAAATATCCAAAGGTAAAGAAGGCTGCAAAGGAGCTTAAGGCATTTGAAAAGGTATACCTTGAAAAAGGAGAGACAAAGGAAATTACCCTTATATTGGAGAAGGAGGCTTTTTCATTCTATGATGAAAAGGCAGGTAGATTTAAGGTTAATAAGGGAAATTATATGATTTTACTAGCTGATAATGCTGATGAGGTTGTTGATATTTCCGAGATTGAATTTAAGTACGATATTTAAAACGTTCCCCATTTTGAGAGAATATCATAATATATGGTAAAGACTCTTAAAATGGGGGATTTTTATGGTAAGCTACAGGGATTTAAGGAAAAAGGAAGTTATTAACATAAATGATTGCAGGAGGCTTGGGCATGTATGCGACTTGGAAATAGATGAGTGTAAGGGCTGCATATGCAAGATTGTTGTTCCGGGCTGCTGTAAAGGGATATGGTCATGGATTACAGAGGACTCGGTAATTGAAATACCATATTGCAACATAAAGCAGATAGGAACTGACATAATCCTTGTGGATATATAGGGGATATTTGTTGACAGGGTTAATAACATAAATTATACTATGATACAAGGGTCAAAAGGTTAAATAAACTTAAACGGAGGTAGAAAAATGAAGTGCCCATATTGCGGAAGTGATAATACGAGAGTTATTGATTCAAGACCGGCAGAGGATAACAATGCAATCCGCAGGCGACGTGGCTGTGACGAGTGCGGCAAGCGTTTTACTACATATGAAAAAGTAGAGACAATACCTTTGATTATAATAAAAAAAGACGATAACAGAGAAGCATATGACCGTACAAAAATCGAGGCAGGAGTGCTTAGGGCGTGTCATAAGAGACCTGTAAGTGCCGATACAATAGGAAAACTTGTTGATGAAGTGGAAACCGAGATTTTTGGCAGGGAGGAAAAGGAAATTCCAAGCCGTGTAATAGGTGAGCTTGTGATGAACAAGCTTAAGGATATAGATCCGGTTGCGTATGTAAGATTTGCGTCAGTTTACAGGGAGTTCAAGGATGTAAATACATTTATGGATGAGCTGAAAAAGGTGCTTGATAAGTAGGCTTATGAATGGGCTGGGAGGATTTTTATTGTATGCTAAAATGCTTTTACCCCAATGAATACCTGGCTTCAACATACGTGATTGATTTTGAGAAAATGTATGAAAGCGGTTACAGAGGGATAATATTTGATATAGACAATACGCTGGTACCCCATGGGTTTCCGGCTGATGAGCGGGCAATAGCCCTTTTTAAAAGACTAAAAGTCATAGGATATAGGGTGACTATGCTTTCCAATAATAAGGAGCCGAGGGTCAAAATGTTTTGTGATGCGGTTGATGCCCCGTATATATTCAAGGCGGGAAAGCCAAACCCCGAAAAATATAGGAAGGCAATGGAGAATATGAATACAGACAGCAGTAACACCCTATTTATTGGAGACCAGATTTTCACAGATGTATGGGGTGCGAACAGAGCGGGTATTTATTCAATTCTTGTAAAGCCAATACACCCAAAGGAAGAAATCCAGATAGTGTTAAAGCGTTACCTTGAAAGGATAGTTTTATTTTTCTATAAAAGGCAGATAAAAAAATACGGAGGCATAAATTAATGGAGATAAACGGAAGGACGAGGCTTTGTGGACTTATAGGTAATCCTGTGGAGCATACCCAGTCACCTGCAATACATAATACCCTTGCGGATTTGATGAACATAAATATGGCTTATGTGCCATTTCATGTGGAAAATGGAAGACTTGGTGATGCAATAAAGGGTGCCTACGGTTTGAATATCCTTGGAATGAATGTAACCGTCCCCTATAAAAATGATGTGATACCATTCCTTAAGGATATAGACGATATGGCTGGAAATATCGGTGCCGTAAACACCCTTGTACGTGTTGACGGCGGATATAAAGGGTATAACACTGATATAACAGGTCTTAGGCGGGCAATGGAGAGCGACGGTGTGACGGTAGGGGGCGAGGAAGTAATAATCCTTGGAGCCGGAGGTGTTGGACGAGCCGTTACATTTATGTGTGCTTCAAGCGGTGCTAAAAAAGTGTTTCTTCTTAATAGAAATGCTGACAAGGCAGTGTGTGTTGCCGACGAGGTAAACGGAAAGCTTGGAATTGGAAGCGTAATTCCAATGTCGCTGTCTGATTATACTAAGCTTATTGGAAATTCAAGGTCAAAATACCTTGTAATACAGGCAACAAGCGTTGGACTTGCACCTAATATAAATGATACTGCTATTGATGATATTGAATTTTATAAGTGTATTAGTGCAGGCTATGACCTTATCTATAATCCATGGGAAACTAAGTTTATGAAGCTTGTAAAGGCTAATGGGGGACAGGCATTTAATGGGCTTAAGATGCTCTTGTACCAGGGAATAGATGCGTTTGAGCTATGGAATAACTGTCATGTGCCGGATGAAAGTGCTTACATTATATATAATAAACTCATGGATAACATAAGGAAAAAGTAATATATGAAAAATATAATATTAGTGGGCTATATGGGTAGCGGAAAGTCAACTGTTGGGAAAAACATTGCAGTTCTTAGAGATTACAGCTTTGTCGATACTGATGAAATGATTGAGGAAAAAGAGAAAAGGACAATAAATGAAATCTTTGCCACAGAGGGCGAGCAGTCATTTAGGGATATGGAGACAGGGCTTTTAAGACAGCTTATAGCCAATAACAGTGAAAAGCTTATAATCTCAACAGGAGGCGGAATGCCGCTTAGAAAAGAAAACCGAGAGCTTTTAAGACAGCTTGGGGATGTGGTATACCTGAAGGCTTCCCCCGAGACGATATATGAAAGGATTAAGAACGATACTACAAGACCGCTTTTGCAATGCGATAATCCGAAACAAAAAATTGTTGAAATGATAGCAATGCGGGAGCCAATATACGAGGAAAGCGCTTCAATTGTGGTAAATGTTGATAAATTAAGCCAGTTTGAGGTTGCGCAAGAAATAATACGGAAAGGTAATTATGACAATGAAAATATTAGTTATTAACGGACCAAACCTTAATTTCCTTGGAATAAGGGAAAAGGGTATTTATGGAACACAGGATTATAATTATCTTGTGGATATGATTCAGAATAAGGCAAAAGAATCTGACTGCGAGATAGAATGTTTCCAGTCAAACCATGAGGGCGCCATTATTGACAGGATTCAGGAAGCATATTTTGACGGAACCCAGGGAATAGTAATTAACCCAGGGGCATATACGCATTATTCATATGCAATACGTGATGCACTTGCAAGTATCACCGTGCCAAAGGTTGAGATACATATTTCTGATATAATGTCGAGAGAAAAATTCCGTCAGATATCGGTGACTAAGGAGGCTTGCGACCACCAAATTTATGGAAAAGGATTGGACGGATATATCATGGCGATTGATTATATTTTAAAAAAGTAAAATAATAGTTGAAATATTAATGATTTTGTTATAAAATGGGTAACGGATTGTAAACGTGAAAAGTGAATATTAGGAGGAATAGTTTATGATATCAGCAGGAGATTTCAGAAATGGTATTACGATAGAGTATGAAAACAGCATCTATCAGATTATCGAGTTTCAGCATGTAAAGCCAGGTAAGGGTGCAGCCTTTGTTAGAACCAAAATGAGAAATGTCATTACCGGTGCTGTTACAGAAACATCTTTTAACCCGACGGCTAAGTTTGAAACTGCTTATGTTGAAAGAAAAGATATGCAGTATTTGTATAATGACGGCGAGCTTTATTATTTTATGGATCAGGAAACATATGAGCAGATGCCTATCAATGCAGATGTTCTTCCTGATGCATTTAAGTTTGTAAAAGAGGAAATGATTTGTAAGATTCTTTCTTACAAGGGTAAGGTTTTCGGAGTAGAGCCTCCTACATTTGTAGAATTGGAAGTAACTGAAACCGATCCTGGTTTTGCAGGCAATACAGCAACAAATACCTTGAAGCCCTGTACACTGGAAACAGGTGCACAGATTAAGATCCCTCTCTTTATCGGACCTGGGGAAAAAATCAAAATTGACACTCGTACAGGTGAGTATTTGTCAAGAGCTTAATGGCAAACAGATTTTGACGTTAGCGTAAGATAAGAAACGTAAGATAAGAAAGGAGAGAGGTTTCTTCTATGGAAATCAAAGAAAAACTTGCTTATTTAAAAGGGTTGATGGAGGGATTTAATTTTTCTCCGGATACTCCTGAAAGAAAGGTGATCTCTTCCGTTGTCGATATTC
>CAYTGS010000094.1:0-8135 GCA_964437435.1 uncultured Roseburia sp.
ACAAAATTTATTTAAGCTTCCGCTCCAACACCCCAAGCACCCCATACAACCCCATCGCAATCCCACAAAGTATCATCACCGCCAAAATCACCATTGACAACCTAAAAGTCTGCGACGAATAAATAATCAAATACCCAAGCCCCCGCCTGCCAGCAAGAAACTCCCCGATAATAACACCCACAAGCGTAAGCCCGATATTAACCTTCGCAATCGAAATAAACGCCGGAATACTTCCAGGAAACACAACCTTAGTAAAAGCATGCCTCTTATTACCCCCAAGAGTCTCAATAAGCTTAATCCTCTCCAAATCAGTCTGTGCAAAAGTCTGATACAGATTAAGGATAAATCCAAACAGACCAACAGAAATTCCACAAATAATAATCGTCCTAATACCAGTACCAAGCCACACAATAATAAGCGGGGCAAGCGCAGATTTAGGCAAACTGTTTAACACTATCAAAAAAGGCTCCGACATCTTTCCAATAGAGGGATGAAACCAGAAAAAACCTGCTGTCAAAAGCGATAAAACCACAATAATCAAGAAACTAATGCCCGATTCAAGCAGGGTAATTCCAATGTGCTTCAAAAGCGACATATCCGCAATATCATGAATAAAAAGCCTTATAATTTCCACAGGCGAGCTGAAATAAAAGCTGTCAATCCTCCCACTGTCAGAGCAAATCTGCCAAATAAGCAGAAAAGCCATAAAAACCAAAATCCTGCTCCAAAAAATCATAAGCCTTTGCCGCTTAATCCCCCTTATATACATTTCCTGTCCGGACAAAGCTCTAGTCTTCATTATTTTCATTTTGCAGTGACCTCCATATCCTGTCGAAATAATCCTGAAACATAACTGATTTTCTGGCATTTGCACGGTTAACACCGTTTTCCTCAAATTTAATCTCTACCTTATCCTTTATTGTGCATGGTGACTTGGTAAGCAAAAATACAACATCCGCCATAGACACAGCCTCCGATATGTCGTGTGTTACAAGGATAGCAGTCTTTTTCTCAGACTTAATAATATCATGCACATCACCAGATACCTTAAGCCTCGTCTGATAATCAAGTGCGCTGAATGGCTCGTCAAGCAAAAGCAGGTCGGGTCGTAACGCAAGCGTCCTTATAAGTGCAATCCTCTGTCTCATCCCTCCCGAAAGGGCAGATGGCTTTTGATATTTTACGTGTGAAAGGTTATATTTTTCCAATAAACTGTCAGCGAAATCAAGGTTTTCCTTTGTCTTATTTTTCTGTATTTCAAGTCCAAGCGTTATATTCCGGTAAACATCCCGCCATTCCAAAAGGTGATCATGCTGGAGCATATAGCCGACTTTTGGTGCCCCGAAGTCATCAGAATAAAATGTAATATATCCGCTTACAGGACTGATTAATCCTGCAATAAGTGACAATATTGTAGATTTTCCGCATCCGCTAGGTCCCACCAGCGCCACGAAATCACCTTTCTGAACCGAGAATGAAACATCCTTAAGTACGCTTACCTCCCCAAGTGCGCTGTAATATGAGAAATTTACATTTTCAATTTTCAAAAACGGATGCGGATTATGGCTGCACATATTCATTGCGGTAACGTCCTTACTGTTTTATATAGATATATTATGATACACATAAGAAAAAGGTTAAAATATACTTCTTGAAACAATCACTGACATATGGTAAAGTATTACTGTATTTTTTATTAGGAGGCGACACTAATGGCTCAGCTATGGGGTGGAAGATTTACCAAGGAAACTGACAAGCTCGTTTATAATTTTAATGCGTCAATCTCATTTGACCAAAAATTTTTTAAGCAGGATATTATGGGGAGCAAGGCACATGTAAAAATGCTTGCAGCCCAGCAAATATTGACGGAGGATGAAAAAGAACAGATTTTAGCAGGTCTTGACAGTATCCTAAATGATGTGGCAGACGGAAAGCTTGCAATCACAAATGAATACGAGGATATTCACAGTTTCGTTGAGGCTAACCTAATCGAAAGGATTGGAGATGCCGGGAAGAAGCTCCACACTGGAAGAAGCCGCAATGACCAGGTGGCACTTGACATGAAGCTTTATGTAAGGGATGAGATTGTTGAGATTAATCATTTGGTTAAGGAACTTCTTGAAGCTATTATTAACATAATGGAGGAGAACACCGAGACTTATATGCCAGGCTTTACACATTTGCAGAAAGCACAGCCTATTACGCTGGCTCACCACATGGGAGCATATTTTGAGATGTTTAAGCGTGACAGGGAGCGCCTTGATGACATATATAAAAGGATGAATTATTGTCCATTAGGCTCTGGTGCATTGGCAGGAACTACATATCCTTTAGACAGGGAGCTTACAGCGTCACTTCTTGATTTTACTGGTCCTACCCTTAACAGCATGGATTCAGTTGCCGACAGGGATTACGTGATTGAGCTTTTATCAGCCCTTTCTACAATAATGATGCACCTCAGCCGTTTCAGCGAGGAGATAATTATATGGAATTCAAACGAGTATCGTTTCATTGAAATTGATGACGCATATTCAACAGGAAGCTCTATAATGCCACAAAAGAAAAATCCCGATATTGCAGAGCTTGTAAGGGGTAAGACAGGACGTGTATATGGTGCGTTAATGTCAATCCTTACCACAATGAAAGGAATTCCCTTAGCTTACAATAAGGATATGCAGGAGGACAAGGAGCTTACCTTTGATGCCATAGACACTGTTAAAGGATGTGTGGCTCTCTTTACAGGAATGTTAAAAACCCTCAAGTTCAATAAAGAGGTTATGAAGGCAAGTGCCATGAAGGGCTTTACAAATGCCACAGATGCGGCTGATTACCTTGTAAACCATGGTGTTCCATTCAGGGATGCACATGGAATTATCGGACAGCTTGTTTTGTACTGCATAGGCCAAAACAAGGCAATTGATGAATTAACGCTTGATGAACTAAAGGCAATAAGCCCTGTATTTGAACAGGATATTTATGACGCAATAAGTCTTGAAACCTGCGTAAACAAACGTATGACAATAGGTGCTCCGGGACCGGAGGCTATGAAGGAAGTAATCAGGCTTAACAAGGAATATTTAAGCTTGAATTAAAATATAGAAAATAAAAAGAAATGAGGAGAAAAAAATGAGCGATAAGTTAAAAGTTGGTATTCTTGGCGGTACAGGCATGGTCGGACAGAGATTTATATCTCTTTTGGAGAACCACCCATGGTTTGAGGTGACCACAATTGCAGCAAGCCCCCGTTCAGCAGGAAAGACATATGCGGAGGCAGTAGACGACAGGTGGAAAATGACTACACCTATTCCTGAAGCAGTTAAGAATATCGTTGTCATGAACGTCAACGAGGTTGAAAAGGTTGCCGCACAGGTTGACTTCGTATTCTCGGCAGTTGACATGACTAAGGAAGAAATAAAGAAAATTGAGGAAGAATATGCCAAGACAGAGACACCTGTTGTCAGCAACAACTCAGCCCACCGTTGGACTCCCGACGTTCCAATGGTAGTTCCAGAAATCAATCCTGAACACATGAAGGTAATAGAGTTCCAGAAAAAGCGTCTTGGCACCACAAGAGGTTTCGTTGCAGTTAAGCCTAACTGCTCAATCCAGAGTTATGCACCAGTCCTCACGGCATGGAAAGAATTTGAACCGTATGAGGTGGTTGCAACAACATACCAGGCTATATCAGGTGCCGGAAAGACCTTCAAGGATTGGCCTGAAATGGAGGGCAATATCATCCCTTACATAGGCGGTGAGGAAGAAAAGAGTGAGAAGGAGCCTTTAAGAATTTGGGGTGAAATCAAGGACGGTGTTATCGTTCCTGCAACATCTCCTGTTATCACCTGCCAGTGTATCAGGGTTCCTGTATTAAACGGACATACGGCAGCGGTTTTTGTTAAGTTCAAGAAAAATCCTACCAAGGAACAGCTTATCGAAAAGCTTGTCAGCTTTTCCGGTGTTCCACAGGAATTAGGACTTCCCAGCGCTCCTAAGCAGTTCATACAGTATCTTGAGGAGGACAACAGACCACAGGTGGCACTTGATGTTGAATTTGAACACGGAATGGGTATCTCCGTAGGCAGACTCAGAGAAGATACAGTTTATGACTGGAAATTTGTAGGGCTTTCACACAACACCGTAAGAGGCGCAGCAGGCGGTGCGGTTCTTTGCGCAGAGCTTTTAAAGGCACAGGGATATATCTCAAAAAAATAGGAGCTTTTATAGCTCCTTTTTATAGGTACAATATAAAGTCGAGGGAATATTTTGGGTAAAAAATTAATTATAACGGAAAAGCCGTCCGTGGCACAGGACTACGCAAAGGTCTTTGGCGTAACCGGAAGGCAAAACGGCTACATAGAAAATGATACATATGTAATAACATGGTGCGTCGGGCATCTTGTAGAAATGGTTTACCCTGAAGAATATGATATCAGGTACAAAAAATGGATGCTTGAAGATTTGCCCTTTCTGCCACAGACCTATAAATACGGTGTCATAAAAAATGTACAACAACAATATGATATTGTACACCGGCTTTTATACAGGGAGGATATTGACACTGTTTACTGGGCAGGCGACTCTGGAAAAGAAGGACAGACAATCGAGGAAAATATAAGGAATTTTGGCGGTGTCAGGGAAGGCATGACCGAGCTTAGAGTATGGATTGACTCCCAAACCGAGGATGAGATAAGACGTGGTATAAATGAGGCTAAGCCAATGTCAGATTACGCCAACCTTGGTGCGTCCGGTATAATGCGCTCAATAGAAGATTACGCAATGGGAATAAATTTCTCCAGGGTAATGTCCGTAAAATACGGAAATATGCTAAATGGTGCAGCCGCCACCAAAAGCTATACTGCAATAGCGGTAGGACGTGTTATGACATGCGTATTAGGTATGGTCGTAAATCGGGAGCGTGAAATCAGGAATTTTAAGGAGACTAACTTTTACAGAGTAGTTGGAAGCTTTTCTGATGCTGAGATTGAAGCGGAATGGAAGTCGGTAGAGGGTTCTAAATACTTTGACTCCCCAAAGCTCTATAAAGAAAACGGCTTTAAGGAAAAATCGGATGCCGAAACCCTTATTTCATCATTTGATGGCAAACCCGCCCTTATAAAGACTTTGGAAAAGGGCACGTCAAAGAAAAAGGCACCGTTATTGTTTAACCTTGCAGAATTACAGGCTGAATGTTCCAAACGCTTTAAGATAAGCCCTGACGAGACTTTGCAGGTGGCACAGGATTTGTACGAAAAAAAACTTACAACATACCCACGAACTGATGCAAGGGTATTGACAACCGCCGTAAGTAAGGAGATTACCAAGAATATCTCCAAGCTTCAGGGGTATAGCGCCACCCAGAAATTTGTGGAAAATATTTTGGATAATAAGCTATACACTAATCTAGCCAAAACCCAATATGTGGATGACGGCAAGGTAACTGACCATTATGCAATTATTCCAACCGGACAGCTAACAGAATTAAAGAGCCTTAATCCATTGCAAAGTAAAGTATTTGATTTAATAGCAAGGCGCTTTCTAAGTATTTTTTATCCACCTGCGGAATACCAAACCTTAAAGCTTGTAATTGAAATTGATAATGAAAATCTCTTTGCATCTGCAAAGGTTTTAAAGAGCCTTGGATATTTGGAGGTTATGGGAAAGACCTTGGAGGATGCGGATGCAGCCGATAATGACGATAAAAATATCGACGATAAAAATATCGACGATAAAACGTTAGTAAAAAATTCCGGAAAACTTTTAAAGCTTGCGGAAAATCTTAAACAAGGCGACGAAATTTCAGTAAACGGCTTTGACATAAAGGATTCCAAAACCTCTCCGCCAAAGCGCTATACCTCCGGTTCAATGATACTTGCAATGGAAAACGCAGGACAGTTAATTGAGGACGAGGAATTAAGGGCACAGATAAAGGGTTCGGGAATTGGTACAAGTGCCACAAGGGCTGAAATTATCAAAAAACTTATAAGGATAGGTTATTTAAACCTCAATCAGAAAACTCAGATTATTACTCCCATGAATTTTGGCGAGATGGTTTATGAAGTTGTTGCAATGACAGTCCCCGCACTATTAAATCCCCAAATGACCGCATCTTGGGAAAAAGGGCTTGACGGCATTACAAACGGAACCGTTGATGTAAACGATTACAGGGCAAAGCTTGAGGACTTTATACGAAGGGAAACCGTTCATATTAAAGATACAGACCTTGCAAAACCTATTGCCAATAAAATCAGCGACTTTGCCGAAAAGGGCGCAACAGGGCTTGCCGCAAGGAAAAAGCTTGGGGTTGCCTGTCCTTTGTGTGGCGGTGATATAGTCCAAACACCTTTTGGATTTGGGTGTTCAAATTATGATAAGGATAACGAAAACAGTTGCCGATTTTCAATCGGGAAAATGCTCGGAAAAGAGATTACGGAAGCCCAGGTTAAGGAGCTTTTGACCCAAGGACGGACAACCACGATAAGGGGCTTTAAGTCAAAGGCAGGTAAAAAATTTGACGCAAGACTAGCCCTTAGCAAAGACGAAAGCGGCAAGGTTACAGGGCTTAAATTCGACTTTACCGACTTGGAGCAGCCAAAGCTTAAGGACGCAAAATGTCCTATATGCGGAGGCGATATTGTAAAAACACAGTTTGGATATGGTTGTTCCAATTATAATAAGGATGACTCAGAGCATAGCTGCCGTTTCGCAATAAGCGGTAAAATTGCAGGGCTTAAAATGACTGACACTATTGTAAGGAAGCTTTTATCAGATAAAAAGACTGACGAATTAAAAGGCTTTACGTCAAAAAACGGTGCTAAGTTTGATGCGCCCTTAAAGCTAAACGATGACGGACAGGTTGTGTTTGATTTTCCCGAAAGACCAAAGCCTACAGAAACAACCCTTATATGCCCAAGGTGCAAGACCAATAAGCTCAACAAAAGCCAGTGGTATTATGAATGTTCCTGCGGATTTAAGGTGGGGCACACGGTGGCACAAGTTCCGCTTCCCGAGGATATTGTAAAAGAGCTTTTTGAGACAGGAAAAACAAATCAGAAAGTTACAGGATTTATTTCAAAGTCAGGCAATTCGTTTGAAACCTGCCTTAAGTTTGAAAATGAACGTATTTCATTTGATTTTGAAGCAGAAAATAATAGTGCAAAGGAGCAAGAAAATGATAGAACAATTGACAATCAAGGAACTTTATGACTTAAACGAAACAATAGCAGCTAAGCTTTTCGAGGGTGCAACGTATCCTTGGGAGCTTTTATCCAAAATTAGTGCATTTATCATAGAGCTTGGAAACACACTCCCTGACGACAAATTTGATAAGCGTGGTGAAAACATATGGGTTGCAAAATCTGCAACGGTTGCACCTACAGCATGCCTGAATGGGCCATGCATTATTGACGAGGATGCAGAGGTACGCCACTGTGCATTTATCAGAGGAAATGCCATTGTCGGAAAAGGCGCAGTGGTAGGAAATTCAACAGAGCTAAAAAATGTCATTTTATTTAATAAGGTTCAGGTTCCCCATTATAATTACGTGGGAGACAGTATTCTTGGCTTTAAGTCCCACATGGGGGCAGGCTCAATAACCTCAAACGTTAAGAGCGACAAAACTCTTGTAACCGTGAAATCGCCCTACGGAAATATCGAGACAGGCTTAAAGAAGATGGGGGCAATGCTCGGTGACAACGTTGAGGTAGGATGCAACAGTGTACTTAATCCGGGAACGGTAATTGGCAGAAACTCAAATGTGTATCCTACATCAATGGTTCGTGGATTTGTAGAAGCAGGAAGCATTTATAAAAAACAGGGTGAAATTGCCGCAAAAAATTAGGGCATGAAAATTTGATAAAATTTTGACGAGTTTTGTAAATTGTAATTGCTATTTTTCTAATTTTGTGAGAAAATGGTCTAAAGGAGCAAGGCAAAAATTAATGAAAAGTAGCACGTCAAGCTCGCTTGTAAGTGATAGTTTTCATTAATTTTTATGTTGCGGAACGCAACAGTGAGAAAATCTCTGATTTTCGAACGGCAGCCTTGCGGAGTAGTTGGAGTCAACAGACAGCTACCCGCACTTGCTCACATAAAAGATAAATAATCATAAATCGAAAGGAGTTTTCACATGATTTATT
>CAYTGS010000095.1:0-8101 GCA_964437435.1 uncultured Roseburia sp.
TATTTCCATAATAAGCATTTGCACCATGTTTTCTATAATAATGCTTGTCCTGTATGCGCTGTGGCGCAGGCTCTACATTGGGATTAAGCTGTTCCGTGAAAAGTGCCATCTTGGCAACTTCTTCAAGGACTACTGCGTTGTGTACAGCCTCATGCGCATCCTTTCCCCATGCAAAAGGTCCATGATTTTTACAAAGAACCGCGGGAACTGCGTCCACATCCTTACCCTTAAAGGTTTCAATAATAACCGTTCCAGTATTTTTCTCATATCCGGCATTAATTTCTTCCTGTGTCAGCACCCTTGCGCATGGGATTTCACCGTACATATAGTCAGCATGGGTTGTTCCATAGCACGGAATCGACCTGCCTGACTGTGCCCAGCTTGTAGCATATGTGCTGTGTGTATGCACGATACCGCCAATACTTGGAAATGCCCTATAAAGCTCTAAGTGTGTAGGAGTGTCCGATGAAGGATTGTACTTTCCCTCAAACTTATTTCCGTTCAAGTCCATGACAACCATGTCCTCCGGCTTTAATAAATCATAATCAATTCCACTTGGCTTTATAACGAAAAGCCCGCTTTTTCTATCAATTGCGCTTACATTTCCCCATGTAAAAGTGACAAGCCCATACTTAGGCAAAAGCATATTTGCCTCATAAACCTCTTTCTTTAATTCCTCTAACATTACTTTAACCACCATGCCTTTCTCTCACACTATCTAAGTCCTTCAACCGCTGCCTTTTCAGCCTTAAGTGTACTCTTGTATTTCTCAACAAATGCATCAAATCCTGCAACATCCTCTGCCTTTGGAGCTATTGTTGTTCCTGTCTGTCCTGCAAATACTTTGTTTGTAAGGTAATCGGGAAGTGTCTCATTATCAGCCTTCTCATTCATAAATGCTGCGAGCACTGCCATTCCCCATGCACCGCCCTCGCTTGCAGTATCCATGACTGTAACAGGTGAATCAAAGGCTGCCGCCATAAGCTGCTGTCCTACAACAGGAGTCTTGAACAAACCACCATGTCCCATGAGGGAATCAACCTGTACATTTTCTTCTTTTAACAGAATGTCATTCCCTATTTTAAGCGTTGCCATTGCGCTGTATAAATGGCTTCTCATAAAGTTTGCAAGGGTAAACTTCGCATCGGGAGTACGGACAAACATAGGTCTTCCCTCATTTAAACCAGTAACAGGTTCTCCCGAAAAATAATTGTATGCCATAAGTCCACCACAGTCTGTATCAGCTAATAGGGCTTCCTTATAAAGTGTTCCATACAAATCGTTCTTATCAATCTTTAATCCAAACTTTCCTGCAAACTCGTCAAAGAGATTTACCCATGCATTCAGGTCAGAAGTACAGTTATTGCAGTGAACCATTGCAACAGGATTTCCGTCAGGTGTTGTCACCATGTCGATTTCCTCATGCACATTTGCAAGCGCCTTTTCAGTTACAACCATTGAGAAAATTGATGTTCCTGCCGAAATATTACCTGTTCTGACCTTAACGCTGTTAGTAGCAACCATTCCCGTTCCTGCGTCACCCTCCGGAGGACACATTGGTATACCAGACTTTAAGGTTCCTGTCGTGTCTAACAATTTAGCGCCTTCATCAGTAAGCACCCCTGCCGATTCACCTGCGCAGAGTACCTTTGGAAGAATATCTTCAAGCTTCCATGGATAACCCTTTGGTGCAACAAGCTTGTCAAACTTAGTAATCATTTCCTTATCATAATTGCGGATTGTGGAGTCTATAGGGAACATTCCCGATGCCTCTCCGATACCGAGTACCTTCTCTCCTGAAAGTTTCCAATGGATATATCCTGCAAGTGTTGTAAAAAATGTTATATCCTTTACGTGCTCCTCATTTGATAGAATTGCCTGGTATAGGTGGGCGATACTCCATCTCTGGGGAATATTGAAATTAAAACACGGCGTAAGCTCCTTGCAAGCTTCCCCTGTCATTGTATTTCTCCATGTCCTAAATGGCACAAGAAGCTCTCCCGCCTTATTAAATGCCATATAACCATGCATCATTCCCGAAAATCCAATGCTTCCGATTGTCGTAAGGCTTTCACCATACTTTGTCTTGACATCCTCTGCAACACTTCTATAGCAGCCCTGAAGTCCGCTCCAAATATCATCAAGGCTGTAGGTCCAAATATTGTTTTCAAGCCTGTTCTCCCAGTCATGCGTTCCGATTGCAAGCACATCATGGTTTTCGTCGATAAGGACAGCCTTAATTCTTGTCGAGCCAAACTCTATGCCCAGTGCCGTCCTGCCATTTTTAATGGCATTTTTTGCCATATTTAAATCAAGTCCCATAGATATGTAACCTCCTAAATTTTATTCCGTATATTAGTTATGTCTATTATATCAACGGACAGACTTCATTGCAACATTTTGTTTACTCTCCATTAAAATATTTTAGTTTATGTATAAAGTTTAATTTTACACAACCTGTTTAAATTCCCATTTGCCTTTGAGGTATCTTCCCACACTGACAATTCCCGTGAGTGACCATGTAAATCCTGTTGTAAGGAATATTCCCCACATTCCGATGGCAGGTATCTTTGTAAGAATTATCGCAAAGCCCACACGTCCTACTACTTCCATAATTCCATTAATCATTGAGTAAACCGCATCTCCTGCTCCATTCAATACGCTTCTAGCAACGTAAATCATTCCAAGGAGGAAATAGAAACAGCTTGTTATCCTAAGTCCTACAGCCCCAATGGAAATAACATTTTCATCAGTTACAAATATTCCCACAATAGGCTTAGATAGAAGCTGGCACGGAATAAGCATTACAAGGCTGAATATAAGTACAGACCACATACCTACCCTAAAGCCTTTCTTAACCCTGTCTATCTTACCTGCGCCGATATTTTGTCCTGTATATGTAGTAATGGCTGCACCAAGCGAACTATATGGCTGCTGCACAAGCTGTTCAATTCGGCTAAGCGCCGTATTAGCGGCTACAACACTCTCCCCAAACCCGTTTACAACCCTCTGCAGGAAAATGCAGGAAAACGCTATAAGTGCATTTTGCAGTGCAATAGGAAGCCCCAAGGTAAAACATTTAGATATAATATCCATTCTAATAGGACGATTTTGCTTCTTAATCCTAAAGCACGGAATCTTATATATTGCATAGGCAAATGCCCCCACTGCCGCCACAAACTGGGCTATAATCGTGGCAAGTCCAACCCCAAAAACTGACCATCCAAATACAATCACAAACAATAAATCAAGTCCGATATTTATAAAACACGACACAAGCATAAAGTAAAGCGGAGTCTTTGAATCGCCAAGCGCTCTTAATATAGAAGAAACTCCGTTATATGCGGCTGTTGCAAGAATACCTCCACAGGTGACTCTCATGTAAATAACCGCATCATCAAGTATGACCTCCGGCGTATCGAGAAGCATTAGAACCCACCTTGCAGCCACTACTCCAACAATACTCATTACCGCAGATGCCGCCATGAGAAGATACATTCCATTTATAATGCTTTTCTCAACCATTTCCATACGGTCAGCACCAAAATTTTGGGATACAACAACTCCTACGCCCACGGATATACCAAGGCTCAATGCAAAAAACATATAGTTTAAAGAGCCTGTAGCGCCAACGGAAGCAAGCGCATTTGCACCAACGTATCGGCCGACCACGATTGAGTCAACCATATTATAAAGCTGCTGAAAGAGATTACCAATAAGCATTGGCAGCGTAAAGCTAAGCAGAAGCTTCACCGTATTCCCCTCAGTCATACTATAAACTGCCTGTTTTTCCATAAAAACAACCCCCTAAAACAAAAACTAAAACAAATAAATATATTTTTTCAAACAAACATATCCACATCTACATTAAGTTTACCTTTGCGTGTTTCCCCCGAAACACCTATAAATTTAAAACGTCCAAATCCCCTCACCGAAACCTTATCCTCCGGTTTTAGCTGACCGCTATTGTTCTCGTTCAGCCTTCCATTTACAAACACCCTCTTTGCCCTGAATAATTCAACGCTCTCACTTCGAGACATATTATAAAGCTTTGCAATAATACTGTCCGTCCTTGCAGTACTTACCTGAAGTGTTTTTCGTTCAAGCCTGGTCACAGTGCTTTCAGGTATATTTTGAGCCACCTGACATCTCACGCTTGTATGACGTACCTTATCAAGGCTGTCCAAAATATAGGGTGTCATCTGCTCAGTACAAAACAGATACGCAGTCTTTCCTATTATTATGATATCCCCAAGAGTCCCCCTCTCTATTCCCAAATTCATAAGCGCCCCCAAATAATCCCTGTGGGAAAGTTCCTCACCGAATTTTTCAATCAGCGGTGATATCTCGATACATGAAATTGGGAAAGTCTCCTCATATCCGCAAAGCTCCTCACTTCCAAACCTTAGCATCACCCTTTCACAGTCCTTGGTTCCACCAAAAGCCGTGACCGGAACAAAGGAAAGCTCACGTTCAATACTATAATATATGCCAAGCTCTGCCAATGACAAAAATCCCGTAAACAAATACTGGCTGTTATTGTAGGATTTATTAGCAAGCTCCTCTAGCCTTTTTTTAAATAATATTTCATCATTGTCCATTTTATCCCTCTTTTAGCACACTTTAATACATATCCTCAATAGCAGTTATATAATCCCTGTCCCAGAGAAGTATCTTTAATTTCTTTGCCGCCTCAACCGCCGGCTGTGTAAAATACTGATTAGTAAGCACCGCACCAACCATTCTGTCATAATAATCACGTCCCGCATATGCCTCCTGTACTGCCTTAACACCAACAAGCCCCGTGTACCGCTTGCACTGAATAGCATATGTAACTCCGTCCTTCTCTGCAAGAATGTCAATTCCATAATCTCCGCTGCTCTTTGTCACCTCCACATCTATAAATCCATTCGCAGCCAATAAATCCGCACAATAATATTCAAAATCCAAACCGTCCATATTATCGACCTCATGGGATTTCTCATGTCGCTTAAACCGTTTACAAACGGCAATTCCAGCCCCCGTTATAATCACTATTCCAACTATAACCGCAATCAATAAATATGTCTGTGTCATTAACCCAATTCGCCCTTCTATATTTTCCCCAACAGTGT
The DNA here is from genome assembly GCA_964437435.1 of uncultured Roseburia sp. Taxonomy (GTDB): domain Bacteria; phylum Bacillota; class Clostridia; order Lachnospirales; family Lachnospiraceae; genus COE1. The sequence continues at coordinate 5,115 of CAYTGS010000095.1, forward strand.
ATCACTCAAACGTAAGTTCATCAAGATGTTTTTTACATAAAAGCGGAGAAAATTTACCTCTTTAATAAAGGTATTCACAACATAATTTATTTCCAAACAAATTTCACTTTTTCCCAAAATGTATTTTTTACTTCCAATCTCTGTAGCAACTGTGTTAAAATAAAGATAGCCACTTACTACTGTTGCTATTATAGGAAGGATAAAAGAAATGAATTACAATCTAATATTGGACGAACTGAAACAAATCGTCAACAAGTCGGCTGCTGCATATTTGGGACTTATGGCTGGCGTTTCCGTCATTGTATGTATCTTGGCTTTGTCGGGTGTATTGCCCGTATATGCGCTCATATCGCTTGCCGGATATATACCTATGTGTATTTTACTTTTGGTAATGCTGTATAATAACCGCCAGAAGATTAAAACGCTTTCCCAAAAAGTACAAATTTCCACAGCCGCATACAAGGCGAAACAGGTTATGGACCCACTTGTACAGGGTTTTTCTGATACGTATGTGAATGACAACTGCCGTGTTAAGATGAAATATCTTTCAGATAACGGTGTTGATGTCAGCTCAGCTTTAAATCAGATTAACAGCAATGTCGAATTATACAACAAGCTTGCAACTGATTTTCTTCACGAAAGTGAAGCCTTGGAGGACGAGTTGTACACACTTATGAACAGACAGTTACTTCCCGAATATGCCTCAAAGGTTCATGAGCTACGTGTAAAATCAAAAGCCCTCGGACTCAAAAACCTTACTGACGCAGCCCTATTCCATGAAATGGAGGCATGTATCGGAGATTTAGACGTTTTAGAGAGCAACTGGGAAAAACTTTCGTTCGAGCTGGATGAGTCAAATTCTTTGCTTGAAGAATATTTTAAGTCGCTGAATGACGAAGACAAAATGACACGCAAAATGTGGGGCGAGCGTCTTCAGGAGGCATTCAACGCCTTGGAAGCCTTTGACACAGGCAAGGCAAGGACAATACTCAACGAGCTTATAGCGTCACCTGTAAATTCAAATATGGCGGAGATATTAAAAAGCATTGTAACAAATATTGATGAAGTTATGGCTAAATAACAACTAACTTTAGCTTACCTATTTACAAACCGCCCATATGGGTGTATAGTTTCATTGTCGCTAGTTAATTTATTTCATAATAAATGCAGAGTAGAATCACGTGCGTTAAGTGCTTTGTGAACAGGGAGTTGTCACAGGGACGAAAAGGCTTTAGCTAAAAGCTTTGCGGTACGAGGTTCGCATCCCGCTGCTACATATTTGACGGGTTTTCCTTGAATTTAACAAAACCTCATTTGTGTAGTTTTACGGTTACTGCATAAAGGAGGTTTTTTATGCGTGAAGCTATTAAGAGCATTAAGCTCACACACAACATAGTCTTATGCGGACTGATGGGAGCATTGGCAATCGTGCTTAACTATACTACATCAATCTTCATTACTGACTATATCCGAATCGGATTTTCAGGTCTGCCAAACCGTGTTATTGATTACCTGTTAGGTCCCGGTGTCGGTGCAGTTTTTGGCGGTGTAATGGATATTTTAAAATACATTACAAAGCCTGCCGGTGGTTCATTTTTCCCCGGATATACCCTTAGCGCAATTCTTGGCGGTCTTATTTACGGTTCACTTTTATATAATAAGCCCGTCAGACTTTGGCGTGTACTTACTGCCGAATTTTTGGCAAAATTATTTATAAACTGCGGTCTAAACACATTATGGCTCAAAATAATGTATGGAAGTGCTTTTATGGCAATTCTTCCTACAAGGGCGCTTAAAAATCTTATAATGCTTCCTATTGACACTGCTATTCTGTTTTTCGTGCTTACATTTGTCTCAAAGCTTGTGACTTTGCCAGAATTCAATAGGTTTGGTCGCAACAAATAACACAATCTTTTTAAAAGCGTGTTTATTTCAACATGAACACGCTTTTAGTCTTTTTTTTTGATAAAATATATGATAGTATATTAATACTCCTATAGTTAAGCGTTATGTTGGAGGGATATATGTACTATGGACTACAATTACAATAGAATATTTGATGAACTGAGGCAGACTATCAGAAAGGCGGCTTTTTTATGGCTCGCTGTCATGGCAGGTATATCTGTGATTATATATATCCTGTCGGCTGTAGGTATTCTGCCCTCGTATGTACTTTGGACAAATTTGTGGCTTATTCCCTTTTTCATCTTATGGTTGGCAACTCTGCTTCACAGCCGCAAAGAAATACGAACGCTTTCAAAAAAACAGCAAATATCAATGATGGCATATCATGCCAAGCACGTCATGGACGACCTTACAAATAATTTCCCCGATACATATATAAATGACTGCCGTGTGAAAATGCGTTATCTTTCACAAAATGGAGTGGATGTTGAAGCTGCAATTGAGCGTCTCGACAATAATATTGAAATGTATAATGAGCTGGCAACGGAATTTCTTCACGAAAGCGATTTGATTGAGGACGAGCTTTATTGTCTTATGCATACTGATACAATTACAGAGTTTGCGGAAAAGTCGCATCAGCTTCGTATCAAAGCTAATGATTTAGGGCTTATAAAGCTCACTGATACAGCTTTCTTTATGGAAATGGAAGCCTATACAAACCAACTAGACATACTGATGAACAATTGGCAAAAGCTTTCATTCGAGCTAGACGATGCGTATCATATTTTAAGTGAATATATAAATTCGCTTAGTTCAAACGACACCATTACCTTAAAAATGTGGGGAGAGCGTATTCAGGAGGCTTTCAGTGCATTGGAGGAATATGATACAAAGACCGCCAAGTCTATTCTTATTGAGCTTCAAAATTACCATATTAATTCTGACGTAACCGAAGCCATAAACGGAATTTTGGCAAATATTGACGAATAATAAAAAGGGGCACATATCATGCGATATGTGTCTCTTTTTCTCATCAATCACATTCAACTTCTTTCGAGAATAGGGTACGTGGCAAGCGTCGT
>CAYTGS010000096.1:0-8008 GCA_964437435.1 uncultured Roseburia sp.
TGTAAACTGTTGTGAACATATTTACCTGCATGTCCCTCAATTCACCAAGGGTACAGACTTTTGTATAGGTTTCATCCCTGTCGATATTTTCAACAAGTCCACAAATACGTGTGGACGGTAGTTCACGCAAAAGTATGTCACACGCCTTTTCCAGATAATCATGGCGTTTATGACTTGAGGGATTATATAAAACTATTCCCATATCTGCACCTGCACATGCCATAAGTCGTTTTTCTATTAACTCCCAAGGTGTCATAAGGTCACTCAAGCTTATAAGCGCAAAGTCATGCATCAAAGGTGCACCAAGGTAAGCCGCACCACCGTTTGCTGCTGTAACTCCCGCTATAACCTGAATTTCGATTTCTATATTTTTAGATGTAAGTTCAATTTTCATTTCATCATAAACTTCATAAATAAGTCCTGCCATTCCGTATATTCCGGCATCGCCACTGCTTATCATTGAAACAGTCTTACCTGTGGAAGCCTCATTTATTGCAAGCCTGCACCTCTCCACTTCCTGCCTCATTGGTGTTGTCATAAATTCCTTATTGGGAAAATAATCCTTGACAAGAGCCGTATACACCTGATATCCAACAATTACATCACTCTCACCAAGCGCCTTTATAGCCCGTCCCGTCATCATATCATAATCTCCGGGGCCAATCCCTACCACATATAATTTTGATTTATCCATAATAATCCCCATTCTGTGTACTAGCCCGGAAAACCATAGATTTTCCGAGCTGTCGTTGTTATCTGATTATTTAATTGTAGCCTTCCATACATCCGCAGTCAACCATAGCCTCTCCAACTTCGGCTCTTGCTCCAAATACAACAGGCACTTCAACCCTCAATCTCTGGCTGATTGTAAATTTGCAAATATCATCAGCCTTTCCATGGCATTTGTCGCAGCCTGTTGTAACAACAGCATTTCCAAGGCACTGTGTTTTTGCATTTCCAGCCTCCCCAAAGGTCTTAATTGTAACAGGAATACATACATTCACGTCCTGATAGCCAACTGCACAGCAGCCGACCTTATCAATCTCGCCGCATTTTGTACAAACCGATGACTGCTCTAATTCAAATTCATTATCCATTGCTAAAGCTCCATATAATTATATTATGATATATCATATGTTTTGGATTTGAGAATGTGACTGTTATTTGACTGCCAGAATATTATACATTATCCTATCAATTTTTCATCTATATATGATGTCATTTTTTCACGGATTTTTTCAAACTGCATATTCGTCTTTGGAATATCCGAATGGAAGTCCATAAGTTTATTCAAAAAGCCCTGCTGCTTCACAAGTTTATAACTTACAGGATATGTCAGCTCATACATTAAGGAAATATGGCCAACCACATTGTCAACAGGTGTCTTTTTCAGGCTTCTAAGGACTGCATGCTCCTCATAAAAAGCGTCCATTACCTCTTTCGTGACGGTGCAGTTTTTTAGCTCGTATGTTGTTACATTATATATTTCCTCTAAAGGAAACTCCACATTTACTTTCAAAATATCAATCTTATCGGCATCCCTTAAGAGATTTGCAAACTTCCTCTCATAATCGGTTAAATCCTCCGGAACCCTGTAGGCACTGTGATATCTGACTGCCTTTTCAAGCAAAACATCCATGGAATTATCCTCAATAAAATTCCTGATAAGCCCTTCTTTGAACAATAAATCAGCCCCAAACTCCGCATGGTCTATTGACTCAGCATCAATAAAAGTACCATAACGCCTTAACTGCTCGAACCGTCCCACATCATGCAGCAGCCCTGTAAGCCATGCAATATTAACATCATTTTCATTAAATCCCGCACTTACCGCAATCTGCTGGCAAAGCCCGCATACACGGTAGGTATGCTCTATTTTTAAACGTATTTTTTCAGCGGAGGCATCATAATTATTTACGTATGTATCGAATGCCGATAACGCTTTTTTACGGTCTAGCTCTAAATTCATTATAATCTGCTCCCTTATTTTGTGCCCACAGGCACCTTATACTCAGCCTCAATCCTTACCTCTGCCAACCCGCAGCCCTTTCTAGGTGGCAAATCATAATAGACCTCCTCAACAAATGGATAAACCACAATCTGCATTTTATTCGGATATCCGTAGCGTTTAAGGGCAACGCTCCAATCATCTCCATTGGAAAACCAGTCCGTAAGCATTTTCCCACCTGCAAAGAGCTGTGCCTTGTCACCATTAAAGTCTATATGTAAATATATTTCGTTAAGCTCCGCAGCTTCTTTCATTCCAAAGTCAATCTCATAAACCCTACAGCCCTCTGGAGCTTTCTCATCACCATAACAGTCAGCCAATTCCAATATTTTAGCAGCCAGTGTCACATCACATTCCCTAAAACCAACACTCGCTTCAGCAGTCTCCTCCGGTTCAAGCACATATATATCAACCGCCTCACCGTCAGTCTCATATAAGCTAAGCTTTTCCTCCGTCTCACCCATAAGCATATAAATCTCGCCATTTTTCTCAAGCAATGGTCTGTCAGAGATATAAAGCCTGCCATCAAATATATATGATTTTTCCGCCTCACCCTTTGTAAGCAATATGACATTATATCCTGATAAATCTCCTTCATATTCAAAATATGGTTTTTCATCATTATACGCATCATCATAATAAAAATAATAATTATCCCCCGCATGAGCCAAAAGCGCAGCATTAGTCTTAACAAGTCTTCCACCGCCTATCTTAAGCCCAAAGGGAATTACCATGCACGAGTCAGCTTCACAGTTAATATTACTTATCACAATCTTTTTTCCATTTTCAAAGCAAACACTTACTTCAAATCCCTTAATCGGCTTCATTTTCCTAAGCCTTTGGTGATTGTTGATGAACAAAAATCCTTCACCCGTATCGTGGTTGTATCTTACGCTCACCCTTGGCGTTTCCATATCCTCTGCCCCGGTAGGGATTTCATCAGGGAAATAGCTGGAAGCCGGAGCAAGGCTTTCGCCAAAGCTCCTTGTCATTAAGTGGATTTTTTTGAGTTTTCCATAGCTGTCATTTAATTTTCCCGATTCATGAATGGGTGCCTCAAAGTCATAGCTCTTTATTGGAAGATTGTTAAAATAGCCTGTAGCCTTTGATTCCTGATATGTTGCATATGGATTATTATAATCTGCGCCGTCAGGATTTACACCGCCATGGTACATATAATAGCCCAAAAGGTTAGCCCCTGCACCAAGCATACAAATACTCTGTGCCTCAATATCTTCTCCAAATGGATATGTACGCCTAAGCTCCGTAGCCTGTAAACCTCCCCCAAGCTCTGCGGTAAGGTATGGGTTATCATCCTTTGAAAATGTGTCTCTATTATCCCCCTCTGCCTTTAAATCAGCTCCGATATTCTCATCATTGTGGAATGGTATCATAAGGAAATTCTCACAGGCGGGCATTTCTTTTATATGTCCTGCCCATGGCGCATCCACATATCCCCCCATAACGGGCAGCATTTCTTTTTCTATTACAACTGCACCGCCCCAGCCTGTTGCTGTGTAATAAGGTGCTTCAAAGCCAAATTTTAGCGCAAGCTCTTTAAGTGTCCTCATATGCTCAAAGCCCCTGCTTTTATCCCTTGGTCCCCCTGCATGGCAATATTCATTTTCAAGCTGTATTCCTATAACGGGACCTCCGTCCTTGCACATCATTCCCTTTATCTCGATTGAAAGCCTCTCCCAAAAAAGCTCCACATATTCCATATACAGCCCGTCATTTGTCCTTGCCTCATGAATTGGCTCTCCATATATGCTTACGCCAAGCCCATTGTCATGGAGCTCGGACACCAACCAATCTGGATAACCGCCATTTCTACACTCTCCATGCGCCCATGGGCCAATCCTTAACCAAACAGGCATATTTAATTCATTACAGGTTTCCAGAAATTTACGGATATTCCTACAACCGCTAAAGTTCCACTCTCCCTTATTCTCCTCATGGTGAATCCAAAATATATATGTTGCGAGAATTTCAACGCCACCAGCCCTCATCTTAAGTATTTCATCCTCCCACTCATTTTCAGGGTATCTTGAAAAATGAAATTCTCCCATTACAGGCAGTATCGGCTTGCCGTTTTTAATCAGATATTGGCTGTTCACCTCATATTTATTTCCCCTGCTGTCGCTACCCTGCATTGGGATTTTATTTATATTTGGTTTCTCACTTATCTTTACTTTCATATATAATATGCCTCCACATTTGAAAGTTTTTGCACCTATTCCTTACATTATACTTCCTACACATAATAATTACAAATAAAAAACGAGCAAAACCCATAAAAAGCTTTACCCGTTTTCCATTTTAAATTTTACAGAGTTTACGTTTAATGGCAATGACCTCCGCCTTGCGAGCAATGACCTCCACAAAACTTACAATCGCCACCGCACTGTAATGATTTTCCAGCCTTTTTGTCCTTAACCATACTTCTTATGGCAATACCGACAACCGCCAAAACTATTAATCCTACAACCGCAGTTCCCATTTTCACCAAACTCCTTTCCTTAGCCTTTAGCTATAATTCCATTAAATTTGAGATTTCCTCAAACCTGCATAGTGAGCCTTGCCCACCTTGTCATCATAAGGTCTGAACAAAAGATATATAAATCCAAGTACAATAATGAATGCAACAATCGTACCAATTCCAAAAGCACCCGTTGTCACAAGCATACCTATCTGGTTTACACAAAGCGATACAAGGTACGCAAGTCCACACTGATATCCGATAGCCGTCCAAAACCACTTAGTATTGTTCATCTCACGCTTAATAGCTCCCATAGCTGCAAAGCATGGTGCGCAGAGAAGATTAAATACAAGGAATGCATATCCGCTTACCGCTGTGAATGTAGCTCCCATGTTCTCGTAAACCGTGCCTGCACCAGCGCTGTATAGAATACCCATAGTTCCGACAATATTCTCCTTTGCAACAAGACCAGTGATAGAGGCAACAGTAGCCTGCCAGTTTCCAAAGCCCTGTGGAATAAATATCCATGCAAGCGCCTTACCGATTGTACCTAAAATGCTGTAATTGATTTCCTCGTCAGATAACATTCTAAATGTGCCGTCAATAAATCCAAAGTATGTAGTAAACCACACGATAATTGTTGAAAGAAGGATAATTGTACCTGCCTTCTTGATAAAACTCCAGCCACGCTCCCACATACTTCTAAGAACAGCACCAACTGTAGGCATATGGTATGCTGGAAGTTCCATTACGAAAGGAGCAGGATCTCCCTCGAAAAGCTTTGTCTTCTTTAAAATGATACCTGAACAAATTATAGCTGCAACTCCAAGGAAATATGCCGAAGGGGCAACCCATGCCGCACCTCCGAATATCGCCCCTGCAACCATTGCAATAAATGGAAGCTTAGCACCGCAGGGAATAAAGGTTGTAGTCATAATTGTCATTTTACGGTCTCTGTCGTTCTCAATAGTCCTCGAAGCCATAATACCAGGAACGCCGCAGCCTGAACCTATAAGCATTGGGATAAATGACTTACCTGATAAACCAAACTTTCTAAATATCCTATCCATGATAAATGCTATTCTTGCCATATATCCGCAAGATTCAAGGAATGCAAGGAATATGAACAATACAAACATTTGTGGCACAAATCCAAGAACTGCGCCTACACCGGCAATTATACCATCAAGTATAAGTCCTGACAGCCACTCGGCGCAATTTAACTTATCTAAAAGCCCCTCTACCAAAACAGGAATACCCGGTACCCATACACCATAATCTGCAGGGTCTGGCTCTGCGTATCCATAATCTGCATACACGTTTACAGCGTCCTTAAGGTCAGCGCCCGTGGCTGTAGTAAGCTCTGAAGCAAGCGTTTCCTCATCGACTACATAAAACTCTGCCTCGTCACTGTCACTAAACTGTGACGCAAATCCAACCAAAGCTGTAGCTGCCGACTCCTCGCTAAAGTCATCCGCCTCTGTGTCAAGAGCCTCTGTAACTGCCTCTGTATCAATTCCGATAGAATCGGCATACTCAATAAATCCATTTACGACCTCTGCTGCACCTCCGAAATCATCAGCCACCTCCTCGTAAGCCGAGCTTCCAATTCCAAATAAATGCCAGCCGTCACCGAATACTCCGTCATTTGCCCAATCAGTAGCCCATGTACCAACTGTTGTTACAGATACATAATACACCAAAAACATTACAACTGCAAATATAGGAAGTGCAAGCCACCTGTTAGTCACAATACGGTCAATTTTATCCGAGGTTGTGAGAACCTTCTGTTTATTTTTTGTAACACACTTATCTATAATTGATGAAATATATACATATCTCTCGTTTGTAATAATGCTCTCTGTATCGTCATCATAATCATTTTCTAGCTTTTCCACAATTTTGCTCACGTCGGGAATACTTGTCATCTGGTCAACAATCTTGTCATCCTTCTCGATAAGCTTTATTGCAAAAAATCTCTTTTGTTCATCATTAACTCCGGTAAGCATTGCCTCAACTTCGTTTATGGCATTTTCAACCTTTCCATCAAATTTATGCACCGGTGCAGCAGCCTTTTGGCTTGCAGCCTTTATCGCTTTCTGTGTTACCTCTTTAATTCCGTTTCCCTTGAGGGCTGAAATTTCAACAACCTCACAACCAAGGCTTTTGGAAAGCTTATCAACATAAATCTTATCCCCTGTCTTTTCAACAACATCAATCATGTTTACTGCCATGACAACGGGAATACCAAGCTCCATAATCTGTGTTGAAAGATAAAGGTTTCTCTCAATATTTGTACCATCCACAATATTAATTATTGCATCAGGTCTTTCGTTTATAAGGTAGTTTCTAGCTACCACTTCCTCCAATGTATATGGTGATAATGAATAAATACCGGGTAAATCCATGATTGTCACGTCTGTTGTATCAGATGTGCAAAAAACCTTCTTTAATTTACCTTCCTTTTTCTCTACTGTAACGCCAGGCCAGTTTCCTACAAACTGGTTGCTGCCCGTAAGTGCATTAAATAATGTTGTTTTTCCGCAGTTAGGATTACCTGCCAATGCAATTTTTACTGACATTTTTTCAATCTCCTTCCACCTCTATCATTTCGGCATCAGCTTTTCTGAGTGATAATTCATACCCTCTCACCGTTACTTCAACAGGGTCTCCAAGGGGTGCCACCTTTCTCACATACACAGGAATTCCCTTGGTTATTCCCATATCCATGATGCGCCTCTTTACCGGTCCCTCGCCTGAAAGCTTTTTAACCGTAACAGTCTTCCCACAGGCAACCTCTCTTAATGTCATCTTGCTCTTTTCCTCCCTATACCATTATTTTATTAGCCATATCTTTTCCTATGGCAACCCTTGAATTTTTGACATTCACAATCATATTGCCACCATTTTCAGAAATAACGGTCACAGCGCCTCCAGTGACAAATCCAAGGTTTTCAAGAAACTTCCTCGTTTCCTCTTTCCCACCAACCTTTTTAATAATATTCTGTTCGCCCTCTTTAACCATTGTCAACGGCATCATACTACCCTCTTTCTATACTAAATATGGTTGTATTTTTATTACTAAGGTTAGTATATCCTTATCACCATTAGGTGTCAAGAACATTTCTAATATTTTTCATCTTTTTGACAATTTTGTGAATATATGTTATACTTTTAATAATGTATCGGGCTTTTATATCAATATTAGCCAAATCCTATTACTTTTCATAAAAAATCTAGGGGGATTGATTAATGAGTGTAACTGAATCATCAGAAAATTATCTTGAGACAATATTAATGTTAAGTAAGGTTAAGCCGGTAGTTCGTTCCGTTGATATTGCTGATGAGCTTGGTTTTAAGAAGTCAAGCGTCAGCGTTGCAATGAAACATCTTCGTGAATTAAACCATATTACAGTGACAAAAGAGGGATTTATATATCTTACAGATTCCGGAAAAGAAATTGCCGAGACGATTTATGAACGCCATGAGCTTATAAGTGATTGGCTTGTAAAGCTTGGCGT
>CAYTGS010000097.1:0-7996 GCA_964437435.1 uncultured Roseburia sp.
CTGCTGCTGTAGGCTCGTTGATGATACGCTTTACATCAAGACCTGCAATCTTACCTGCATCCTTTGTAGCCTGACGCTGAGCGTCATTGAAATATGCAGGAACTGTGATAACAGCCTCTGAAACCGTCTCTCCTAAATAGCTCTCTGCGTCAGCCTTTAATTTCTGTAAGATCATAGCTGAAATCTGTTGTGGAGAATACTTCTTGTCGTCAATTGTCCTACCACGGTCTGTACCCATATCCCTCTTGATAGATGAGATTGTCTTATCAGCGTTTGTAACTGCCTGACGCTTTGCAGGCTCACCAACAAGCCTCTCTCCTGTCTTCGTGAAAGCTACTACTGAAGGTGTAGTTCTTGCTCCCTCTGTATTTGCTATAACTGTGGGCTTTCCACCTTCCATAACTGCTACACAGCTATTTGTTGTACCTAAGTCAATACCAATAATTTTTCCCATGATTTTTTCCTCCTAAATTTTATTTACATCATTTTATTTTTTAAATATTGTTTACAATTTATATATTACTGTACTACCGCTACCATACTGTGTCTTACAACACTGTCACGGTATTTGTAGCCTTTTTGAAGCTCTTGGGCTATGATTCCCGATTCGTACTCATCACTTTCAACCTGCATTACTGCATTGTGAAGCTCCGGGTTAAATTCACATCCTACTGCTTCGATTGGCTTTACATCAAGCTTTTCAAGTTCTGTGATAAGCTGCTTATAAACCATGTTCATTCCCTCTGCAAAGGGCTGCTTCATCTCCTCCTCCGAAAGTCCTGCAAGACCTCTCTCGAAGTTATCTACAACCGGCAAAATCTTCTCTATAACGCTCTTTGCTCCGGTTTCAAACATTGCCGTCTTTTCTTTCTCGGAGCGTTTTCTAAAGTTTTCAAACTCTGCCATTTGGCGTTTTACCCTGTCTTCAAGCTCATCCACTTTATCCTGAAGCTTATTGTTTTTCTCTTTTTTATCTTTCCCTAAGAAAGGCTTTTTCTTTTCCTTCTTATCATCCTTATCCTCGCCGTCTTTTTCCTCTGCTGCCTCTGCCTCACCAGTCTCCTCTGTTTCAGCATCCATTTCGCTTACTTCCTCAGCAGTATTTTCATTAGTAACGTCTTCCTCGGCAACAGCTTCCTCTTTAACGGTCTCATTATCAATAATTTCCTTTTCTTCCACTATCACTCGTTTCCTTTCCATTCACTTTATAAATCATCATCCTTTTTGTATACAGAATCCAACTGGCTTTTTAGTTCCTTTAGCGTGCTGATTACTTTATCGTAATCCATCCGCTTAGGTCCTATTACACCTATGGTTCCTTTCATGCCATCCCCTAATTCATAAGTAGCCGCAACTACGCTGCAATCCTTCATTGTCTTAACCGGGGTTTCGTTTCCGATATAAACCTGTATACCTGTTCCGTTTTCATCAGTTAAGGTTTCATTTACAAGCTCAGTTAGAAGCTGCTTTTCCTCAAAGGTTGTTATCAGCTCACTTGCCTTCTGGTTATCAGAAAGTTCAGGGTACTTGAAGATGTTATTGGCACCGCTTGTATATATTTCTATATCGTCGTCATCCTTTATAACTTCCTCAACCGCATCAATAATATCCGCTATCAAGTCTGCATAAGCCCCCGCCTGCTGCTTTAAATTAGATATCATTGCAAGGTTTATTTCCCCTATTGTCAAACCGTTAAGATTTGTATTTAACAAGATGTTCAATTTAAGTATTGCTTCATCGTCAAGTGGCTCCGAAACTGTTATAATACTGTTTTTAATAACGTTTCCTTCCACAACTATCGTCGTGAGGAGCTGTCTTGTGTCAACTCTTGAAAGCTGTATGAATTTGAGCTTATTTGCCTTTACCTGTGGAGCAGATATCATTGTTGCATAATTTGTATTCACGGCAAGCATTTTTGCCATCTGCTTTAGGACTGCTTCCATCTTATCCTCACGGTCAAGGAGCATTTTCTGCATTTCCCTAACTTCCTGTGTAGCCTTTCCGAGCTGTTCTTCCTTTTCAGCCATCATTTGGTCTACATAAAGTCGATAGCCTTTATCGGACGGAATACGTCCTGCCGAGGTATGTGGCTGAACTATATAACCCAGCTCCTCAAGGTCAGACATTTCATTTCGAATTGTGGCAGAGCTTAAGTTCAAATCAGTATACTTAGAAATCGTCCTGCTTCCAACCGGCTCCCCCGTTTCAAGGTAATTTCGGATAATCGCCTGCAATATCTTTAGCTTACGCTCATCTAAATCCAACCCGCCACCTCCTCGATTATTAAGGTCTTGTTTTATTAGCACTCGTTTTAGTGGAGTGCTAACATTTACATATACTAACTTACTACTTTCACTTTTTATTGTCAACACTCTTTTTTCAAAATATTTATTAAGAAATTCTAAAACAGGGGAATTATATAAACGAGACTGACATAGAATGTACAAATATTCCATTATCGAACAAAACCGGAGGTTTTAAGTTGAAAGAATATATCGAGGAGAGGGCAATAAATATTGCCGTCTATATTATTGAAAATGGCGCAACCGTCCGCCAGACCGCCAAGGCTTTTGGAGTGAGTAAATCCACTGTACATAAAGATGTAACAAGTCGTCTTATGCAAGTTAATCCAACCCTCGCCAAAGAGGCAAGGGGCATATTGGATATCAACAAATCCGAACGCCACATAAGGGGTGGGCTTGCAACAAGGGAAAAATATCTGCATAAAGCTGAATAATATAATAAGCAGGCTCCCCCTTGGGGAGCCGTCCCATTGCCATTTAGTACAATTCTATCCTAAATTTGTCCAGACCTGCATCTCATTTTCCCCTCTGTTCGCCCAAGTGTAATATGGAATGTATGTGAGTGTGACGTTTTCTTCCTCCACTTTACCTAATATATGGTAAAGACCTTCTTTATTGCCTGTATTCTTTGTTTTTAAAATTCTTTTGCCTTTTACCTGTATCTTTTTAACCTTAGTTCCTTCTATATTAAAATCATTTAATTCAAAATCAGTATCAGGCTTTACTTTAAGCATATGAAGGTCGCTGCCGTTATCCTTTTCCTCCAGGCAGTAAACAACAGGTCCCCTTATTACCGCCACTTTTCCTATGTCCTCCCTCACCTTATCGGAGGCTGCAATTAAGCGTGGCTCCATATCAAAGCTTATCGCAATTTCATCCTCCTCTGCCCAAGATTTACTAATATAAAGATAACCGTCCTTTTCTTCTATATTAAAGCTTTCCTTATCCTTTAACCTATAGCCTTCGCACCAGTCAGGAAGCCTCATCGCAAGCTTAAAGTCAGTGTCCTTTGCCCTTACCTTTATATTCACGTCGCCACTCCATGGAAAATTAGAGTTTATATTTATATCAACCTCCTTGTCCTTAAGCTTCTTTGAAATAGTACTTCCTATATATAAATGTATGAATAATGTATCTTCATTTTCAGTATATGCATATGAGCCGATTGAGCTTAAAAGCCTTGCTATATTTGGAGGACAACATGCGCATCCAAACCACTTTTGTCTCACTGGCTTTACATGGAATTTGCGCTCGTCTTTGTGGCATGCCTCGGGATTTACCTCCAACGGGTTTACATAGAAAAAGCTCTTTCCGTCAAGTGCCATTCCGCTCAGTATTCCGTTATAAAGCGCCCTCTCCATAACGTTTGCGTATTTTGCGTCAGGCTTCATTTCAAGCATTCTTCTTGCAAAGAAAACAAGTCCTATAGAAGCACAGGTCTCGGCATATGCCGTATCATTTGGAAGGTCATACTCAAATGAGAATGCCTCTCCTAAATGTGTTGCCCCTATTCCGCCCGTTATGTACATTTTCTTGTCAACAATATTATTCCAAAGCCTTTCACATGCCTCAAACATTGTGTCATCATTTTTTAACCTTGCAATGTCTGCCATTCCTGAATACAGGTAAACCGCCCTTACCGCATGACCTGTTGCCTCATCCTGCTGCCTTACCGGAAGATGAGCCTGATTATACATATATCGGAGCTTTTCCGGTGATTTGTCCCTTATGTCCGGATGATCCTCCGTATCAAAATAATAAGGCTTCTTGCCCCTTTCCTCTATAAAAAATGCGCTTAGGTCAAGATATCTCTTGTTTCCTGTGGCTTCGTATAACCTTACAAGTGCCATTTCAGCTATCTCGTGTCCGGGATACCCCTTGCACTTTCCCTCATCTGCGCCAAAATAATTGTCGATATAATCAGCAAAACGCTCTGCCGCTTTTAATAACTTATCCTTTCCTGTGGCTTCATAGTAGGCAACTGCGCCCTCAGTCAGATGCCCAAAACAGTAAAGCTCGTGGTGGTCTCTAAGATTAGTAAATATCTTGTCCTTTCCATTAATAATATAATATGTATCAAGATATCCGTCTTCCTGCTGTGCGGCACATACTATATCAATAGCTTCGTCCGCTATCTTTTCAAGTTCTTTATCCGGGTGCTGTGTAAGCGAATATCCTACTGCCTCTATCCATTTTGAAAAATCTGTATCCTGAAATACAAAACCATAAAATTTATCATCATCTAATTTATCAGGATTTTCCGGGAGTGCCTCAAACCCCCTGAATGTATATGCAGGCTCCACATATTTTGCACCAAGCCTTTTCTTCTCACTGTTCATTTTTCCCGCAACCTTAAAGTTCCTCATGCAATAACTTGGTGCTGCCCCTTTCACACGGTCATTTAAAGCCTCCCACTGATACGGAATAACTTCTTTCCGCACAAGCTCCATTTCATTTTTCCAAAATTCATCAGTTATCTGTATATCTTTAAGTGAAAGTGGTCTGCTAAACCTCGTATCCTCCATTTTCTAGCCCTCTTTTTTTAATATATATTTTACCTCACCTTGTATAAGCTCACTTCTCTCCTTGAAATCCTCATCCTCGAAAATCCCATGTGCCTCATCATATGTCATAAGTTGCCTAAGCTGTACAGAGTGATTATCCACCGGTATGTATGCTTTTTTTGTCTTATCAAAAACCGACCTCAAAAGATAATAATTGTATGATTCCTTCCTGTTATCAGAAAGCTTCACTATGTCATCAACAACACACACTCCCAATGTCTCGCTAAATATTACTTCTTTTTTCTGAAACAACTTTATTCCTCCAAAATCCTAAAAATCCCCCTCTGCGTATAGCACAGAGGGGATAAAATTAAACTGTCTTATGCTTTTCAATAAATACAGGGAAGGAATCAGTTCCTTTTAATTCCTTGTATGCAGTAATTGTGACATTTTTGTCAGTAATCGCATACTCAATTGATGCACCTGTTTCAACAACAGTATCCTGCATAAGGACACAATTTCTAACCTTTGCGCCCTTTCCAACTTTAACACCCCTAAACAGGATACAATTTTCCACTTCTCCCTCAATAAGGCAACCATCAGCCACCATTACATTCTTTGCATGTGAACCCACTGCATACCTTGTAGGTGTATCATCACGAATTTTTGTATAAATTGTGTTGGGTGAGAAAAGTGCGTCAACATTTTCTGCCTTAAGCATCTTCATGCTCTCGTCAAAATAGCTCTTGATATCAAGTATTCTTGCATAATAGCCTGTATGCTCATATGCACACACATTCAAGGTATCAAGATGTGGTGCCAAAACGTCACGTTCAAAATATGTCTGTCCCTGAACATAAGCCTCCCTAATCTGCTCAATTAAAAGCTTCCTATCCATAATATAAATATTCATGGAAACGTTCTTTATGCCATCTTCCTTATCGTTTACATTAATCTTTGTAACACGATTCTCATCATTTATATCAAGGGTATAATACAAGTCCTTCTTCGTAATGTCAATATTTTTAAGCGCCTTTGGAATTGGCTCCTTTGTGTATGCGATTGTAACGTCCACACCGCTGTCTATATGCTGTTGGAGCATTTCCTTGAAGTTGAAATTGACAGCAATATTCGTGTCAGCCATTACCACATACTGCTCCTTTTGGTGGTTAAGGTAATCCATAATACTTGCAAGAGCCTCAACCCTCATGTTATAAAGGCTTATTGTTTTCTGCGCATAAGGAGGCACAATATTAAGTCCGCCCTTTTTACGTGTCAAATCCCATTCTCTGCCTGAACCTAAGTGGTCCATAAGTGAATGGTAGTTTTTCTTAACAATAATTGATACATTGTCAATACCGCAATTGACCATACTAGAGAGCATAAAGTCTACGAGCCTATAACGACTTGCAAAAGGTATTGATGCCATAAGCCTTTCTGT
This sequence comes from uncultured Roseburia sp., assembly GCA_964437435.1. Taxonomy (GTDB): domain Bacteria; phylum Bacillota; class Clostridia; order Lachnospirales; family Lachnospiraceae; genus COE1. The sequence continues at coordinate 6,249 of CAYTGS010000097.1, forward strand.
TACAAGCTCAGGCACAAGTGCATCATAACTGTTTGGGAATAAAATACCCATTGCGGAAGCTGCATTTGAATTTATCATACTCTCTCACCTCCCTTGACATTTTCGGAAACCATTGCATGAGGTCCAACTACTGCGCCCTCACCAATGAATACATCAGAACCTACCGTAGCAACTCCACTGTCATCGCCCTCAGGCATTGCACCCACTATGGCATTCTTTTCAACAGTGACATTCTCAGCGATTATACAATGCTTAACCTGTGCACCAGACTTTATTGTACTGCCGCCCATAATAACTGCATCCTCTATAACTGCGCCCTTCTCAACGGTAACACCTGCAAAAAGAATAGAATGTCTAACCTCACCGTCGATGCTGCAGCCATCTGTAATCATACAGTTTTCAAGGACTGCCTCCTCCCCAACTCTGTGGCCTGTCCTACCACTGTTCCTACTGTAAATACGCCAATCTTCGTCGAAGATGTTGATACCGCTGTTTTCTGGGTCAAGCACTTCCATATTTGCTTCCCAAAGTGAAGGAATTGTTCCTACATCTTTCCAATATCCGTCAAACCTGTAGGCAAACATTTCCCGGTTGTCCCTTAAAAGGTTAGGGATGATATTGTTACCAAAGTCATTTTCTGAGTTTGGATCATTCTCATCCTCAATAAGGTATTTCTTAAGGATATCCCAATTAAATATATAAATACCCATTGAAGCAAGATTAGATTTCGGCTCCTTTGGCTTCTCCTGAAATTCCGTAATCTTATCATTATCATCAGTTACCATAAGACCAAAACGGCTTGCCTCATCCCAAGGCACTTCCATAACCGCCACACTGAATTCAGCTTTCTTCTCCTTGTGGAATTTTAAGAAGTCACTGTAATCCTGTTTACATATTTGGTCTCCTGAAAGTATGATAACATACTCAGGGTCATATCTCTCAATAAAGTTAATATTCTGATAAATTGCATTTGCCGTACCTTTATACCAGTCAGAGCCTGACGCTTTCTGGTATGGGGGCAGTACGTGAACCCCTCCATATAGTCTGTCCAAATCCCAAGGCTGTCCATTGCCTATGTACTCATTAAGTACAAACGGCTGGTACTGGGTTAAAATTCCCACAGTGTCAATTCCCGAGTTTACACAATTTGACAGAGGAAAATCAATAATCCTGTACTTTCCCCCGAAAGGTACAGCGGGCTTTGCCAGCTTTTGAGTAAGCGTATAAAGCCGAGAACCCTGACCGCCTGCGAGCAGCATTGCTATCATTTCTTTTGCCATAATATACCTCCAATCCTAGTGTGGCTGAATATTGTATAACAATCTACAGCTTTTCTAATTTAAACCGATAAAGATTTATTAAAATTATACTATATTTTTATAAAAATTGGTAGTCTTTTGTGTATATTTATTTGAAATTGTTGATTAATTTTAAAAAAGACCGTTTGTTTAAACAAAACAAACGGTCTCTAATGTATATATTATTTATGAAACTCTATTGTAATTAATGAGGCAACCCTTAAGGATAATCTGTCTCTCCTCATCTGTAAGCTCTCCTAATGTCAGTTCGAACTCAACTTTCTTGTCGCGACCTACCACATATGCCTTGATAATATCAGCCTTTTCCTCCACGGCTTTTCTAATACCCGGAATATATATGTAGTCAAGGTTTTTGAAAGGAAGCTCACCCTCCTTTATTATAAACGGAAGCATACCCCAGTTTATAAGGTTAGAACGGTATCTCTTTGT
>CAYTGS010000098.1:0-7935 GCA_964437435.1 uncultured Roseburia sp.
ATATGGAAATACATGTATCGGTAAGGCAGCTTGTGGAATTTATACTGCGAGAGGGAAATATAGACAATAGAAAAACCGGAGGCTCGGATACCGCCATGCAGGAGGGAAGCCGTATCCACAAAATGATACAGAGGAATATGGGAAGTGAGTACCACAGCGAGGTGGGACTTAGGTTTGTTTGGAAAACCAAGGATTACGATATTATTATTGAAGGCAGGGCGGACGGAATTATTGATTACAACTGGGGAGGGCATTTTGAACCGGATAACGGTAAAAAGGAAAAGCTTCCTGTAATCCCTACGGAGGATAAGGTTATAATTGATGAAATAAAAGGGACATATAAATCCCTTAAGCGTATTAAAAAGCCGGTGGGGGTACATCTTGCACAGGCAAAATGCTATGCCTATATTTATGCGCTGCAAAATAGTATAGAAAGCATTGGCGTAAGGATGACCTACTGCCATATAGAGACGGAGGAGCTTAAATATTTCCACGAGGACTATACCTTTAATGAGCTGAAAATCTGGTTTGAGGGGCTTTTAAATGAGTACAAAAAATGGACTGATTTCCAATTTGAATGGACTAAAATACGTAATACGTCGATTAAGAGCCTGGGTTTCCCATTTCCGTATAGAGAAGGTCAAAAAGAGCTTGTGACATATGTATACCAGACAATCTACCATGGAAGAAAGCTGTTTTTGGAGGCACCTACAGGTGTAGGAAAGACTATATCCACCGTATTTCCGGCTGTAAAGTCAATGGGCGAGCAGTTGACCGATAAAATATTTTATCTCACGGCAAAGACGATTACAAGGACTGTGGCGCAAAACTGCTTTAGCCTTTTAAATGAAAACGGTTTGAAAATGAAGACGGTAATAATAACCGCAAAGGACAAAATCTGTTTCCTTAAGAACTGTTTTGAAAATCAGGGGGAAAATGAGAATAATGAGGTGGAATGTAATCCCGATGCCTGCCCATATGCCAACGGACATTATGACCGGATAAACGATGCAATGTATGACCTTTTGACAAAGGAGAACCATTTCACAAGGGAGAAAATAATGGAATATGCCCAAAAACACAAGGTTTGTCCCTTTGAATTTTGCCTTGATATGAGCCTTTTTTCGGATGCCATAATATGTGATTATAATTATGTGTTTGACCCTAGGGTTTATTTAAAGAGATTTTTTGCAGATACCGTGTCTAAAAATAATTATGTATTCCTAATAGACGAGGCACACAACCTTTTAGACAGGGGACGTGAAATGTACAGTGCGTCAATGTTTAAAAATTCATTTTTGGAGACAAAAAGGCTGATAAAGGAAGCCTCTCCAAAGATAGCAAAGCTCCTTGATAAGTGCAATAAGGAGCTGCTTGCAATGAAAAGAAATTGTGAAGACTATAGGGAGGAAAAGAGTATAGACGGCTTTGTTATATCGCTAAACAGGGTGTATGGTGCGATAGATGATTTTTTGGATGAGCATGAAAACTTCCCTGATAAAAACGAGCTTCTTGAATTTTATTTTGAGACAGCCCATTTCCTTAATATGTATGAGATAATGGATGGAAATTATGTTGTATACAGCCAGCTTATGGATGACGGTGATTTTATGCTTAAGCTGTTTTGCGTTAATCCGGCTAAAAACCTGAAACAATGTATGCAAAAGGGAAGAAGCTCAATCCTTTTTTCCGCAACGCTTCTCCCGATACAATATTATAAGAAGCTTTTGGGGGGAGAGCCAACTGATTATGAGGTTTATGCAAAATCAACCTTTGACGAGGGGAAAAAGGCATTATTAATTGCAAATGATGTGACAAGCAAATATACAAGGAGAAATCAGGACGAGTTTAGGCGTATTGCAAAGTATATTTACGAGATTGTAAACCAAAGATACGGAAATTATATGGTATTTCTGCCCTCTCATTTATTCTTGGAGCAGGTTTACGGCTGCTTTATGGAAGAATATTTTGATGAAAAAATCATGGAATGTATTATTCAAGGGGATTACATGAGTGAGGCAAAGCGTGAGCAATTTCTGCTTCGTTTTCAGGGCAACGAGGAATGTGATATTAATAGCCGAATTAATTTTGAAATTCAGGAGGAAGACGAGACAATATTAATCGGATTTTGCGTTATGGGTGGAATTTTCTCCGAAGGAATAGATTTAAAGAAGGACAGCCTTATAGGTGCAATAATAGTAGGGACAGGACTTCCGCAGGTTGGAAGTGAGAGGGAGCTTCTTAAGAAGTATTTTGATGAGAAGGGCGAAAACGGCTTTGATTATGCCTATAGATACCCTGGAATGAATAAGGTGCTTCAATCGGCGGGGCGTGTGATTAGGACTGCCGATGACATAGGCGTTGTGGTACTGTTGGACGAAAGATTTCTTGATTTTCAGTACAGGCGTATGTTTCCAAGGGAATGGAGCAGGTATGAGACAGTTGATGTGAATAATATATCTGGTCGAATTGAAAAATTTTGGAACGAATGGCTGTAAATCTTTGTCTATATTCAATAATTAAAAATAAAAAAAACTGATAAATTCGCTAAAGTTTATTTAAACAGCTATTTTTATGTTGATATATTCCGTTGAAAATGGTAGTATGTTAGTATTATTGGAAACGTTACCGAAACTATAGTTTTGTATTAATGAAAAGGAGAAAGTTATGAGAAGATGTGGCGTATTAATGCCGGTATCCAGTTTACCTTCAAGATTTGGAATAGGGGGATTTTCTAAGGAAGCCTACGAATTTGTGGATTTTTTGGCAGCAGCAGGACAGTCATTGTGGCAGATTTTACCGTTGGGACCTACAGGATATGGGGACTCGCCATACCAGTCATTTTCAACATTTGCAGGAAGTCCTTATTATATCAGCCTTGACGCACTGATAGATGAGGGATTGCTCACAGAGGTTGAATGTTCTTCTGTCGATTTTGGAAACGATACCAAAAAGGTTGACTATGAGAAAATATATTATACGAGATTTGGACTGCTTAAAAAAGCCTTTGAGAGGGCGGATATAAGCAAAAATAAAGACTACATAAAATATGTAAAGGATAATGAAGCATGGCTTAAGGATTATGCCATGTATATGGCGATAAAGGACTCGTTAGGCGGCATATCATGGATTGAGTGGGATGAGGATATAAGGCTTAGAAAGCCCAAGGCAATGTCAGCTTATGGTGAAAAGCTCAAAAAGGAAATAGATTTCTATTGCTATCAGCAATATCTATTTTCAACACAGTGGCTTGCACTTAAGGATTATGCCAATAAAAAGGGAATAAGCATTGTGGGTGATATTCCTATTTATGTGGCGTTTGACAGTGCTGATACATGGGCTAATCCGGAGCTTTTCCAGCTTGACAAGGACAACGTGCCTACAGGTGTGGCAGGCTGCCCGCCTGATGCATTCTCAGCGACGGGACAGCTTTGGGGAAATCCGCTGTATAGGTGGGATTACCATGAGGAAACAGGATATGCATGGTGGATAAGACGGCTTGCGCACTGCTTTAATATTTATGATATAGTGCGAATTGACCATTTCAGGGGATTTGATGAATATTGGGCAATTCCATATGGTGATGAGACGGCAGTAAACGGCGAGTGGAGAAAGGGACCAGGCTATAAACTGTTTGAGGCAATGAAAAAGGCTCTAGGAAACAGGGCGGTTATAGCCGAGGATTTAGGATTTCTAACACCTAGCGTATTAAAGCTTGTTAAAAAGACGGGCTATCCTGGAATGAAGGTGTTACAGTTTGCTTTTGACCCAAGGGAGGAGAGCGATTATCTTCCGCATAATTATAATAATAATTGTGTCGTATATACAGGAACCCATGACAATGATACCGTAAACGGATGGATAAATGCCCTTGGAAGAAAAGACCTCGCTTTTACAAAGAAATATCTTAATGTAAAGAGGAAAAAGGATATATGCGACAGTTTAGTCAGGACGGCTCTTGCAAGTGTGGCTGATACGGCAATTATACCTATGCAGGACTATCTGGAGCTTGGAAGCGAGGCAAGGGTAAATACACCGTCCACATTAGGCGGAAACTGGGAATGGCGCATAGAAGCAGGTGCGTGCAGCAGTGAGCTTTCAGAGCATATGCTTGAGCTGGCACGTATATATGGAAGAACGGCAAGAGGTACTAAGTCAAATAAAAAGTGATGTTTGCGAGGTATTAAAAGTGTTTGAGCCGACAATTAAGGATATAGCCCAAATATGCGGAGTGGGGGTCAGCACCGTATCCAGGGCAATAAACAATCATCCGGACATAAATCCGGAGACGAAGAAAAAAATATTAGATATAATAAATGAATATGGATACATACCAAACAACAGTGCGAGAAATCTTAAACGTTCAGACGCAAAGGCTATAGCAGTACTTGTAAAGGGAATTTCAAATCCGTTTTTTACAGTTATGATAAAGGTTATAGAAGCAGAGTGCAAAAAAAAGCACTATTCCATGGAGCTTACACACGTTGAGTCAACTGAGGATGAGGTTGACGTGGCACAAAAGGTTGTAAAGGAAAAGCGTCTCAGGGGGATAATATTCCTAGGAGGTCTATTTACACATTCCGATGAAAAACTCCAAAAGCTTAATGTACCTTTTGTCTTTAGTACGGTGGGTGCAGCGATACCTGAGAATATCAACAAGGATTTATACTCACATTTAAGCGTGGATGACCGCAGGGAAAGTAAGAGAATGGTGGATTATCTTATAGGCTTGGGACATAGGAGAATAGCAATCATTGTCGCAGAGCCACAGGATAAAAGCATCGGACAGCTTAGGCTTGAAGGATATTATGACTCGCTAAGGGCAAACGGTATTGAAATTGATGAAAGCCTGGTGTGCCAGACGGATGACGAGCATGGTCATTTTTCTATGGAAAACGGTTATCTTACGGCTAAAAGGCTGTTAGACAGCCATGTACAGTTTACGGCACTGTATGTTGTGGCTGATACGCTCGCAATAGGTGCGCTCAGGGCACTCTATGATGCGGGGATAAATGTGCCAAATGAAGTTTCGCTTGCGGGATTTGACGGAATAGAAATGGCTAATTATACTGTTCCAAGCATTACCACAATGAGCCAGCCTGTGGAAAAAATGGCAAAGGATACTTCAAGGCTGCTGTTTGACATTATATCCGGAAAAAGGCATCACCAGCATATAACATATGAGGCAAAGCTGCTTGTAAAGGAATCGACTATGCCGGCTAAAAAATAATAGTTTACACATATATATGAAAAATGGTATACTGTAAACTGTGTGGTTGGAAGAATTTCATAATCATGAATTTTAATATAGGACTGGAGAGGTTTAACAATGAAAATAGCAGTAGCAGGAATAGGTTATGTGGGATTGTCAAATGCGATTTTGCTTTCGCAGCACAATGAGGTCACGGCAGTAGACATTATGCAGGAAAGGGCGGATATGATTAATAACAGGGTTTCGCCCATTATTGATAAGGAAATCCAGGAATACCTTAAGGATAAGGATTTAAACCTTAAGGCAACTACAGACGGTGCAGCGGCATATAAGGACGCAGAGTATGTCATAATTGCAACGCCTACTAACTATGACCAGGACAAAAATTATTTTGATACAAGCTCAATTGAGGATGTAATAGAGCTTGTACTCAAGGTCAACAAGGATGCGGTAATGATAATAAAGTCTACAATTCCTGTTGGATATACATTAAAGACACGTGAGAGATATAAAACTGACAGAATAATTTTTTCACCTGAATTTTTGAGGGAGGGACGTGCGCTGTATGATAATCTCTATCCTTCGAGAATAATCGTGGGAGAGCAGTCAGAGCGTGCGGAGAGATTTGCCAATTTATTAAAGGAGGGCGCAATTAAAGAGGATATTCCTACGCTCTTTACAGGTTCGACAGAGGCAGAGTCAATTAAGCTTTTTGCTAATACATATCTGGCTCTGCGTGTTGCGTACTTTAATGAGCTTGATACATATGCCGAGGTGCGTGGGTTAAATACAAAGCAGATTATTGACGGAGTATGTCTTGACCCCCGTATAGGCACGCACTACAACAACCCCTCTTTTGGCTATGGTGGATATTGTCTGCCAAAGGACACAAAGCAGCTCAGGGCGAATTATGCTGATGTGCCAAATAACCTTATCTCTGCAATTGTGGAATCAAATTCTACTAGAAAAGACCATATTGCACAGATGATAATTGACAAAAAGCCAAAGACAGTGGGCATTTACAGGCTGACAATGAAAACAAATTCTGATAATTTCAGGCAGTCGGCAATTCAGGGTATTATGAAGCGTATTAAGGCAAAGGGAATAGAAGTTGTAATCTATGAACCCTCAATGAAGGAGGACAGCTTCTTTAATTCCAAGGTAATCAGGGATTTAGGAGAGTTTAAGAAAATGTCCGATGTAATTATCGCAAACAGGCTATCTGACGATTTACGTGATGTGGAAGAAAAAATATATACAAGGGATTTGTTTGGCAGGGACTAGTTTAATATATAATGGAGAACTCAGATATGCAGAAAAAAATTTCGGTTGTTGTGCCTTGTTATAACGAGCAGGAAGCCATTCCGTACTTTTATGACGAGATGGTAAGGGTTGAGAAGACAATGCCCGATTATGATTTTGAGATAATTTTTGTCAATGACGGCTCCAAGGATAAGACAATGGATATTATTCTTGATTATGCCCAAAGGGATGAACAGGTAAAATATATAGATTTCTCACGTAATTTTGGAAAGGAGGCTGCTATTTATGCAGGTCTTTCCAATACATCAGGGGATTATGCGGTTATGATGGATGCTGATTTGCAGGATCCTCCTGCGCTGCTTCCCGAAATGGTGAAAGCTATAGAGGAGGAAGGGTATGATTCAGTAGCGACAAGGCGTGTAACCAGGAAAGGTGAGCCGCCTATACGTTCATTTTTTGCAAGGTGCTTTTACAGATTGATTAATAAGATGTCAAAGACGGAGATTGTGGACGGAGCCAGGGATTACAGGCTTATGACAAGGCAGTTTGTAAATTCCCTCATGGAGCTTGGAGAATACAACCGCTTTTCAAAGGGGCTTTTTGGCTGGGTTGGATATCGGACGAAATGGATTGAATTTGAAAATGTTGAAAGAGTGGCAGGAGAAACAAAGTGGTCATTTTGGAAGCTTTTATTATACAGCATTGAGGGAATAGTCGGATTTTCAACGGCACCCTTGGCTTTTTCGGCAGTTGTGGGAGTGCTTTTCTGTTTTATCGCCTTTTTGCTTATATGTATAATTGTAGTAAAAACGCTTGTGCTTGGAGACCCTACATCAGGCTGGCCCTCGATGGTATGTATATTCCTTATGGTGGGTGGAATACAGCTTTTCTGTATGGGAATCTTGGGAGAATATATTGCAAAGGCATATCTTGAGGTAAAAAACAGACCCATATATATATGCAGAAATACAAACATAACTAAACCTGACAATGCTGGTTAATTATTGTACTTTTCTTGCATAAGCGAAATTAAACGAAATAAATTATGTGTACTATTCACAAAAGTACACATAATTTATCGTCAATATTTCCTATTGAAAATAAAATGCACAATTGTTATTATTATTTTACAGCTTAGTTTATTACATATTGTTTAAACATAATATATAAGAACCGCATTAAAATAACAGGCGGTTTATTTAATGGAATATATTGGTATCGTTTCCAAAAACTTATTCAAAGGTTTATTTTTATCCTGTACATATATAGTAGTGGGATATTAATAATATAATCTAATTATTTTTATCAAGGAGAGGAAAAAATATGAAAAAGCGTGTATTAGCATTATTAATGTCAACAGCTATGGTAGCATCGTTGACAGCCTGTGGAAGCTCATCAACAGACACAGGAACAGCAACAACAGACTCATCATCAAGCTCATCAACAGCAGCAGACACATC
>CAYTGS010000099.1:0-7910 GCA_964437435.1 uncultured Roseburia sp.
CGTAAAACGTAAGAAAAAGTCTGAAGCAGCTAGAAAGCGTAAATATAATTAATTTATATTAATTGAATGAAAATCCTTGGCTCTAAAGCCAAGGATTTTTCCGTATCGGTAAATATGATGACAGTATGCAGATGTGAATAATTTTACATATGACGGCATAGGTATTATATAAGTTTGATTTGAGGTCTGCTTATGAAGGTTATGCGGAAAAGAATATATAGAATTATTTCATTTGTGACTGTGCTTTTTTTAATTACAGCATTATGCGTGAATACTGTTTATGCCGAGGAGACGGTATCGGATGATGGTCCGGTACAGCTTTCGTCTCCGTCAGCGATACTTATGGAGGCATCCACAGGGGCTGTCCTCTTTGAAAAAAATCCGGATGAAATAAGAAGCCCTGCAAGCATTACGAAGATAATGACGCTTATACTTACCTTTGAGGCATTAGAAAAGGGGAGGATAAAGCTTGAAGACGAGGTTGTTACAAGTGCGTATGCAAAGTCAATGGGAGGCTCACAGGTTTTCCTTGAGGAGGGGGAAATCCAGACTGTAGATACCCTGATAAAATGTATTACGGTTGCGAGTGGTAATGATGCTTCGGTGGCAATGGCTGAATATATATCGGGAAGTGAACAGGAATTTGTAAAGCTTATGAATGAGAAGGCGGCTTCTCTTGGGATGACTAATACAAATTTTCTTGACTGCTGTGGTCTTAGCTCTGACAGCGGACACCATACTACTGCAAGGGATGTAGCAATTATGTCAAGGGAGCTTATTACCAAATATCCTAAGATTTATGATTATACGACTATCTGGATGGAGGATATTACCCATGTTACAAGACAGGGCAGTAAAGATTTTACGTTATCCAGTACTAACAAGCTGTTAAAGCAGTATCAATGGACAACGGGACTTAAAACAGGTTCAACGAATGCTGCAAAGTATTGTTTCAGCGCCACGGCAAATAAGGACGGGATAGACATGATAGCCGTGATAATGGGTGCGCCGGATTTTAAAGTGCGTTTTTCCGAGGCACAGTCCCTTTTGGAATATGGCTTTGCAATGACAAGGGTGTATGTGGATGAAAATAACGAAACGTTTGATAACGTGAACGTGAAAAAGGGAAAAAGTGAAAGCGTTGCTGTCACGGCAGAGAGTGAATTTCGGTATCTTGATGTTAAAGGGATTGACTTTAGCCAGATTGAGAAGAATGTAATATATAATGACAGTGTTTTGGCACCGGTTGAAAAGGGAATGGAGCTTGGATATATAGTTTATAAAATTTCCGGAAACGAACTGGGGCGTGTACCATTGATTGCCACTGATGATGTGGGTAAGGCATATTATATTGACTATTTAAAAAGGACTTTGGAAAAATATTTGATTTAGTTTTTGCCATATATGTGGTATAATTTCAATGTTGTTTGTAAATTGAGAGCGGAGGACTTATTTAATGGGTGCTTTTGAAATTATAGTGCTTATAATTTTGGCGGTTATAGTATTTTTTACCGTGGTTGGGATTATAGATGGCAACAGATTTGAAACAGTATATGAGGAGTTTGATGTCCCTAATCTTGATAAAGAGTGCCATTTTGTGATGATATCTGACGTACACAATAAGGTATATGGTGACAAAAACGATAAAGTTATAGATGAAATAAAAAAAATTAATCCGGATTTTATTATAATTGCCGGGGATTTGGTGACTTCAAAGCCGAGTGAGGATATAACGCCGGGAATTGAGCTTATAAAAAATTTAAGTAGGGACTATAAAATATATTATGGGCTGGGAAATCATGAGACTAAGATAAAGCAGGAACGTGACAGGTTTGGAGATAAATTCGATAAACTTAAGTCTGAAATTGCAAGTCCCAATGTAATCATTCTTGAAAACAGCGCAGCCAATATTCCAAAGTATAATATAAGGATAACCGGACTTGAGCTTGATTTGAAGTATTTTGCCCATTTCAGTATAAGGAAGATGGATGAAAGCTATATGAATGATACGCTGTCCGAATGTGACAGTAAAAAGTGCAATTTGCTTATTGCCCACAATCCGGATTATTTCAAGGAATATGCAAGGTGGGGGGCTGATTTAGTGCTTTCTGGTCATGTTCATGGGGGTATAATGAGGCTTCCGCTTGTTGGCGGTGTGATTGCTCCGTCGTATATACTTTTCCCTGAATATGATGGGGGAGTATTTAGGGAAGGAAGTTCGGCAATGCTTCTTGGCAGGGGAATGGGTTCGCATACAATTCCCTTTAGGTTTTTTAATCCGGCGCAGCTTTATGATGTCAGGCTAAAGCCCCAAGAGAAATATAAGTAAAAATCTTACTATGGAGGTTTGAATATGAGTTTACCTGTCAGGCTTGAGGTCTTTGAAGGTCCTCTTGACCTTTTGCTTTTCCTTATCGAAAAAAACAAAATAGATATATATGATATTCCAATAGTTATAATTACTGAACAGTATCTTGATTATATTAAAAATATGCAGACGCAGGATATGAATGTAATGAGTGAATTCCTGGTGATGGCGGCTACGCTTATTGACATAAAGTGTAGAATGTTGCTGCCTAGGGAAGTGAACGAGGAGGGAGAGGAACAGGATCCGAGGGAGGAGCTTGTTCAAAAGCTTTTGGAATATAAGATGTATAAATATATGGCGTTTGAACTTAGGGACAGACAGGTGGATGCAGCCAAGAGCTGGTACAAAAAGCCCCAGCTTCCAAAGGAGGTTGAGGAATACAAAGCACCGATTGACTATGAGGAGCTTGTGGGTGACACGGATTTGGCGAAGCTCCATGAAATTTTTAAGGCTGTCATGAAGCGTCAGGAGGATAAGATTGACCCTATAAGAAGTGGTTTCGGAAAAATTGAGAAGGACGAAATCAATTTGGAGGAAAAGGAGCTGTATATAGGGGAATATGTTAAAAACCATAAAACGTTTAGTTTCAGAAACCTTCTCGAAAGACAGGGAAGCAAAATGGAAGTGATTGTTACGTTTATGGCAATATTGGAATTGATGAAACAGGGAGCAATTTCAATAGAGCAGGAAAGTACATTTTCCGATATTATTATTACATCTGCGCTTGCAGCATAGCTAAAGAGAGGTTTTGCTTATCATGAATGAAAAAAAGACAATGGCTGTTATTGAGGCTGTACTGTTTGCCATGGGTGATTCGGTGGAAATATCTAGGCTGAGTAATGTGCTTGAGACAACGGATGAACAGGTGTATGAAATAATAGCCAAAATGAACGAAAAGTACAAAAAGGATGACAGGGGAATATATATAGCCGAGCTTGAAAATGCAGTCCAGCTATGTACAAAGCCGTCACTGTATGATTACCTTATAAAGGTGGCGAAGGCACCAAGAAAGCTTTCCATGTCTGATACGCTTCTTGAAACGCTGTCAATTATAGCATATAAGCAGCCTGTCACTAGGATTGAAATAGAGAAAATCAGGGGTGTAAGCTGTGAACATGCTATAAACAGGCTTTTGGAGTTTAAGCTTATACAGGAGCTTGGAAGAATGGACGCTCCGGGGCGACCGTTGCTTTTTGGAACAACGGAGGAATTTTTGAGAACCTTTGGCGTTAAATCCTTGGGAGACCTTCCGGTGGTTGACAGTGACCAGATAGAGGATTTCAAAAAGCAGGCGGAGGAAGAAGTTGCCGATGCAGAGGAAATAAAGGTTGATATATAACAGCCGTTAAATGGTGGATGTAACGTCCATCATTTTTTTTGTGTCCTAGGCATATAATTTTATGAATGGCTGTAAGTTCATAGAGGAAGAATATGTGGAAGAAAATTTTGATATTAATATTAATTGTAACTTTTATTGCTGCCGAAAATCCGATATATTCCGAAGCTGAGGAAAGTGAGCTAAGGCTGTATTCAAAAGCGGCGGTGCTGATGGATGCAGATACAGGACGGGTTTTGTATGGTAAGAACGGAAATGACAAACTGCCAATGGCAAGCACTACAAAGATTATGACATTGGTAATAGCCCTTGAAAATGGAACCTTGGATGATGTAGTGACCGTTTCGCAGTATGCAGCGTCAATGCCACAGGTAAAGCTGGGAATGAAAAATGGTGAACAGTATATTCTAAAAGATTTACTGTATTCGCTGATGTTGGAGTCACACAATGACACGGCTGTAGCCATAGCGGAGCATATAGCGGGAAATGTTGAGGATTTTGCGGAAATTATGAATAATAAGGCATTGGAGATAGGCTGCAATGATACATATTATATTACTCCAAACGGATTGGATGCCGATAATGACGGTAAGGTTCATTCCACTACAGCCAGGGATTTGGCACTGGTGATGTCATATTGTGTCACGCAGTCGCCAATGAAAGACCTGTTCTTGGAAATTACGCAAAGGCAGCAGTATTCGTTTAATGACATATCGGGAAAGAGGAGCTTTTACTGTACAAACCATAATGCGTTTTTAAGTATGATGGATGGGGTATTGTCAGGAAAAACAGGATTTACAGGTAACGCAGGGTATTGTTATGTGGCTGCCCTAAAGAGGGGAGAAAAAACGTTCACAGTGGCACTGCTTGCCTGTGGGTGGCCAAACAACAAGACATATAAGTGGAGTGATACAAGGACGCTTATGGAGTATGGTCTTAATGGATTTGAGTATAAAAGCTTTGAAGATATAGGGCTGTCGTTTGCGCCTGAAAACAAAATATATGTTAAAAATGCCATAGGGGAAAGCATAGGAAGCAAGGTTTATGTCAATGTCGAAATTGGTGAAATTATAGGGAAAAAAGGTATGCTGATAGGCAAAAATGAAAATATAACTACTGTTTTATATAAAATGAAGGAGCTTGAGGCACCTGTCAAAGCCGGGGAAAAAGTAGGCTACATAAGCTACATGGTAAATGGTGAGGAGTGGGGACGCAGAAACATTACATCCTTGGAAAACGTCCAAAGAACAGACCTTGTATGGTGTGTTGGGAAAGTGGTTCAGAAATGGTACATAAAAAAGTGATGGAAAAAAGAAAAATTTACTAGTCGAATAGAATAATGTGTGTTATACTAAAATCGACGCAGTTTTCATTATATGTAAATTGCAAAAAAAGTTCTTATTAAAGTTATTTTAATATAAAACGGAGGTTATAAAATGAGTACTACTTCAAGTTTAGCAAGTAAAAGAATTGAATCTTTACTTGATGAAAACAGTTTCGTTGAAATTGGTGCGCTTGTTACGGCAAGAGCTACTGATTTTGATTTGAAACTAAATGAGACTCCTTCTGACGGTGTTGTCACCGGATATGGAGTTATCAACGGTAATCTTGTGTATGTTTATAGCCAGGATGCATCTGTATTAAATGGTTCTGTCGGTGAAATGCATGCTAAAAAGATTACTAATCTCTATGATTTGGCTATGAAGACGGGTGCCCCCGTAATAGGTCTTATCGATTCGGCAGGACTTAGGCTTCAGGAGGCAACTGACGCACTTAATGCATTCGGAGAAATTTACCTTAAGCAGACGCTCGCTTCAGGCGTAATTCCACAGATTACTGCTGTTTTTGGAAACTGTGGCGGTGGTCTTGCCCTTATTCCAACTCTTACGGATTTCACATTTATGGAAGAAACAAAGGCTAAGCTTTTTGTTAATTCGCCTAATGCTATAGATGGAAACAATACATCAAAATGTGACACGGCATCTGCTGATTTCCAAAGCAAAGAAAGCGGAATAGTAGATGTAGTGGCTGACGAGGAAACAATTTATGCTAAAATCAGGGAGCTTGTTTCAATGCTGCCTGGAAACAATGAAGATGACGCTTCATATGAAGAATGTACAGATGATCTTAACAGGGTATGCGCAGACCTCGCAAACTGTGTAGGAGATACATCAATTGCACTTTCTACAATAGCTGATAATAATGTATTCTTTGAAATCAAGGAAAATTACGCAAAGGATATGGTGACGGGATTTATTAAATTAAACGGTATGACAGTGGGATGTGTCGCTAACCGTACAGAGGTTTACAACGCTGAGGGTGAAGTGGCAGAGAAATTTGATGCTGTACTTACCGCAAGGGGATGTGAGAAGGCTGCTGACTTCATTAATTTCTGTGACGCTTTTGATATTCCTGTATTATCACTTACAAATGTCAAGGGATATTCGGCTACAATGTGTAGCGAGAGACGTATTGCAAGAGCTGTTGCAAAGCTTACATATGCATTTGCTAACGCTACAATACCCAAGGTAAACGTTATTATTGGAAAGGCTCTTGGAAGTGCTTATGTGGCAATGAACTCAAAGGCTATAGGTGCTGATATTACTATTGCATGGCCTGACGCTGAAATCGGCTCAATGGATGCGACACTTGCAGCTAAGATTATGTATGACGGAAAGGGTGCAGATGTTATCAACGCTAAGGCGGCTGAATATGCAGCTCTCCAGACAAGCGCAGCGGGTGCGGCTAAGAGAGGATATGTAGACCAGATAATAGAAGCTGCAGATACCAGAAAATATGTAATTGGAGCTTTTGAAATGTTATATACAAAGAGAGAGGATCGTCCTTCAAAAAAACATGGTACGGTCTAAGAAAGGGTGAACGTTAATATGAAAAAAATATTTAAACCATTATTAATGCTTACCTGTGTTTTCGCCCTTACGGCATGTGGTTCTGACAATGAAATAAGCGATTTCCAGCAGACTAAAAATTCGGCTGCTGAAAGCAAGGCTTCATACATTGTTGAATTTACAAATGCCTTGGTTACGTCAAGTGATGTGGATCAGCTTCTTGAAAACTACAGCAATGTGGAGTTGGCTGACTTATATGCATCTACTTACTCAAATTATTCGGGCGATTCATCGTTTTCATGCGAGGGTAAGGCTGTTAATAATGCATTGACATCCTTCCAGTCAGGTATTGAGGATTTAGGCGGTATCGTAGAGACTGGTACTCCTGAGTCTACAGTTGATGATGATACAATCATTGTAACTGTACCTATAACAGGTGAGACGGGAGAGGGTTCTGTAGAGTTAATATTTACAAATGATATATATCTTACAATGACATCATGTACCCTTAATGTTGATGAGACAATGGGGGCTTTGATGGCAAGAGCCGGACTCAATACTTTGTTGGGAATGGGAACTGTTTTTGTTGTTTTAATTCTTATCAGTCTTATTATTTCGGCATTTAATTTTATCCCGAAAATTCAGGCAATGTTTACAAAAACGGATAAAACCGTTACAAAGGAAGCTGAAAAGACAGCCGTACCTGTTGTTGAGGCGGTTGATGAAGAAGAACTCAGTGATGACACAGAGCTTGTTGCAGTTATAGCGGCGGCAATTGCGGCATATGAGGGAACAAGTGCCGACGGATTTCAGGTAAGAAGCATTAAACGTGCAGGCACAAATAAATGGAAATGGTCTTGAGCGCACAAGGCGTTTTAAACCATGGATTTCATTAGTATATTATTTTAGGAGGATTTCAAAATGAAAAATTATACAATTACCGTTAACGGCAACGTATATGATGTAGTAGTAGAGGAAGGAACAGGTTCAGGCGCAGCTCCGGTTGCATCAGCACCTAAGGCTGCTCCGAAGGCAGCTCCAAAAGCAGCACCAAAGGCAAGTGCAGGTGCAGGCAGCATAAAGATTGAAGCAGGTGCAGCAGGTAAGGTATTTAAGCTTGAGGCAAATGTGGGACAGGCAGTTAAGAGGGGTGATGCAGTAGTTATACTTGAGGCTATGAAGATGGAAATCCCTGTTGTTGCTCCACAGGATGGTACAGTGGAAAGCATTGATGTGGCAGTTGGAGACTCTGTTGATGCAGGTGCTTTACTTGCAACAATGAACTAAACACCGGTTGGTGTGGGTAAAATACAATAGGAGGTCAACAAAATGTCATATATAGCAGATACATTGAGCA
>CAYTGS010000100.1:0-7594 GCA_964437435.1 uncultured Roseburia sp.
ATACAACCAGATTAAAACAATTAGAAGAAATAACCAACAATTTTAAAGGTGTCGAGAAATCTTTTGCTATTCAGGCAGGTAGAGAGGTTCGTGTGATGGTAGTTCCTGAACAGATAAGTGATGCAGATATGGTACTTTTAGCGCGTGATATATCAAAGCAGATTGAAGCTGAACTTGAATATCCCGGACAGATAAAGGTAAACCTCATCAGAGAATCTCGTGTTGTTGAGTATGCGAAATAATCACTATAATCAAATCCACCAAAACCTCTTAGGGGTTTTGGTGGATTTTTTTTAAACATGGAAAGGCGGATTGGCTATGAATGATAAAATTATAAGACTTAAGAGGGAGCTTCAGTGCGAGGGTACTATTACAAAATATTATAAGGATACCGTACAGCTTCCGGACGGAAAGACCGCAGTTTGGGATTTTGTAGGACATAATGGGGCTGCTGCGGCAGTAGGAGTTTTGGATGACGGAAGGCTTCTTATGGTTAGACAGTACAGAAATGCGCTAGACAGATATACGCTTGAAATACCTGCCGGTGGGCTTAATAAGGATGAGCCTACTATAGCTGCGGCGGCAAGGGAGCTTGAGGAGGAAACCGGATATAGCTGTGGAAAAATTGAAAAGCTTATAACAATCAGGACTACGGTTGCTTTCTGTAACGAGAAAATTGATATATATTTGGCTACAAATCTGACAAAGACAAGCCAACATTTGGATGATGATGAGTATGTCAATGTGGAGGTATACACTGTTGATGAACTTATTAAGATGATATATGACGGAAAAATAGAGGATTCAAAGACAATTTCTGCTATTTTGGCATATAAGAATAAAATTGGATAAGTGTTCATAGGCTGAATTAAAGATGTAGTATGGTTGATTCCTATGAAAAAATTTGATTTGGAAACGGAAAATGTGGAAAGTACCGTTGATGACTATGAAAAAATTTATGATAGTTATAGGAAAATACGTTATAAGAGCAAAATCCCCGACAATAGAATAATCGTAATGGCGGTTGGATTTTTGTTTGGAGTAATATATTTTTATAAATTTAAACCTGAAAACCTTGATATTTATAATTCTGTCAGTTTTGAGTATGATTATAGTGAAATTTTCCAACACATACTTGCAGTGAGACTGAAACAGTTTATTTTTTGTATTATATGCTCGTTTAATTATATAGGAATAGTGCTTGCATACGGTTTAGCAGGTTGGATTGGCTTTGAATTTGGATTAATTTTATTTTTCCTTGTATATAATTATAAATTTATGGGAATAATCCTTGGTATATCCATGACCTTACCCCATGGTATCTTTTACCTTATGTTGTTTTTGCTGATATTTGAAGGCAGTTGGTATGGCAAAACATACAAAAATGAAACAGGGGACACGAAGAAAAAAGTTTTATGGAAAGCAACAATTGCGGTTATTTTATTGCTTGTTGCAATTTTGTGTGAAATTTTTGTAAATACTTTGTGTATGCAGAAATTGACACAAATGATATGAAATGATAAAAATATCTAAAAAAAGAGGAAAAATTTTTCATAGCATTAACAATAAATCTGTATGAAAAAGGTTATGTCAAGTAATTGTTAATATTTTGTTATTTCGTGAAAAAGTGTTTGATTTTATGTAAAATTCAATATATAATAGGGTTAGGCATAAGGGTAAATAAAACGTAGGAGGTTTTTTAATTTATGGAAAGAGAAATTGACAATTTTATTTCTTATTTACATAATATAAAGAAAACTTCAACTAATACTGAATTATCATACAAGAGAGATTTAGGCAAGTTACGCCAGTATTTAGAAGAAAGGAGTATCACTGATGTGAATGATATCACATCAGAGGTATTGGAATCCTATATTGTGTATTTAGGGGAGAACCATTTTGCGGCTGCAACAATTTCAAGGAATGTTGCATCTATAAAGGCATTTGTACATTATCTGTGCAAAGAGCAGATTATAGAGAAGAATGTTGCTGAGGGATTGAAAGCACCAAAAATCGAAAAGAAGATGCCTGAAATTTTAACTCCGGAGGAAGTTATTTGGCTTCTGGAGCAACCAAAGGGAGATACTCCCAAAGAAATTCGCGACAAAGCTATGTTAGAGCTGTTGTACGCAACTGGAATTCGCGTGACGGAACTGATTACCCTAAAAGTTTCCGATGTTAACATGCAGATGGGATATATCATCTGTAGAGATGGTAGCAGGGAGAGAGTAATTCCATTCGGAGCTGCTGCTAAAAAAGCAATGACGAACTATCTTGAGAAGGCCCGTAATGTTATGCTGTTTGACTTGCAATCTGACATCTTATTTGTTAACTGTTCAGGACAGCCTATGAGCAGGCAGGGATTTTGGAAGTTAATCAAGTATTACGCTAAGAAAGCAGGTATAATGGCAGATATTACGCCACACACGCTCCGTCATTCATTTGCTGCGCATTTAGTGGAGAACGGTGCGGATTTAAGAAGTGTACAGGAGATGCTTGGACATTCCGACATTTCGACAACACAGGTGTATGCTAATTTGACACATAACCGTATCAGAGAGGTTTACGCCAAGGCTCATCCGAGAGGATAATTGCAAAAATCCACTCTTTATCTTTGGAGAGTGGATTTTTTGTGCCTTTGACAAAAAATAAAAGCTGTAAGTGAACGCTTACAGCTTTTATAATGAATGCAGGAGATGGGACTTGAACCCACACGACATTGCTGCCACAGGCACCTGAAGCCTGCGCGTCTGCCATTCCGCCACTCCTGCGAACAAGGTATATTGTACATTGTTTTATAAGGTATGTCAACTAAAAAATTACACCAAAAAAACCGAAAAATATGTTGACACAAAAACTGCTACGTGTTATTATACTTTAGTCGGCTACGCAAAGGGTAGTACCTAGGCGAAGCTAATTAAATAATAAATGCGGAAGTGCTGGAATTGGCAGACAGGCAAGACTAAGGATCTTGTGTCGGTTACGACGTGTGGGTTCAAGTCCCATCTTCCGCAGTTATATATTTAGTTAATAGCGATATGCGGAAGTGCTGGAATTGGCAGACAGGCAAGACTAAGGATCTTGTGTCAGTTTTGACGTGTGGGTTCAAGTCCCATCTTCCGCATTCAATTTTCCGAAAAAGCCTTGGTTTTCAAGGCTTTTTCGTTGTCTAAAATAAATGCTTGAAAAACAATAAATGTAATATAATTTGTTAAAAGTCTTAAAAGGAACGTTAATTTATGGAAGAATCAAAAGATAGAATGACGCAGGGACCGATTGCGGGGAAAATAGTGCGGTTTGCAATGCCGCTTTTTCTCGGCAATCTTTTTCAACAGCTTTATAATATTGCAGATACGCTTATAGTGGGAAATCTACTAGGAAACACATCGCTTGCGGCGGTAAGCTCAACGGGCAGTCTTATATTTCTGCTTGTAAGTCTGTTTAGTGGGATTTCGCTAGGGGCGGGTGTTGTCATTGCAAAGTTTTTTGGCGCAAAAAATGTTAAGGATATGAGGCTTGCAATTCACACCGATTTGTCCTTTGGATTTATTGCGGGAGTTGCAGTTACGGTTATAGGAGTGTTCCTGTCACCACAAATTCTTAAATGGATGGATACTCCCACGGAAGTACTTGGGCAGTCGATAGAATATCTGCGTATGTATTTTGCGGGTGCGGTTGGAATGATTATGTATAACACCTGCACGGGAATTATGCAGGCGGTAGGAGACAGCCGCCATCCGTTGCAATATTTAATTATATCTTCGTGTTTAAATGTTGTGCTTGATATTGTTATGATTTCTGTGTTTCATATGGGCGTCGGGGGTGCTGCGCTTGCTACAATCCTTGCACAGTTTGTAAGTATGGTACTTTGTTTGATTAGGTTATTCAGAGTTAGGACAGAATATAGGATTTCATTGAAAGAGCTTGGTTTCCATTGGAGTATGCTTTGGACGATTTTGAAGTACGGTCTTCCGTCAGGGCTTCAAAATTCGATTATAGCAATCGCAAATGTTGTTGTTCAGTCAAACATAAATTATTTTGGCGAGATGGCAATGGCAGGCTGTGGAGCTTATAGCAAGGTTGAAGGTTTCGGCTTCCTTCCTATTAATAGTTTTACCATGGCGCTCACCACATTCGTTGGTCAGAACCTAGGTGCTAAGGAATATGACAGGGCAAGAAAAGGTGCAAGATTTGGAATATTGTGTTGCGTTATTTTAGCGGAGCTTATAGGTATTGTTGTATATGCCCTTGCACCGCTGTTTATGAGGGCGTTCACAAGCGAGCCGGAGGCGATAGCGATAGGAGTGCAGCGTTCACGTATATGCTCGCTGTTTTTCTGTTTGCTTGCCTGTAGCCATGCGATTTCAGCAGTGCTTAGGGGAGCTGGAAAGGCGATTGTGCCAATGCTTACGATGTTGTCATTTTGGTGTATCGTCCGTGTGGCATTCCTCACGATTATGACACCGATAGTCAATGATATTTCAATTGTGGGTTGGGTTTATCCACTTACATGGAGCCTCAGTACAATAACACTAGTTATTTATTATTTCAAGGCAGATTGGATACACGGCTTTGAAAAGGAATAATGAAATTTACAAAAGAATGACACGAAATTTATAAAATAAAAAGGAATTTGATAAAAAGTACGTAATATTATAAAAGAACGGTATATGTATAATAAGTAACTATTGAGGAGGTTACTATACCATGAATATACGTGAAAATCTTGAACAGCGGGAAAGCGAGTATTTAAGCCCATATGCCACATTGAGCATAAACTCAAGGGGTAGGGACAGGGACGAGCCACAATGTGACATTAGACCTATATTCCAGAGAGATAGGGACAGGATACTTCATTCCAAGTCATTTAGGCGGCTTAAGGATAAGACG
This sequence comes from uncultured Roseburia sp., assembly GCA_964437435.1. Lineage (GTDB taxonomy): Bacteria > Bacillota > Clostridia > Lachnospirales > Lachnospiraceae > COE1. The sequence continues at coordinate 4,891 of CAYTGS010000100.1, forward strand.
CAGGTTTTTTTGTCACCAGAGGGAGATCATTATAGGACTAGGCTTACCCATACTCTTGAGGTATCCCAGAATGCGAGGACTATAGCAAGGGCTTTACAGCTAAATGAGGAGCTTGTGGAGGCAATAGCCCTAGGACATGATTTGGGACATACACCATTTGGCCATGCGGGGGAAAGAGCGCTTGATGAAATTTGTCCGTATGGATTTAAACATAATGAACAGAGCGTGAGAACAGTTGAAATTCTTGAAAAGGACGGAGAGGGACTTAATCTTACATGGGAAGTCAGGGACGGAATTAAAAATCACCAGACTTCAAATATGCCGTCAACCTTAGAGGGAAAGGTGGTTCGTTTCTCTGACAAGATAGCATATACATATCACGATATGGATGATGCGGTACGTGCCGGAATACTAAAGGAGCGTGATGTGCCTAGGGAGATAGGTGAGGTTATAGGCTATTCTCCCAGAGAGAGGCTCAATAATTTTATACATGATATAGTTACACAGAGCAGGGGAACTGATGATGTTAAAATGTCGGAAGATGTAGAACGTGCAATGAAGGATTTGCGCAATTTTATGTTTGACAAGGTTTATAGTAATCCTATAGCAAAACATGAGGACACTAAGGCTGTATCACTTGTAAAGACATTATATGAACATTATATGAACCACACGGATGAGTTGCCTAAATTTTTTGTAGAGCTTGGACTTAAGGGAGAACCTAGGGAAAAGGTTGTCTGCGATTACATTAGTTCTATGACTGACAGGTTCGCAATCAATTTATATGACGAACTTTATGTGCCTAAATTTTGGATGGGTTAATGTTTTTAATTAGGAAAGAGGATTAAAATATAGATGTATTATCCGGAAGAACTGATAGAGGAAGTAAGACAGAGAAATGATATAGTTGACGTAATATCAGGTTATATAGGATTACAGAAAAAGGGCAGCAATTATATGTGTTGCTGTCCTTTTCATGGAGAGAAAACACCTTCGTTTTCCGTAAACAGGTCTAGGCAGATTTATAAATGCTTTGGTTGCGGAGAAGGAGGAAATGTGCTTACCTTTGTGATGAAGTATGAAAACTGTTCATTTCAGGAGGCAATGCAGATTTTGGCGGATAAGGCTGGAATAACGCTCCCAAAGGCTGAGTACTCTGAGGAGGCAAAGCGACGTGAGACGAGGCGGCAGAGGCTTTTGGAGGTTAACAAAGAGGCGGCAAAGTTTTACTACTACCAGCTTCGTACGGAACGTGGAGCAAAGGCGAAGGAATACCTTGACAGGAGACAGCTTTCCGACGAGACAAGGAAAAACTTTGGATTGGGATATGCCCCTGTAAGGGGGGACGAGCTTATCACATATCTGCACCAGAAAGGATTTACGGATGACTTGATACGTGATGTAGGGCTTGCAAAAATTGATGAAAAGCGGGGAACTACAACCCAATTTTGGAATAGGGTGATGTTTCCGATACAGGATATTAATCACCGGGTAATAGGCTTTGGCGGACGTATTATGGGGGAGTCTGACGGTGGACCCAAATACCTTAACTCTCCTGAAACCGAGATTTTTGATAAGAGCCGTAATTTGTACGGAATGAATTATGCTAGGACATCGAGAACGGGCAACATAATTCTTTGCGAGGGATATATGGATGTTATAAGTATGCACCAGGCAGGCTTTACTCAGGCGGTGGCTTCCCTTGGAACTGCATTTACTCCGGGACAGGCTTCGCTTATAAAGAAGTATACCAAGGATGTGCTTTTGGCGTATGATAGTGACGGGGCAGGAGTAAAGGCAGCACTCAGAGCAATAGGAATACTAAGGGATGCCGGAATGTCCGGGAAGATTATTAATATGAATCCATACAAGGATCCTGATGAATTTATTAAAAATCTAGGCAAGGAAGCTTTTCAGGAGCGTATAGATCATGCTGAAAATTCGTTTATGTTTGAGATAAGGATGTTGGAGCGTGATTATGATATGAATGATCCGGAGGAAAAGACGAATTTTCATAACCAGATAGCGAGAAAGCTTTGTGAATTCAGCGAGGACGTGGAGAGGGAGAATTACCTTGAGGCGGTGGCGGACAAGTACCATATAGGCTTTGACAATTTGCGAAAGCTTGTTGTAAACACGGCTGCAAAGTCTGGAGGATATGCCGTAAATACGACGAGACAGCAGCCAAAGACAGGTATACAGAGCCATAACAGGAATACTCCGGAGGAAAATTCAAAGAAATCACAAAGGCTTTTGCTTACATGGCTTACGGATTATCCTAGTCTTTATGGCAAGATTAAAAAATATATCTCACCAGAGGATTTTACTGTGGAGCTGTACAGTCAGGTTGCAAAGCGGATGTTTGAGGATATTGAAATGGGAAACTTAAATCCAGCTTCGATTATAAATATGTTTGAGGACGAAAAGGATCAGAGCGAGGCTGCCTCATTGTTTACGACCAACCTTCCTGAATTGGAAACTGACCAGGAAAAGGAAAAGGCTTTTCATGACATACTTGTCAGCGTTAAGAAAAACAGCTATGATTACTACTCCGCAAAATCCGGAGTTGACATTTCAGCGCTTAGTAAGGTAATAGAAGGCAAAAAAACATTGGAAGAACTTGGTAAATTGCATATTTCTTTAAATTAGGGATAAAAATATATGGTATGGAGGATTAACCAGAATGGATGAAAACACACAGGCA
>CAYTGS010000101.1:0-7560 GCA_964437435.1 uncultured Roseburia sp.
TTAAAGAGCTGCGGAAGCTCATCTATCCTTACCTTCCTGATAAACCTGCCTATAGGCGTTATGCGACTATCATTCTTACGTGCAAGCCGTGCCACACCATCCTTCTCCGCATCAGTTCTCATACTCCTGAATTTAAGTATCTTAAATTCCTTCATATCCCGTGTACACCTAACCTGCTTATACAATACCGGACCGCCGTCATAAATTTTTATCGCAATTGCCGTAATAATCATTATAGGCGAGGTTACAACAGTCAAGATAACGGAGCAAACTATATCCACCAAACGCTTGACAAATCTTTGCTCAAGCGTCATTGAATACTCTCTGATAAGCAAAATAGGAGTATCGAAAAGGTGGAGCAAATCTGAACCCTGAATCATAATGTCAGTAATTTTAGGCATCATATAAATTCTTACATTCCTACCATAACAAAATTTGGTAAGCCTGTTTCTAAGTGCCGCATCCACATCCCAAAGCACTACACCGTCATAACCTTTTAATATTTCTTTTTCAAGTGAAGCACATCCATCACTTTCATAAACGCATCTAATGATATTATATTTATCTTTGCGCGTGTCAAATTTCTTTAATATATCATCGATAGGACGCTCACCGCTTATAAATAAAAGCTTCTTGGGTGGGAAAAACTGCATATAAAGCCTGTGGCATATAAATGTCCATACCGCTGAAATCCCTATCTGCACAACCATCATTGCAAACAATGGATATGGTGTTACAAACCTTAATGACAAAAGGGAAATTTGCAGATATGATACTATATTTGTGCAAACAAGGGCAATAACCTGTGAGAAGAATACGTCCAAAGGCTTTAAATATCCCACCTTTAAGCCGCCATATGTCACCGTGAAAAACAACAGTATAATAAAATAAACAGCCGCAAGAAGCCAAAAGCCCTTTCTGTAAAAGCTTCTCCACATACTGCTCTGCATAATATCGTTATATACATGCTGCCATACATATATATATAACGCCGTATGAAATAACAGCCCAACAAATGACATTTGTAATATAATTGTCCTTTTTGCTGCTTCTAAACGTCCCACACTCTAGCCCTTCCTTTAATTACCGCAAATCATATTCGCCTTAATACCGCCCTCAAAGCCCAAAAAATCATACAATACACACTTTTTACCACATTAAAATGCTCGTGTCTTCTATACAGGTTCCATATTCTTCTAACAGCGGTCAGCTTGTTTGAGGATAACGTATTGGCGCTTCTTCTATATTTAACCAAATTTTCATCAAGACCATATCCTTCACCGTATTTTTTGAGGATATTCCACCATGTAGCTGTGTCCTCACTGGCTATATACGGCATCATTATATCATCATCTGAAATTTTTTTCCTATCAATCATCACTGTCGAAGTGAAAATAGTTGTATTTCTAAGTGCCTGCCTATAACTGATTTTATCAGGAACATGAACAATCTTTCCAAGTCCGTTTCCCTTTTCATCAGCAAACTCATATCCTGTAAAGGCAAAAGCCGCACATTTCCTCTGCATAAACTCAAGTTCCTTTTTGAGCTTTTCCGGCTTCCATATATCATCCGCATCAAGGAAGCATATATATTGACCTTTTGCCTCAAAAATTCCCCTGTTACGGGCTTTTGCAGCACCACCATTTTCACTTTGCAGTACAAGTCTTATACGGCTTTCAGCTTTCGCCATTTCCTGTATTATCCCAACGCTTTCATCCTTTGAGCAGTCATCTACAAGAATAAGCTCCCAATTTTCATATGTCTGTGCCAACACATACCCTATCGTCTCACCGATAAAATTTCCTGCGTTATATACTGGCACGATAATACTTACAAGTCCTTCTATTATATCAGCCATATCAATTTAATCTCGAAATAAATCCCACTAAACTATCAATAACCTCAGAGTTTGTCGGCCTTACGTCACCGTCATCATATGCTACGCCAAGGCATGTCCGCAATTCATCACGGTTTCCCTCATCCCAGGCAAGCTCTATCGTATTTCTAATTGAACTCTCAACCTGATAAACCGATACCTTATACTTTGAAGCCAGTACCGGATACAGTCTTTTGGTCACTGACTTTACCGTTTCATGGTTTTGACATCCAATCATGACAGCATCCCTCAAATACCTGTATCCCCTGTTTCTAGCTTGAAATCCCATTTTTAACAAGTAATATGTTATTGTCTTATATATTTCTAACTGGGAATAATTAGATTCCCTTTTATTTTCCACATTCAGCCTCCATTAACATAACCTAAACTGAGATGTCTCATCTTTTGTGTATCTATACATTATTAATTAAAGTCTCGCATCCTCTACATTTTCCTTAAACCAGTCATAAGCAAGCCTTACACCCTCATCAAGCTCCACCTTGTGCTTCCATCCGAGGTTATGAAGCTTTGTGACATCTGCAAGCTTTCTCGGTGTTCCGTCCGGCATATCCTTATTCCATACGATTTCACCCTCATAGCCTACAACTTTCTTAACCGTCTCCGCAAGCTCCTTAATTGTGACTTCCTTACCAGTTCCAATATTTACATGCTGCTCACCACTGTAATTTTCAAGTAAAAATACACAGGCATCAGCCATATCATCAACATATAAAAATTCCCTAAGCGGTGTGCCGGTTCCCCAAAGCTCTACGCTAGGTGTTCCGTTAACCTTTGCGTCATGGAACTTTCTAATCATGGCAGGCATAACATGAGAGCCTGATAAATCATAGTTGTCATGAGGTCCATAAAGGTTAGTGGGCATACAACTTATAAAGTCATCACCGTACTGTCTCTTATAAAATTTACACATTTCAAGACCTGAAATCTTAGCAATTGCGTATGCCTCATTTGTAGGTTCCAATGGCCCTGTGAGAAGTGCATCCTCCGGTATTGGCTGAGGTGCAAGCTTTGGATAAATGCATGTACTTCCAAGGAAAAGAAGCTTACTAACCTTATAATCATGGCAACACTTTATTACATTGCACTGTATTTGGAGATTTTCATAAGCAAACTCTGCAGGGGTTGTATTGTTGGCATTTATACCGCCAACCTTTGCCGCCGCCAAAACTACAACGTCAGGTTTCTCAGTCTCAAAAAAGTTCTTAACCTCCTGTTGGTTCGTAAGGTCAAGCTCCCTGTGTGTTCTTCCTATAACATTTGTATATCCCTTTGACTCAAGGTTCCTCACTATGGCAGAACCCACAAGCCCCCTGTGTCCTGCCACGTATATCTTATCTGTCTTATTCATTGTTTTTGCCTTTCACTGCTGTATTTCTTTGTTTCTTAAACTCCGCACTTGAAATTCCTGCGATTTCTTTCATGTCTGCATCCATCATCATTGCCACAAGACCCTTGAAATCAACCTTTCGCTTCCATCCAAGCTCTTTCTCTGCCTTCGACGGATTTCCCCAAAGGAACTCAACCTCTGCTGGACGGTAAAATTCAGGATTTACATCCACTAAAAGCTTTCCCGTCTTAGAATCATATCCTTTCTCGTTTACTCCTTCGCCTTCCCAACGGATATTGACACCAAGCTCCTCAAATGCCGCCTCAACAAACTGACGTACTGTATGCGTCTCATTTGTTGCAAGCACATAATCACCAGGTGCCTGCTGTTGGAGCATTAACCACATACCCTGAACATAGTCTCCGGCAAAACCCCAATCCCTCTTTGCATTCATGTTGCCGAGGGAAAGCTTCTCCTGCTTTCCAGCCATTATATTTGCGATTGCAAGTGTAATCTTTCTTGTGACAAAATTTTCTCCACGCCTTGGTGATTCGTGGTTGAACAAAATACCGTTGCATGCAAACATATTGTACGACTCTCTATAGTTTACCGTTATCCAATATGAATAAAGCTTTGCAACACCATATGGGCTTTTGGGATAGAATGGCGTAGCCTCGCTTTGTGGCGCCGTCTCCGGAAGTCCACCGAAAAGCTCTGAGGTTGATGCCTGATAATACCTACAGTTTCCGCCATTTACACGGATTGCCTCAAGAAGCTTTAACGTGCTTACACCTGTGGCATCCGCCGTATACTCTGGCACTTCAAACGAAACACCGACATGTGACTGTGCCGCAAGGTTATAAACCTCCGTAGGTCTGATTTCTCCCACAATCCTCATAAGATTTGACGAATCTGTTGTATCAGCATAATGTAGGAAAAACTTTACATTGTTATAGCTTGAATTGATAAGGTGGTCGATACGCATGGTATTTGAAATACTGTGCCTTCTGATGAGACCGTGTACCTCATAGCCCTTCTCCAACAAAAACTCTGCAAGATAAGAGCCATCCTGTCCTGTGATACCTGTAATTAACGCAATATTATTATTGTTCATTTTAAATTCCTTTTTCCTTTTTAATATCCTTGTTATTATACTTATTCTTTGTAAAACTTACAAGCTTTTTATATATTCTGCGATTGCCTTTTCCCAATCAGCAAACATATGGCTTGTAGTGAGCTTAAACATATAATTTTCAAGTACTGAATATGCAGGTCTTGGAGCCACTATACCGCTTGTATTTTTATCATACTGCTCTGTCGTAACCGTCTCAACAGCCGTAGACCTTCCTGCAAGGCGGTAAATTTCCCGTGTAAAGTCCGCCCAATTTGTAACTCCCTCACATGTTCCATGGAAAAGCCCATAATTATCAGTCGGAATTAAATATGCTATAGACTTTGCCAACTCGTCCGCACTAGTGGGTGAACCAAACTGGTCTCCCACAACTGTAACCTTATCATGGTTTTCAGACAAATTAAGCATTGTCTTTACAAAATTTTTTCCGTCACCGTAAAGCCACGCTGTACGTATAATGAAATAATTCCTTGCAAATTCCTTTACAAAATTTTCTCCTGCAAGCTTTGTCTTTCCATAAACCGCCTTTGGATTTGGTGTGTCAAACTCCGTATATGGGGTTGTCGCATGTCCGTCGAATACATAATCAGTTGAAATATGCATAAGCTTGGCATTATTTCTAGTTGCAGCAATGCTTAGGTTTCTAGGACCTATTGCATTTATTCTGTATGCATTGTCAATATCCGTTTCACATCCGTTGACGTTTGTATGTGCTGCACAATTGATAATTGCATATGGCTTAACCTCAGATACAAGCTTATTTACCGCATCAATGTTTGTGATATCAAGCTCCGCCACATCTGTATTTACACATTCATATTCTGTGCTTGCCTCGTAAATTTTATTAATCGCACGTCCAAGCTGTCCGTTACATCCAGTAACTATTAATTTCTTCATGTCACATTAGTCTCCATTCTAAAAAACTTGCAGTATAAAAATCTTCCATTATTGATTTTACACTTTCTTTTCACCAAGTCCAAGTCTGTTTATTGCCGAGAATATAGCCCTCACTGATGCCCTTGTAATATTAGAGCTTACGCCTACGCCATATGTAACGCTTCCGTCATTAGCATCCAACATATGAATATAAGCTGCCGCCTGAGAATTTGCGCCGCTTTGAAGGGCGTGCTCCTCGTAATCAAGCACCTTTATGCGTATGTCAAGCGCCTCCATAAGTCCACGCTGCACCGCATCAATAGGTCCATTACCCTTTGCAGTAAAGCTCTTTGTCTCTCCGTGGTCTGTGTATGTAACCTCTACAAGAGTATCAAACTCTGTAGCTCCCTCATCCGTGGAAAGGTCATCAACCCGAAGCTTCTTAAAGTGGATTGGCTCTTTCTTATCAAGGTAATTCTCCCTGAATTTATCCATAATCTGTTCAGGCGAAACCTCACCCTGCGCCTCTGAAATCTTCTGGATAACATTTGCAAATTCCCTGTGCATTCCCTTGGGAAGCTTAAATCCGAAATATGTATCCATAACGAAAGCTACGCCACCTTTGCCTGACTGTGAATTAATACGCACAATTGGCTCATACTCACGTCCGATATCTGACGGGTCAATTGGAAGATATGGCACCTCCCAATATTCGTTACCACGTTCCTTCATTGCGTGAACACCTTTATTAATTGCATCCTGATGTGAACCGCTGAAAGCTGTAAACACAAGCTTTCCAGCATATGGATGTCTGGGATGTATAGGCATCTTGACACATCTTTCATATATCTCAATAATATCATTTATCTTTTCTATCTCAAGCTCAGGATTAATTCCCTGTGAGAACATATTATAAGCAATGTTAAGGATATCAACATTTCCCGTCCTCTCACCGTTGCCAAACAATGTACCCTCCACCCTTTCGGCACCAGCAAGAATTGCAAGCTCTGCGGAGGCAACACCTGTACCCCTGTCATTGTGTGGATGAACACTCAATATAATACTTTCCCTGTTTTTAAAGTGCTTATTCATCCACTCAATCTGGTCTGCATAAACATTAGGTGTATTCATTTCAACAGTTGAAGGCAAATTTATAATAATGGGGTTTTCCTTTGTAGCACCCCATGTTTCCTGGACTGCAGTACATATATCAAGGGCAAAGTCAAGCTCAGTTCCCGTAAAGCTCTCAGGCGAATACTCCAATATAATCTTTCCAGGGAATTTCGCCGCCCTTTCCTTTACCATATTTGTACCATTTATGGCAATTTCCTTAATCTGCTCCTTATCCATGTGGAATACAACATCCCTTTGGAGCGTAGAAGTAGAATTATAAATATGGACTACCGCCTGCTTACAGCCCTCAATAGCCTCAAATGTCCTGTCGATAAGTTCTTCCCTGCACTGTGTAAGCACCTGGACACGCACATCATCAGGAATCATATGTCTGTCTACAAGCTGCCTTAAGAAATCAAATTCAATCTGGCTTGCAGCCGGAAAACCAATTTCAATCTCCTTAAACCCCATATTGACAAGATATTGGAAGAACTCTATTTTCTCATTGACAACCATCGGGTCAATAAGCGCCTGATTGCCGTCCCTTAAATCTACACTGCACCATATTGGAGCCTTTTCTATCTCCTTATTTGGCCATTCCCTTTCCGGATAATCGATTACCGGATTTTTCCTATAATGTTTATAATTATTCATGTCTTTACTCTCCTAATCCGTCCTCTATCAATTTCACAATAGCAGCCAACGCTTCTTTCTCGTCGGAGCCATCACAAAATACCTCAATTTCATCCCCACTTTTAACACATGCTCCCAATACGCTTAAAACGCTCTTTGCATTTGCCGTGTTATCACGAAATGTAAATGTTATCAGTGAGCTGAACTCCATGGCTTCCTTGCACAATATTCCTGCCGGACGCAAATGAAGACCTGTTGGGTTTTTAATAATTACCTTTTGGCTTACCATATTTATCCCTCCTATAGCATTACGTTCTGTATAAGCTCCGCAAGTTTTGCTGCTTCTTCCTCTATAAGCTGTTGGTCTTTACCCTCAATCATGACTCTGACTAAGGGTTCTGTACCGGAGGGTCTTATAAGCACTCTGCCCTCTCCTGCAAATTTCTTATTCACACGCTCTATAGCCTCTGCTATTTCAGCATATTCCATGAAGCTCTCCTTTTTGTGGTTAGGTACCTTTGCACCCACAAGAGCCTGTGGAAGAACCGTCATAATCGTTGCAAGCTCTGACAATGGCTTTCC
>CAYTGS010000102.1:0-7505 GCA_964437435.1 uncultured Roseburia sp.
CTACACCGCTTACCTTTGAAAGCTTTGCAAGATAATCAAAATAATCAGGCTTTTCGATATTCATAGCCTTGTCAGGTCTCCATGCTGGAAGAACCTGTACGTCGAAGCTCTTATCCTCTGCAATCTGCTTGTGGTATTCAAGAGAGTCGATAGGATCGTCTGTTGTACAGATAAGTGTTACGTTAGAGCTCTTGATAAGACCACGAACGCTCATGCTGTCATCCTTTAACTTTTCGTTGCAAAGGTTCCAAACTTCCTCAGCAGTATTCTTGTTGAGAACGCCTGTGTAACCAAAGTAACGCTGAAGCTCTAAGTGTGTCCAGTGGTAGAGAGGGTTTCCGATAGCCTTTCCTACACATTCAGCCCACTTTAAGAATTTTTCCTTGTCTGATGCGTCTCCGGTGATAAATTTTTCGTCAACACCGCATGAACGCATAAAACGCCATTTGTAGTGGTCTCCGCCGAGCCAAACCTGAGTGATATTCTCAAATTTACGGTCATTAGCTATTTCCGCAGGGTTGATGTGGCAGTGATAGTCGAGTACGGGTGCTTTTTCAGCATAATTGTGAAAAAGGTTGCTTGCAGTCTTTGTCTGAAGCAAAAAATCCTTATCCATAAAAGTTTTCATGATTTTTCCTCCTGTAACTTTGATAAAGTTGATTTTTATTTATTTAAAGAGTTGTACCTCTTTTAATCAATTCGCCAGAGAAAATTACCTTTTGGGGCATTTCTTTATTGTTGAGTATTCCGATAAGCGTTTTAACAATATGGTGGCACAGTGTTTCTAAACGGTTGTCAACGCTTGTAAGCTCCGGCTCACAGCATGTACTCAAAAGAGAGTTGTTGTAGCCTATTATTGACAGGTCTTTTGGAATGGAAAGTCCCTTCTTGTGGGCAAATTTAACTGCACCTATAGCGAGGTTGTCATCACCTGCGATAACGGCACCATATTTAATGCTTGAATCAAGCTCCGAGAGGAAATCCGCAATTGCAGGGAGATTTGCATGGTCTCCGGGAAAATACTGTATGTATTCCATTCTGAGTGGCACGCCCTTTTGGGTAAGCGCACTCTGATAGCCTGACAGCTTTCTTAAAGCCGAATATGATTTTGAATTATAGAGATAAAGTATGTCCTTTATTCCCGTGTCTATAATATATGATGTCGCTTGTAGGGTTGATTTAAAATCATCACACAGACTGCAATATACATTCTCACAGTCAAAGTCTGCGTTTAATAGAAGTACCGGAATTTCCTTTGCAGCCTCACGTATATATTCATTGTCCGTATCGTTATCTGATATGAAATTTGAGCCTACAAGGATTACAGCGTCAACCTTCTTGTTTACCAGAAGGCTTAGGTACTTTTGCTTATCAGCAAGCTTATAGCCTGTACAGCACAAAATACAGTTATAGTTGCCCTCCCTAAGCTCCTGTTCAATATGATAAACTGCATTGGCAAGATATAAGTCGGATGAATCAGCACATAGAATACCTATTGAATTCATTGAGTTTAAACCCAGTCCTCTTGCAAAGGCATTGGGAGTGTAGTCGCAGGCTTCAATTACATCTAAAACCTTTTGGCGGGTTTGCGCACTAACGTTGTCAGAGCCGTTCAATACTCTCGATACAGTTGCTATAGATACACCGGCTTTCTCAGAAACATCATATATGGTCATGAGAATTTCCTTTCTGATTTATGTTTATGTAAGAAATAATGTAAGCACTACCATAAATCAAATAAATTGTACTATGAATAAGTATTAAAATCAAGTGAAAAATAAATTGGTGTAAACTTTAATGAAATATTGATAAAACAAGTAACACCTAGTTGACGGAGGGAAAATATTGATGTAAAATGTAAGCACTTACAGATAAGTTTTAATATTTTAAATAAAAAATTAACAAAAGGAAGGTAATTATCATGGAATTAAGAACAGCGGCTTCACCAAAGGACGTAAAAAACTACACAACCCAGAGACTCAGAGAAGAATTTCTCATTGATGATTTGTTCAAGGTAGGCGAGATTAAGCTTGTATACAGCCATATTGACCGTATTATCACAGGCTCGGCAGTACCTGTAGAGCCGATTAAGCTTACGGCAGGAGATGAGCTTAGGGCTGAGTATTTTTGTCAGAGACGTGAGCTTGGTGTAATCAACATCGGACCTGCGGGAACTATCTCTGTAGACGGTAAGGTTTACAATGTAGGACACAAGGAGGGAATGTATATCGGAATGGGCGTTAAGGATATCGTATTTGCATCCGATGACCCTAAGAACCCTGCTAAATTCTATTTAAACAGTGCACCTGCACACGCTTCATATCCTACAAAGCTTATAAAGCCGGAAGGACAGCCAAGTGATGATGTTGTTATAATCAAGCCGGAGAACAAGGTTGAGCTTGGTTCGTTGGAGGACGCTAACCACAGAGTAATCAACAAGTACATACTTCCAGGTCAGGTTGAGAGCTGCCAGCTTGTTATGGGTATGACTGCTTTAAAGCCGGGCAGCGTATGGAATACAATGCCATGCCATACACATGACAGACGTATGGAGGTTTATTTGTATTTTGATATGCCTGAGGATGCTTTTGTTATGCATTATATGGGAGAGCCGACAGAGACTAGACATATTATCATGAGAAATGAGCAGGCTGTTATTTCTCCAAGTTGGTCTATTCATGCAGGAAGCGGAAGCCGTGCATATACATTTATCTGGGGAATGGTTGGAGAAAATCAGGACTTTGATGATATGGACGGAGTAAGAATGCAGGATTTATTGTAATAAATGAGACAGGAACTTTTATCAGAGCTTCGTAAAATTACTCCGGAGGAGCAAAAAATACTTGCTGGGCGTGATACAATCGAAAAGGATATATATATGTCTGAGACGGAGAATATGGTGGATGCCGCTAAGCTTTTGGAGAAAGGAAAGCTTATACAGGTGAGACCGCATACCCGTTTTGTACATTTTCCGAGACACACCCATAATTACATAGAAGTAATTTATATGTGTGAGGGTGAGACTCACCATGTAATTGATGAAACAAATGTAATGCTTAAGGCTGGTGAGTTATTATTCCTGAACCATAAAGCGGTTCAGGAAATTTATCCAGCCTCTGAGCATGATATTGCGATTAATTTTATAATTCTTCCGGAATTTTTTGATTATGCTTTGTCTATGATGGGGGATGAAAAAAACCTTCTGAGGGATTTTGTGATTGACTGCCTCAAAGGGGAAAATGCCTCGTCGGGTTATATTCACTTTAAGGTTGCGGAAATCATACCGATACAAAATCTTGTGGAAAACATGATATGGACTATTTGGAACAAACAGCCTAATAAACGAAGTATTAACCAGATAACAATGGGGCTGTTATTCCTGCAGCTTATGAATTATACTGACCTTATGGTGACAAACACCGAAAACGGACGCCAAAAGCTTACTATTGACATATTAAGATATGTTGAGGAAAATTACAGGGACGGTGAATTGTCGCAGCTTGCGAGCATCCTTCACTGTGATATGTATTGGCTTTCCAAGGAGATTAAGAAGCTTACAGGCTGCAACTATACTGAGCTTGTACAAAAAAAGAGGCTTAGCCAGGCTTGTTATCTCTTGAAAAATACAACTCTTTCCGTTATGGAGATAGCAATGTCGGTGGGATATGAGAATATGAGTTATTTCCACCGTATATTTCAGGCTCAATATGGTATGACCCCAAGGCATTACAGGATTAGTTAAAATTTTCTGTTGTCATAATTTTTATTTAGAAGTATAATATTACTAGACTCTTATGCAATGGGATTTTTTGCATAGCTGGATGATGTTTACATAAATGAGGATCTCGTTTTGATATGGGACCTCATTTTTTTATGCCGGCGTAATCATCTCATGGAGATAAAAGCAAAGATTTCGGAGGTTTAAATTATGAACAAAAAAATAGTTGCAGTTGCTGTTGCGGTGGCTGTAATGGGTTGTACCTATGGATGTGGAAATAGTAATCTGCCACAGGGTGGGTACGATAATGAGATAATAACGACTACACCTGTAGACCAAGATAAAACAATGATTACAGTGCGTGTGGAGTTTGGGGCAGGTCAAGGAAGCGAGCTTGAAACTGTTTTGGAGGAAAAGTTTCCGAATGTGGATATAGTGTTAAGGCATGACGGCTCCACAAGCTCTGTTTATACCATAAAGGCTGATTTGGAGGCTGACGTTGAGTGCGATTTTATAATGTCAAGAAGACTGCCTGCCGTGTCTGATATTGCAGCCGATTATTTGTTGGATTTGTCGGGTCAGGATTTTGTCAACAATTATTACATGAATGCGGTTGACAGTTGCGCCACAGCCGACGGCAAGCTGTATTATCTTCCTGGTCCATCGGATGTATATGGTATCGTTTATGATAAGACTTTGTTTGATGAAAATGGATGGGAGCTTCCGCACAGCTATTCGGAGTTTGTGGAATTAATAAATACAATTGACAATTCCGGACTTAAGGCAGATGACGGGGAGACGGATTTAAAGGCTTTCCAACCGTCGATTATGTATCCTGACGCTTTCCAGATTTTCTTTAATACATATGGATATGATATGGCTTATGAGGGAACGGAAAATTACCGTTGGCTTACAGAGTACCAAAGCGGAGAAGGCTCAATGGTCGGACATATGGAGGGTGCCGTTGAAAAGTTCAAGGGACTTTTTGAGGACGGGATTTTGGCGGTTTCCGATATGGATATGAGACCTCTCGACAGAAGCCAGATGATGTATCAGGAACATTCGACTGCAATGATTATGGAGTGTCAAAATGCAGTAACTTATGCCGAAACCATGGCGAGTGAAGCCGGAATTACCGACGTGCATGATATAGCTATGATGCCCTTTTGGATTTCTGATGAGCCTGACAGTGATTTCCTTTATGTAATTCCAAGCTATTATATGGCAATCAATAAAAAGGCGGCTGATGAGAGCAGTGAGAAAAAGCAGATTTTGTTGGATATATTTGAGTTTTTAAGCTCTGTTGAAGGACAGGAGATACTCCTTGATGGTGGATTTCAGATATCTAATATATCGGGTGTTCCTGTTGTCAATAATGATTTCTCGGAAAATATCATTGATACTATTGAACGTGGTCGGATTATTAATACATTTTATTTTGCGGAGGGCGAAACTGACAAGCAGGTTGAGCGTCAGATGCTTGGTACGCTGCGGGATATGCTTCTTGGAGATATTACAGTTGAGGAGTGGCTTGAGGGCATTGACAGCGTGAGGGACGATTATTTGGCTGGAAATATGAATAACAGCGAGGTTTACGGACAGTCCGAGGAAACTCTGACACGACTTGAAACTGCATATACAGTTGCGGAAATGTATCGTGAGCTTACAGGTGCAGACATAGGAATAGTTGCAGGCGGAGGATATAGGAAGTCCACAAACGGTTATTTTTATAAGGGGGACATCACGGCTTCATCGCTTGACTGTATTACTCCGAACAAGGAGCCAAAGGCAGAGCTTGAAGATGAGATGGATGAGAAAATCTGCGTGGCAGGTCTGACAGGACAGCAGATTTTAGATATCCTAAACAGTGACGAAGGCTCTACAAATTCCAAGGGACAATATTATTATTACGTGGCGGCAGGCTTAAACGTTAAATTTAATCCATGGGCGGATGCCGGAAAACGTGTAATATCATGTAAGCTTCCAAATGGCAGTGATATAGACACGGACGCAACATATCAGGTAGCTTTTTATTATGGCTCGCTTCCTGATGAAAATATCAAACCCGAAAGCGCCCTATCTATGACGTGGAATGAAAGCTTTATAAAGTGGCTTGATGATAACGGTGGTGTTGTCAAAAAGCCGGAGATGACGCTTACGTTAGTGTATGAATAAAAATCAAGTGCAAATAAGGACACTTTTTTAACCAAAAGGTGTTCTTTTTTTGCGCCTTGTATTTAGGTACAATAGTAACATAAAACAGCGGAAAGGTGCGGATAAAAATATGAACAAATATTATCCAGAATATTTTCTAGCCGTCGATATCGGTGCATCAAGCGGCCGTCACATTTTAGGTCATATCGAAAATGGTAAAATGATAATAGAGGAGATTTACCGCTTCGAGAATGGCATGAAAAACGTTGACGGAAAGCTTTTATGGGACACAAAGCATCTGTTTGACGAGATAGTAAACGGCATGAAGAAATGCAAAGAGCTTGACAAAATCCCCAAAAGCATGGCGATTGACACATGGGCGGTTGATTTCTGCCTCCTTGATGAAAATGACAATGTGCTCGGTGATACATACGGCTATAGGGACGGCAGGACTAATACAATGGACGATAAGGTGTATGAGATAATTGCCCTTGATAAGCTCTACGAAAGGACAGGCATACAAAAGCAGATATTCAACACCATTTATCAGCTTATGGCAGTTAAGCAGCAGACACCGGAGCTTTTAGACAAGGCAAAGACATTTATAATGCTCCCTGATTATTTCCAGTTTTTACTCACGGGAGTAAAGAAATCGGAGTACACGAATGCAAGCTCTACGCAGCTTGTAAATCCTGAAACGAAGCAGTGGGACAAAGAGTTAATCGAAATGCTCGGATATCCTTCGGGTATGTTTCTTCCGCTTTCAATGCCAGGTACAGAGGTCGGAAGCTTAAAGGATGACATAAAAGAAAAGGTGGGTTACGACTGTAAGGTTGTTCAGTGCGCAAGCCACGACACGGCTTCGGCAGTAATGGCAATGCCTGTTACAAGTGGTGATGGATTGTATATCAGCTCTGGAACATGGTCGCTTATGGGAGTGGAATTGGAGAAGGCTTTATGCGATATTAAGAGCATGAAGGCTAATTTTACAAATGAGGGCGGTTATGATTACCGTTTCAGATACCTTAAGAATATCATGGGACTTTGGATGATTCAGTCCGTGAGACATGAATTAAACGATGCTTATTCGTTTGCACAGCTTTGCAGCATGGCAGAGGAGGCAAAGGATTTCCCGTCAAGGGTTGATGTAAATGATGACAGCTTTTTAGCCCCCGAAAACATGACGGAGGCGATAAAGGCATATTGTAAGGCAAAGGGCGAAAAAGTGCCAGAAAGCATAGGTGAGCTTTCAACAGTCATTTATCAGAGCCTTGCAGACTGCTATGGTCAGACTGTAAAGGAGATAGAGGAAAATACAGGCAAAAATTACGAAAGCATACATATAATCGGTGGCGGTGCAAATGCGGATTATCTTAACCAACTTACGGCAAATGCCACAAAAAAGACTGTCTTTGCAGGACCGGGCGAGGCAACGGCAATCGGAAATCTTGCAGCACAGATGATTGCGGGAAAAGCGCTCAAAGACCTTTCAGATGCGAGAAAATGTATATTTGATTCATTTGATGTGAAAACTTTTAAACCAAACTAAAAAGGAAAGAATAAAAGGAGGATTTAAACATGTCAGAAAGATATGCTCAGGCAAAGGAAGTTTACAAAAAGTACGGTGTTGATA
>CAYTGS010000103.1:0-7501 GCA_964437435.1 uncultured Roseburia sp.
GCTCGCCTATAACCTTATTTTGAACTGGTGTAAAACCTGTAAAACCGTCAAATACTATAACACTGTCACGTACAACCTTTGACTTATGTAGAACTTCCCTTAATATGTCCAGGGTTTCCTCGGTGGTGATATATTTTTCATTTATATAATCTAAAAATCCTTTATAGAGTACATTTAAATCTTTTAATTTGTATGAAAGTACACCTCTTTTTGACGCATAATCACATAGCTTGTCAACCTCTTTTATACCTATACCATATTGCATAAACTCCGAAAGAGCTGACTTTACCTCACTTATGTAGCCAAGCTTTCTAATATTACGCTTCATAACGCTTAGCTCATCCTCCAAATCAGAGGCGACTTTTCTAAGCACTAAACTCTTTCCTGTATCATCTAGGACTGGTCTTTCGTTGCCACCCACTTCCTCGAAGATACGGTGTGAGAGCCTGCTAAAGCTAAGTACATCAATATTCATAATGCCCTTGCTAGGGTGGCGGTTCACCATTTCTAGCTGTGTCTGCATTGTAAACTGGTCTGGAACGACTATTATATAATTTTTCTCAGGATTTTTAATTGACTCCTGTATAATCTCATCATAAAGCCTGTGGCTTTTGCCGGAGCCGGATGCCCCTATGTAGAATTTAAGCCCCAATTGCGGTTCCTCCTTACATTTAAACTTAATCATCTAACGATTAGTCTAGCATAATCTTCCCAGAAATGATATAATTATAACAGATTTTGTATTAGGAGGGGATATACTAATGAATAATTCAATTGAATTTGACTTGCGAAATGAAGTGCCGGCAGAATATACATGGGCGCTTGAGGATTTATATGCAACTGACGAGGACTGGAAAAAGGACTTTGAGTCAATAAAGGGAATGATACCTAAGTTTATGTCTTTTCAGGGAAAGCTTTCGGAAAGTGCGGATACGCTTCTGTCATTTTTACAGCTTCAAGATGACATAACGCTTATGGTAGACCGCTTTGCAAACTATGCAATGCGAAAAGCTGATGAGGACACAAAAAACTCTACATATCAAGGTTTTAAAGACCAAACCTCGACCCTATATGTGGAAATCACGTCTGCATTATCCTACGCAGAGCCGGAGATACTTGAAATATCGGATGATGTCTTAAACGGGTTTTACAATAAAGAACCAAAGCTTAATCAATATAAACGGTATCTCAATGATATTCGCCGCAAAAAATCACATATTCTAAGCAATTCAGAGGAAAAAATTCTTGCAGCAGCACAGGAAATGGCTAATGCTCCAGATGACATATATGGACTTCTAAACAATGCTGATATGACTTTTTCCACAATTACTGATATTGAGGGCAACCGTCTTCCTGTCACCCATGCAAGCTTTATTCCGCTTATGTGCAACTATGACAGAAATGTGCGAAAGGATGCTTTTGATTCTTTGTACAAAACATATGACAAACACAAAAACACCTCCGCCGCCCTGTTGTCAGCCCAAATGAAGCAGCTTAATTTTTTTGCTAAAATGAGGAAGTACAGCAGTCCGCTTGAGGCATCCCTAGATGTGACAAATGTAAATCCAACTGTATACTATAACTTAATCGAGGCAGTTCATGAAAATATGAAGTCAATGTACAGATATGTCAGTCTAAGGAAAAAACTTCTAAAGCTAGAGGAATTACATATGTATGACCTTTATGTACCTATGGTGCCTGATGCCAAGCGTGACATTCCTTTCAATGAGGCAAAGTCCAATATACGTGAAGCTCTCTCGGTACTCGGAGAGGATTATATAGCCATTTTGGACGAGGGATTTTCCAACCGTTGGATTGACATATACGAAAACACAGGCAAGCGGAGTGGTGCTTACTCAAGCGGTTGCCGGGTACATCCTTATGTATTGTTAAATTATAAAAACACGCTAGACAGCGAGTTTACCACTGCACACGAAATGGGACACGCACTGCACTCATATCTTTCAAATAAAAACCAACCTGTTATAAACCAGGATTATGTTATATTTGTGGCAGAGGTGGCTTCAACCTGCAACGAAGCACTTTTAATGCAATATCTGTTAAAAAAGACAACTGATAAAAAGGAAAAGGCATATCTGATAAACCACTTCCTTGAACAGTTTAGGACTACCCTCTACCGCCAGACCATGTTTGCGGAATTTGAGCTTAAAATGAGCCAAATGGTGCAAAACGGCGAAAGCATTAACTCAGAGAGTACATGCAGGGTTTACCATGATTTGATTGATTTGTATTTTGGAAATGATATAATCCACGACAGCAAAATCGACCTTGAATGGGCACGCATACCTCATTTTTATTACAACTTTTATGTATACCAGTATGCGACAGGATTTTCCGCTGCCATAGCCCTGTCCCAGAAGATTTTAAACGAGGGTGAACCTGCTGTTAAAGCATACAAGGAGAAATTTTTAAGTGCAGGCTGCTCAAAAGACCCGGTATCAATCCTTAAAGATGCCGGAGTTGACATGTCTACAAAAAAGCCTGTCGAGGAGGCTTTAAGGCTTTTTGACAGCCTGTTAGATGAAATGGAGGATATTATGAGACGTCGCTAAAAGTGGGGTGCTTCAAGCACCCCACTTAATTTCTACATATTATTGTTGTCTTATCAGGATTTACCTTATCCTTCTCAATTATAAGCTCATCTATTGAATCAGCCTTTATAACACCGCTTGTCGGATTTAGCACGCTGTCAATTTTTCCGATAATTTCAGCATTTACCGTCGAATACTCAAAGGCTAAGGTCGTATTTATAAGCTTACAGTTTTTCATTACCAGATTATCTATATAGCACATTCCCTGAAGGCTTTCTATTGTACAGTTTATAAGTGTAAGGTTCTTGGCATTCCACCCTAGGTATTCACCTGATATGAACGAATCATATACAGTAATATTATCGCTGTTCCAAAAAGCATCCTTTGATAAAAGCTTGGAATTTCTAATATCTATATTTGTATTTCCGTCAAAGGAATAATTTCCATATAAGGTGAGGTTATCTATTGTCATGTTATTACTATTCATGGCAAAATAATCACCCCTCGCAGTTATATTCTCAAGCGTCACATTATCACAGTGCCATAAAGTTTCAGCCGCATCTGCAAATGATACATTTTTTAATGTAAGGTTATAGCACCTTCTAAAATTTTTAGGCGCCTCGATTGCAGCATTTTCAACCGTAACATTATTGCTGTACCATACTCCCGCCCTAGCCATGTCAAACCATGTACAGTCCTTTGCTACAATATTATTTGCATACCAAAGTGGATATTTCCATTTAAACATACTTCCGTAAAGCTCAATATTTTTACTTTCCTTTAACGGTGACTCGCCATCCGTAAAAATTGTATCAAATATTTTCAGGTTTTCACCCTTAAAAAGCGCCCTTTCGCCTGTCAAAAACTCCTGTCTTATTTCTTTTGTTTCCGCTTCCATTTCGTTCCCTTTCACACATCATAAGTATTAATCAAACAGTATTTTAATAAATTCATCAAAGGTTTTCATAACCGACGTATCCCCCAAATCATACAATCCATCCCTTATAGATTTAAAATACCATTCCTGCTTTTTCTTATCAGTCTGGTTGAATTTATCCCAAACCTTATCGCCTATGCGTCTCCACTCCCTTACCAACGACTCCGCATTTGCCGTCTTATCAGCCAACACGATTATTTTAAAATCAATATTGCTGTCTTTCAAGTGTTCTATTCCTTCTTTTTTCCTGATTTCCCATGTTTGGTTTGCTGGCATATCCATACGTTTATTTTCAGTCTCAGCCTCGACAAGCCTTGCAACACGTTCCCCAAAATCACGTATCAGGTCATCCACCGTAATATCCGTATCTTCTACTGTATCATGAAGTACCGCAGCCTGCAATACCTCAATATCATCCGTAAGCTCCATTGCGTAATTCATTGTAGTAATAATATGGGAAAAATAGGGAATTTCTGTACCCTTTCTATACTGTCCCAGATGAGCCTTAGCTGAATATTCATATGCTTTCTGAAGCCTTATATCAATATTGCCTGTAATTGGAAAAATACCGGGCATATCCTCATAACTGCATACAAAGGTGTTACCGTCCGTGTTTACAAAGCATGGGCATCCCTTACCGCACACATATTCGTCATTTTTACAATTTAATATGCAGTCAAGCACCCTGCAGTAAAATCTGCCGTCATCCTTGGCAATTACAACGTGTTCACATCTGTTCATTGATTACATCCTTAATCCTTTTTTGTAAGTTCGACTATCCAGCCCTTTCCCTCACTTCCGTCACTTGTTTTATAGTTTCCGTATACTGCTGAATAAGTAAATGTCACACCCTGTTCTGCCTTTATTTCCTTTATAACTTTTTCAACCGCTTTATCAAGTTTCGATTCATCCGTTCCTACAGATGAGTTTTTATATACAGTGTTAAACTTCTCTATATCATACCTTATCGCCCTGTTTATTACAAGCTTTAAGTCCTTTTCAGTCCTGTACGGACCTATAATGCTGTCGCTTAAATAATTATTTCTATAATATATAAGATATGACTGCATTGACATTGCCGCCACACTTGTATCTGTTTTTGATTTGCTTTCATATACGTCCTTCAAATATTTTCCACTGTCCTGTAGTATACAATAATCAAGCTTTGCATATCCCATTATGAAGGAATCAAGATATTTAATATATGTATTCTCATCCATATCCTCTACGTCATCTTTATCCATCTTGCTAAGCTCTGAACTTTTGTAAAAGGAAAAGGTTCCCTTTGTAAGCTTTTCAATATCGGAGGATGACACCGTATTAGTTGTCTCAGTTTTCGATACGAGCCCGTCACCAGGAATATAATATGTTCCGTTTAATGATACACGAAACCACCCATTAGATGTTACCCCTGTCACACTTACGGGCAAATCCTTTGCAATAACAGTCACCACACCGCTTGACGCATCCGGCTGCTTATATACCTTTGTATTATCATTACTATACAGCACAGCCTTACTCTCTGTCACAGTAAATTCAACTGCACTAACCCTGTCAATTTCATATGTACTAAATGATGACATTAAGATTGCCGTCGTCACCAATGCCCCAAATATTCTGATAATCTTTTTCCTCATATTCTAAATCCTCCATTATCTCCATATGCCGACCCTGTTTTCAGGAGCCACATACATTCCATCAGTCTCTTTTATATCATATATTTTATAAAAAGCATCACAGGAGCTTAATACAGCATTTACCCTTACCTTGTTAGGCGAATGTGTGTCAGTATTTAAAAGATACATCATAAAGCTTGCCGTATCCTCGCTTGCCCAATTGTAGGTCATCTGGGCAAACGCCTCATCAAGCGCCTTTGCGTCATCACCTATTATTGACGTCACACAAGTCATCGCTCCCAAATCGGCTATATTTTCCATAAGCGTAAGCTCACCATTTACCTTTATTCCCATCATCTCATAATTATTATAATATTCAACTATTGATTTTGACAATTCATTATATTTTTCAAGCTCCTCATCAGTCCACCATACATTATAATTTCCATATTCATCATACAGGGCACCGCTTGAATCAAATGCATGGCTTACCTCGTGAGCTATTACGAACCCTATGCCGCCTAAATTTGCCCCATAACTGTTATCACTGTCATAAAATGGTGCCTGGAGGATTGCCGCCGGAAAGATTATTTCATTGTTAAGCGGGTCATACATTGCATTGATTGTCTGGGGTGTCACATCCCACGTAGTACGGTCAACCCTTGTTCCAAGCTTTGAAAGCCCCGCATCAACTGATACTTTCATACTCACCAACAGGTTTGATATCAGGCTTCCACCTTCCGATATTGGTGTTACCTGCATCATGTCCTTCTCCTCAGGCCATTCATCCGGATAACCTATCTTGACCTGCATTGTTTCAAGCTTTCGCACCGCCTTTTTTTTGGTTGACTCACTCATCCATTCCTGTCTGTTTATAATATTCTCATATTCCTTTAATATCAGACCTATTATATCCTCAACCGCTTCCTTGTCCTCTGCCGAAAAATGCTCCTCAACATATATGGTTCCAAAATCCCAAGGGAGCAAATCCTGTGTCAAATTCTTCCATGTTTTCTCATCCCCCCAGCTTTCTGTAATTCCATAGAGGACATTTTTTATTCCGTCACTAAGCTTTGCATATGTCACGTTCCCATACTTTGCAGTATCGTTAAGCAGTACAAACGTGGAATAATCCTTAAGTGCATCCAAATTTTCCTCCACAAGCAGGGAATTTATCTTCTTAGCCTGTTCCACATCCATTACAATGTATTTATCCTGACCATCTATCCTTAATATTTCCAACATTCTTGGAACATCTACATTTGTATAAAGTTCCTGTAGCGTTTCCTCCGTATACACATTATATGTAATTGACGGGTCATAGAGCTGTTCCGTTGAAAGCGTGGAGCTACATATGTCCCTCAAAAGCGTCTCTATGGAATCTGCACTTTGGGCTGCCTCATCTGCGGTCATTCCAAATTCCATAAGCATATTATTTACATAATTCATGTAAGCATCCATGTATTCCGTTGTATTTTCACCCTCAACGTATTCCTTTCCTATAAGGGTATCCGCATACATCATATATACTGCATAGCTGTCAGAATCCGCCTTATCCTGCATTATAGTATATCCGCCCACAATGCTGCTAAATCCGTATTCACCGCTTAAGTATGAAAGCGCATCCACATATTCATCTATGCTTGATGCATTTCTGATACTGTCAAGGTGCTGTTGTAAGGGTCCAAGCCCCGTTTCATTGCGGTTTTCAATATTTGATACACATTCATACATATCCTTTATCTTTTGCTCAGAGCTTCCATTTTCATATGTATTATCATCATTTACAAGCTCATCTATTATATAATCCATTTCATTGCTGACCACAGCACTAAGCTCGCTAAACCAATCCCAGTGTGCATCCGTTGCAGCAAGCTCTATTTTTGACAGAAGGTTCTGGTTTACAAATTCGTAATAATCATCCTGATACCTGACTTCCCCATTATCTGTATCATCTTCCGTATCTTTCTCATAATCATTGGAATAATCCTGAGCAGTGTTACTGTCCGATGCCCCGCATCCAACTAGTTGCAACGCCAAAATTCCAGCAAGCAAAAGCGCCGGTAACTTCTTATTCATTCCAATTAACCTCTCAAACCCCATAACTATTCAATACCCTCATATTATACTCATTTGTTACTATTTTATACCAATCAATCACAAAACACAACAATTCTCTGAAAACAGTTACTATTATTTTAATATCATTAATTATGATTTTGTGCTATAATAGTCATATAAAATTTAATGATTGGAGGTAATACGCTTGAAAAGGAAAAAAATAATAGCCGGTGCGTCAATTGTGCTGTCAGCTTTCGCTGTAAGTGACATTATGTTGAGTCGGGAGTTTGACAGTTGAATAATAAAAAAAGTGCTCGCAGGTATTGATTTACCTG
>CAYTGS010000104.1:0-7383 GCA_964437435.1 uncultured Roseburia sp.
TTAAAGTAGAAAGGATGCAGAGGGGGAAGCTGCGCATGCTCCCCCCTCAAAGTCTTACCTTGCCAACCAGCCACCGTCAACAGCCAGCGTAAATCCATTCACATAATCTGAAGCCGAAGATGAAAGAAAAATTGCAGCTCCGGCTATATCGGCAGGTGTTCCCCAGCGTCCTGCAGGAATTCTTGAAAGAATTTCGTCACTTCTGTTTTCATCATTTCTGAGATTTTGGGTGTTGTTCGTAGCCATATATCCTGGTGCGATAGCATTGACATTGATATTATGGCTCGCCCATTCGTTGGCAAGCTCCTTTGTAAGTCCCATTATGGCGCTCTTGCTTGCAGTGTAGGCAGGAACCCTTATTCCCCCCTGATAGCTTAACATTGATGCGATATTTATAATTTTTCCACCTTTTCCGTCAGCAATCCAGCCCTTGGCGAAAGCCTGGCAAATGAAAAATACCATTTTTTCATTAATATTTATTACAGCGTCCCAATCCTCGACAGTAACATCAACGGCATCACACCTTTTAATGATACCAGCGTTATTTACAAGAATATCAACCCGCCCGTAGGCAGCATTGGCTTTCTCAACAATATCGGGAATAACGGATATGTCCGACAAGTCAGCGATAACCTCTGTAAAGCTTCCGCCAATTTTAGCTATTTCATTTGCAGTCTCCTCACAGCTTCTTCTCGCAACACCTATTACATTCGCACCAGCTTTTGCGTAAGCCTCACAAATTCCCTGCCCCAAGCCTGTATTAGCTCCTGTCACAAGTGCTGTTTTTCCCTCAAGTGAAAACATGTTCAAATTTATAGCCATTCCTTATCCTCCTCAAATTACAGATTTCTTAAATTTTCAAAATAGTTACATAATCATTCTACAGTAATTTTACGATTATTTCAATGACAAGCTTTAAAATATTGGCATATGCGGATAACAGTTGCTTGACTTTTATCCGAAATCATAGTATAGTGTTTCCAAATAGTACTACTAGGGTGGTGAGAACGTGGAAAGCAGTGTGCTTGGGATTTTGACTGATGAGTTAGGACAATTTGGTCTTACACGTCAGGAGGCAACAATTTATGTGTGCCTTTTACAGAATAAAGAAATGTCAGGCTACGAGGTATCGAAGCTTACGGGAATATCACGCTCCAATGTATACAGCGCTCTTGCAGGGCTTGTGGAGGAGGGTGCGGCTTATCTGCTAGAAGGCAATCCCAATAAATACACGGCAGTTTCAGCGGATATATTCTGTGAGAATAAAATCCGACACCTAAGTAAGCTTAAAAACGATATAGCCACCAAAAATCCTCATATTTCAGAGGAATGTGAGGGCTATATCACGATAAGCAGCCACCGTCATATAATGGATAAAATCTATAATATGTTAGCCAATGTCGAATACAGAATATATATGTCAATTCCAAAGCAATATATAAACGAGTTTAGACCACAGCTTAAAAAACTTATTGATGAAGACAAAAAAGTAGTACTTCTGATAAACGAGCCTTTGGATGATGATATAGCTGGCGCAATAACCTATATCACGGGAAGAAATGATAATCAGTTAAAGCTGATTGTTGACTCTGGCTTTGTCCTCACAGGAGACATGACAGGCGACGTGTCCGACACGTGCCTTTACTGCGGGCAGAAAAACTTTGTAAATGTTTTTAAGGACTCACTTAGAAATGAGATAAAACTTATAGAATTAACAAAAGGAGACAATATAAAATGAAAAAAGAAGCATTTGTTACAAAAGAGCAAATCGAAGAAATAGTTAAGACATATCCAACACCATTCCATATTTATGACGAAAAGGGAATAAGGGCTAACGCACAGGCTTTAAAGGATGCCTTTTCATGGAACAAGGGCTTTAAGGAATATTTTGCCGTAAAGGCAACTCCAAACCCATTTCTTATAAATATCTTAAGGGAATATGGATGCGGCTGTGACTGCTCATCATTGACGGAGCTTATGCTAAGCAATGCAATAGGGGTAGAGGGTAAGGATATCATGTTCTCGTCTAATGACACACCCGCAGAGGAATTTGAGTATGCGGCAAAAATCGGCGCAACTATTAATTTAGACGATATTACACATATTGAATTTTTGGAGAAGACAATCGGAAAGCTCCCTGAGACAATTTCATGCCGTTATAATCCGGGTGGCCTTTTTAAGATTACAACAGATATAATGGACAACCCCGGTGACGCAAAGTATGGTTTTACAACTGAGCAGCTTTTCGAGGGCTTTAAGATATTGAAGGCAAAGGGCGTTAAAAATTTCGGTATTCACGCATTCCTTGCAAGCAACACTGTAACCAACGAATATTATCCAACTCTTGCAAAGATATTGTTCGAGGTTGCTGTTAAGTTAAAGAACGAGACAGGGGCAAATATTACATTTATCAACCTTTCAGGTGGTATCGGAATACCTTACAGACCTGACCAGGAGCCAAATGACATTAAAACAATCGGTGAGGGTGTGAGAAAGGTGTATGAGGAGGTCCTTGTTCCTGCGGGAATGGGGGATGTTGCAATCTACACGGAGCTTGGGCGTTTTATGATGGGCCCATATGGACATCTTGTAGTTAAGGCTATCCACGAGAAACATACCCATAAGGAATATATAGGAGTTGACGCTTGCGCAGTAAACCTTATGAGACCTGCAATGTATGGCGCTTATCATCATATCACTGTCCTTGGGAAGGAAAATGAGCCATGTGACCACAAATATGACGTGACAGGCTCACTCTGCGAGAATAATGATAAATTCGCAGTTGACAGAATGTTGCCAAAGATTGAGATGGGCGATTACCTTGCAATCCATGATACAGGTGCACATGGCTTTGCAATGGGCTACAATTATAACGGCAAATTAAAGTCAGCAGAGCTTTTGTTAAAGGAAGACGGCAGTGTACAGCTTATAAGACGTGCAGAGACACCAAAGGATTACTTTGCAACCTTTGACTGCTTTGATATTTATAAGAAATTAGGCTTTTAATTTTAATATACAGATATATAAAAACGAGCAGGTTATAAAATCTGCTCGTTTTCAATCTTGCCTGTTGTACAGCGGTAAATAAGCTCTGGTCTAAGTAGTGACCTTGAAATTGGAATTCTTGCGATAAGCCAGTATAGGGTGGCGTATGAGCATCTTCCTAAATCCAGCCTGTCCTGACGTATTGTAGTCAGTGCCATTTCCCTCGAAATAGGAAGGTCATCATATCCGATGATGCTTAAATCTCCTGGAACGATAATATTAAGCTTCTCACATTCGTTTAATACCCCTACGGCGAGGAGGTCATTGCCACATACAATAGCAGTGGCACCATTCTCCAAAAGCTTAGAGAGGTGGTATTTGGCGCTTTCCTCCACATAATGCCCGTATGCAATTAAATTTTCATCAATCTCCAAATTATGGCTTTGCATACTGCTTATATATGCGTCATATCTGTTAACTGTAACCATTGAGTCGGGAGAGCCGTTAAGCAGTGCAATTTTTTTGTGGCCAAGCATTGCCAGATGATTAATTGCAAGGTCAATTCCCTCGAAACTGTCAGTGCCGACATATGCAACATTTGGATTTCCTTTAATATAATTATCAAACAAAACGGTAGGTATCGTAGTGTTTCCAAGCTGTTTAATCCAGGGGTCCTTAAGGGCAAAACCTATAAAGAAGCCTCCATGGTAATTGTTTTGTACCATATACCTGTCATATGGGTCTTTTAGCTGTAGTATCGGCTCCATAGGAACAACTGTGACATCCCAATTATCACGCACTGCCGCCTGTCTAAAACCCAAAATTATATCAAATCCAAAATCATCAGGATTTTGATATTTCATGTTTTCGACAAAAATACAAAGACGCTTTCGGCTTTCCTTTTTCATTCGTTTTGTAACATATCCCATTTCTATTGCGGTGTCTAGCACTAGCTGTTTTAGTTCCGGACTGATATCATTTGCATCGTTAAGCCCTTTAGAAACCGTACTGGGTGCAATTCCCAGACGTTTTGCAATATCCTTTATAGTTACCATTATATTTGCCTTTCATGTGCGAAGTTCACCTGTAGTTTTTATGTTATGTGTACCTAAATATTAAGTTTACAGTAAATTGGAAACGTTTTCAACCCATAATCAAAAATATATTGTAATTGTTTGCAAAAAAATCCTTAATGCGTTATAATAATTTGAAGCAATTTTGTAAAGGAGTATTCAAAATGGATAATGCATTTAACACACCGGCACAGGTATTTGATGCCAACCTTAGCGCAAATGAGGGAAAAGCCAAGCTTCCCTTATTAAAATGTATTTTGCTTGGAATAATGGCAGGGGCATTTATCGCCTTTGGTGGAGCAACAAGCAGTGCTGCGGTACATAATATTTCAAACCAGGGGGTTGCAAAGGCACTTGCAGGAAGCATTTTCCCTGTAGGGCTTATGATGATAGTCTTCGTGGGCGGTGAGCTTTTCACTGGTGACTGCATGATGATTTCAGGTGTTTTGGCTAAGAAATACAGTGTTCTTGATATGATTAAGACACTTGTAATAGTGTATTTCAGTAATATGGTTGGGGCTGTTATCATTTCTGCGCTTGTCTATTTCAGCGGGCTTCTCGATTATACAAACGGAGCGCTTGGCGCATATACTATTAAAGTGGCTTACGGCAAGGCGACAATCACCCCGTTCAAGGCAATATGCTCAGGCATTTTATGTAATATCCTCGTATGCATAGCAGTCCTTATGGCTACGGCGGCAAAGGACATTGCAGGCAAGGTATGGGCGATATTCTTCCCAATCTGTGCATTCGTTATCGGAGGTTGGGAACACTGCGTTGCTAATATGTTCTATATTCCGGCAGGAATTATTGCAAGCATGAATGATACGTATGTGTCAAAAGCAGAGGAGCTTTACGGTATTACAGCCGCTCAGATTTCATCAAATCTGAATATCGGCGGTTTCATATCAAACCTTGTTCCTGTTACAGTCGGAAACATATTGGGTGGAATGGTATTCGTGTCACTTCCGCTTTATGTAATCCATAAGAGCAAAGCCTTAAACAATACAAACTAAACATACAAGAGGTTGTTAGATATGAATGACAAATTAACCAAAAGTGACATCAAAAAAATGGAAGAAGAAATATCGCACAGAAAGATTGTAATTAGAAAAGAGGCATTGGAGGCTGTTAAGGAAGCCCGTGCCCAAGGTGATTTGAGCGAGAACTTTGAATACTATGCGGCTAAAAAATACAAGAACCAAAATGAAAGCCGTATACGCTACTTAGAGCGGATGATAAAGACAGCCGAAATCATAGAGGACGACACAAAGGAGGACGAGATAGGACTTAACAAAACCGTTGAGGTGGAATTTATAGATGACGGTACGGTTGAGACCTACCGCCTTGTCACAACCGTAAGGAATAACCCATTACAGGGGCTTATAAGTATCGAATCGCCCATAGGGAAATCACTTGTAGGTCATAAGTGCGGAGATACGGTTCATGTTCAGGTCAACAGTGATTTTGGATATGATGTAGTCGTCAAATCAGTTGTCAATACATCTGACGACGATTCAATAGAACTAAGAAAATATTAAACTTAAAATTCTATAAAATCCCCCAGTCAATTCTTGACTGAAAACAATTATACAATTAAAATAGAAAGAATAACAATTTCTAAAGAAAGGAAGTTTTATTATATGCTGAAAACATTAGGCGCACAAATTAAGGAATTTAAAAAAGATTCCATTCTTACGCCGATTTTCATGATTTTAGAGGTAATCATGGAAATGATTATACCTCTTTTAATGGCTTCAATTATTGATGACGGTGTAAATGCTAAAAATTTAAACCACATTTACAAGGTCGGCGGTTGGATGATTGTAGCTGCCCTGTTTGGTCTGTTTGCAGGACTTATGGGTGCAAAATTTGGAGCAAGAGCCGCAACAGGCTTTGCAAGGAACTTAAGAAAGGCAATGTTTGAGAATATACAGACTTATTCTTTTGCCAATATTGACAAATACTCAACATCAAGCCTTATCACAAGACTTACAACAGACGTTACAAATATCCAAAATTCTTACCAGATGATTTTACGTATGGCAATGAGGGCTCCAATGACAATGATTATAGCAATGATTATGTCATTTTCAATAAATGCCAGGCTTGCTTCAATTTACCTTGTTGCAGTAATCTTCTTAGGTATCTGCATATCTCTTATAATGCCACGGGCTAACAAGTATTTCCGTCAGGTATTTGAAAAATATGATGACTTAAACTCAAGCGTACAGGAAAACGTATCAGCCATCAGGGTTGTAAAGGCTTATGACCGTGAGGAATATGAAACGGAAAAGTTTTCAAGGGCTAACTCTAATATTTACAATATGTTCCTGAGAGCTGAAAAGCTTGTAGTTATAAATATGCCGCTTATGCAGGCTACAGTTTATGTATGTATCCTCATTATCTCATGGCTGGGTGCCAAAATGATAGTAGGTTCTTCACTTACGACAGGTGAGCTTATGAGTATGCTCACATATTGTATGAATATCCTAATGAGCCTTATGATGGTTTCTATGATATTCGTAATGCTTACAATGAGTGCAGCAAGTGCAAAGCGTATCGCAGAGGTATTAGAGGAGAAATCAGACCTTACAAATCCCGAAAAGCCTGTTATGGAGGTTGTTGACGGAAGCATTACATTTAATCATGTTGATTTCGCATACAACAAGACAGGAAAACCTGTATTAAAGGATATAAACATTAATATTAAATCCGGTGAGACAATCGGTATTATTGGCGGTACAGGTAGCGCAAAGTCAAGTTTTGTCAACCTTATCAGCAGACTTTATGACGTTACCTCGGGAGAACTTCTCGTAGGCGGTGTTGATGTTAGAAAATATGATATGGAAACCTTGAGAAACCAAGTTTCAGTAGTGTTGCAGAAAAACGTACTCTTTAGCGGTACTATATTGGAAAACCTAAGATGGGGTGACAAAGAGGCTACTGAGGAAGAATGTATCAGGGCATGTCAGCTTGCATGTGCTGATGAATTTATACAGAAAATGCCTGACAAGTACAACACCTATATAGAGCAAGGCGGTACTAATGTTTCAGGTGGTCAGAAGCAGAGGCTTTGTATCGCAAGGGCACTTCTCAAAAAGCCTAAGATACTTATTCTCGACGACAGCACAAGTGCTGTAGATACAGCTACTGACGCAAAGATTAGAAAAGCCTTTGCAGAGGAAATTCCAGATACCACAAAGCTTATTATCGCACAGCGTATAAGCTCTGTACAAAATGCAGACAGAATTATAGTCATGGATAACGGTCAGATTTCAGCTTTTGGCACGCATGACGAATTGTTGGAGATTAGCCCTATTTA
>CAYTGS010000105.1:0-7379 GCA_964437435.1 uncultured Roseburia sp.
AGGCTCACAATTGCAGCTATTTATTTGAGGCGAGCGTAGGTGGGGGTATCCCTATTATCAGACCGCTTAGAACATCCTTGGCACAGGAGGATATACAGTCAATCACAGGTATTCTTAACGGTACTACAAACTACATTCTTACAAAAATGGAGACAGAGGGACTTGAATTTGACGCAGTTTTAAAAAGGGCACAGGAAAAGGGATATGCTGAGAAAAATCCTGATGCCGACATCCTTGGATTTGACGCATGTAGGAAAATTGCCATCCTTACATCCCTTGCCTATGGAAAAAACGTTGATTTTAACGACATTACAACAGTGGGAATTACAGACATTACTGACAAGGATTTTGCATATACAAAGAAAATGGGCTGTACAATAAAGCTTTTTGCAAAGAGCGTGAAGAAAGACGGAAAATATTATGCAATTGTTGCTCCGTTTGTAGTAAGCCCTGAAAATCCGCTTTATGCAGTAAGTGGTGTATTTAACGCAATCCTTGTAAATGGAAACATGGGTGCAGACACGATGTATTATGGAAAAGGTGCCGGAAAGCTTGCTACTGCTAGTGCAGTTGTTGCTGATGTTATTGATTGTGCAAAACATATTGGAAAGCATTTATATGTAAAGTGGGATGAGGAAAAGCTTGAAATTTCGCCTATAGACGGTGCTGTTAGAAAATTTTTCGTAAGGGTTTCTTCATCTGACGAGGCAAAGATTAAGGAAATATTTGGTGAAGTTGAGATGATGACAGGCGTTGTTGATGGTGAATGTGGTTTTGTGACTTCAGAAATGACAGAGGCTGATTATAAGGAAAAAGCAGCTAAGTTTGGTAACATCTTATCAATGATTAGAGTAGAATAATAGAAAGGCATGGTTTTGAAAAATGAAAAAGGTAGTAAAATTTGGAGGAAGTTCACTTGCCAGCGCAGAACAGTTTGTAAAGGTTGGAGATATTATTCATGCGGATGAAGATAGAAAATTTGTTGTTCCGTCTGCTCCGGGAAAGCGCTTTGATAAGGACACCAAGGTGACTGATATGCTTTATTCCTGCTACGCTTTGGCTGAGAAAGACCATAATTTCATGGCTGAAATGGCACAGATTGAAAAGAGATATCAGGAGATTATAGACGGACTAAAGCTTGACCTTGACCTGTCATCAGAATTTGACAAGATTATTGACAATTTTAAGAAAAAGGCAGGAAATAATTATGCGGCAAGCCGTGGCGAATATTTGAATGGAATTATCATGGCAAAATACCTTGGCTATGAATTTGTTGACCCTGCCGAGGCAATCAGATTTAACGAGGCGGGGGTATTTGACGCAGAACTTACCCAGAAATTGTTGTCAAAGAGGCTTGCGGATGTTGAACGTGCTGTTGTACCTGGATTTTACGGTGCAATGGAGGACGGTACGGTTGTGACGTTTTCAAGAGGAGGATCTGACATCACAGGTTCGATTGTTGCAAAGGCTATCCAGGCTGATGTATATGAAAATTGGACTGACGTTTCGGGATTTTTGATTGCTGACCCTAGAATAATTGATAATCCCAAGGGCATTGATATAATTACCTATGGTGAGCTTAGAGAGCTTTCTTATATGGGGGCAACGGTTCTCCATGAGGACGCAATCTTTCCGGTTAGAAAAGAGGGAATTCCAATCAATATCAGAAATACAAACAAGCCGGAGGATGAGGGAACATGGATTGTAGGACACACCTGTCAGAAAGCAAAATATACAATAACAGGAATAGCGGGAAAGAAAGGCTTTGCTTCTATTAATATAGAGAAGGATATGATGAACTCCGAGGTTGGGTTTGGACGTAAGGTTCTTCAGGTATTTGAGGAGTACGGAATTTCTTTTGAGCATATGCCTTCTGGAATTGACACTTTGAGCGTAATGGTTCATCAGTCTGAATTTGTGGATAAGGAGCAGAACATCCTTTCAGGAATTAACAAGGCTGTTAACCCTGATGATGTAGATATTCAGTCAGACCTTGCCCTTATCGCTGTAGTTGGACGTTGTATGAAGTCCCAAAGAGGTACTGCCGGAAGAATATTTGCAGCCCTTGCCCATGCAAACGTTAATGTCAGAATGATTGACCAGGGTTCAAGCGAGCAGAATATCATTATCGGCGTTGCAAACGAGGATTTTGAGGCAGCTATCAAGGCTATCTATGCAATTTTTGTTGAGACTAGGATATAAAGTAAAGCAGGCAGACACACCGATTATTGGTGCATCTGCCTGTATTCTTTTGGAGTAACTCCGTATTTTTCTTTAAAAAGATTATAGAAATGGGTACGGTTTGAAAAATTCAGGCGGGATGCTATTGTATTAATTGACTCGTTTGTTTCGGTTAAATATTGCGCAGCCTTTTTCAAACAGAAATTCATTCCATAGTCGAATAGACACATCCCAGAATATTTATTCACAATTCTATTAAGATAATCCCCACTGTAATTTAATCTTTGCTCCAAATCTCCACGGCTCATACGTCCGTTACTTTCCTCAAAAAGACAGCTAACACGTGAAAATATTAGAAAATCGCTGCTAGTATCAAGCTTAATGGTTGTGCAGTGATAATATTTGGGTGACGATAAATAATTCAAAAGAGAGCATATAAGTGCACGAATTCGATATGTGGCGCCAAAATCTGGATAGAGAAGCGTATTTATTATATCCTCTGCCATTGAATGTAAGTATATTGCATTTTTGTGATTTTGGTATGTGGGTATAAAGTCAATATAAGCCTTTTCACCGGGCTTTTTTAGGTCTGACACAATAAATTTGTAAAGGGCGTTTTGACATATATTTTTTTCGACCTTAAATGAAGAACTTTTGGCAGAATTAAAAAGCTCTATAATAAATTCGGGTGACATACCGATGTAGAGTACCTTTGTTTGAGCTTGATAATGTTCAAGGTGTTTCAAACTCCTGTTGATAAGGCAACAGGTTCCGGCAGGATAAAGATATTCCTTCCCTTCTATTATCTGGACGATAGTACCCTCTAAAACAATTACTAATTCGTAAAAGTCATGATAATGTGGGGCATCCTCGCTTTTTGCGAAGTTTTTTGTAGACAGTGTTTCCTGATACATAAGTGAACGGTCAGGTGACAGGGTGACTATATTTACATAATCATCCAAATCAGCTCCGTTTGAGTATTCAAGCGTAACCTGAAACGGAACCTCCATATGAAAAAGCCGCCCAAAATCACTTGTTATATTCTGGACATTTATGGAAGAATCATTACTTCCTAAAGCCTCAAGCATAGAAGAATATTTAGTGTCAATTTCCATAATGTCATCCTCCATAATCCCATATATGATACAAATTTTACTGTATAAACCCATTTGCGACATTGTTATGTAATGTAATAATTGCATATAATTATTTATGTGAATAACATAATTATATGCAAAATTATTAAAAAAGTAAAGGAATGGTGGCTTATTATGTCGGAAAATTTTGCGTATGGTGTCGATTTGGGTTGGTTGAGCCAGCTTGAAGCACAAGGGGTATATTGGATAGACGATGAAAATAATAAGACAGACCCGATAGAATTATTAAAAAATATGGGTGCAAATGCTGTAAGGCTTAGGGTTTTTGTAAATCCGCCCAAGGATGCATATTGGCAGAAACCTAAAAAGGAGTGCTATGGGAATGTAATAGGCGGAGAAGATTGTATGCTTGGCTTTTGTGATAAGGATAGCGTGCTTGAAATGTCAAAGCGTGTGAGAGAGCATGGCATGGGATTAATGATAGATATTCATTACAGTGACCATTTTGCAGACCCTATATTCCAGGATATCCCAAAGGAATGGGAAAATGATGATGTCGCTGGGCTTATAAAACGTGTGGAGGGGCATACAAAGGAAGTAATAGGACTTTTGGCTGATAATAATATTTTTCCTGAATGGGTACAGGTTGGAAATGAAATTAACACGGGAATTTTACTTCCAATGGGCAGCAGTAAGAATAATCCTGATAACTTGATAGCCTTTTTGAATTCAGGCTACAAGGCGGTTAAGGAGTGCAGTCCGGAAAGTCTTGTGGTGACACATATTGCCGGTGGGCACGATTATGATGTGTGTAAAAAGTTTTTTGACATGTTTTTTGAGAAAGGCGGTCTTACGGATATAATGGGATTTTCCTATTATCCCTATTGGATGAGAATTGAACACAATGCAGACAGGCTTAAAAATATTATGACAAAACTTTCTGAAAAATATAAAAAGCCCCTCTTGTTAAGTGAAATTGGTGCGAGGGAGGATGAGGAAGACGAAAGCTATGAGTTTTTATTAAGTTCAGTTAGGGCAATAAAGGATTTGCCAAACCAAATGGGACAGGGAGTGTTTTGGTGGGAACCGGAGGTTGGCGCGGATTTATTACCGGATCATTACATACTTGGAGCTGCAAGGGTTGTAAAGGATAAAAGTATTAGGTTTACAAAGGCAATTAACGCCTACAAAGATAGTCTTTAAGTAAATGGAAAGGAAAAACAAAAGCATGAAAGAAAAGGAAAACAAAAAGAAATACAAGGAGCCTTTTTTCAAAACTGTAAGGAAACACTGGATGCTTCTTGCAATGCTTGCACCGGCAATAATATATGCTATTATTTTCTCTTATATCCCAATGACAGGAATTGTGCTTGCATTTAAGAACTATCAGTATTCGGGTGGAATTTATGGTTCGCCGTGGAACGGGCTTACAAATTTCAAGGCACTTTTGATTGCGGGAAAGCTCGGTACGGTTACTAGAAACACTCTGTTATATAACATAGCGTTTATA
The DNA here is from genome assembly GCA_964437435.1 of uncultured Roseburia sp. GTDB lineage: Bacteria > Bacillota > Clostridia > Lachnospirales > Lachnospiraceae > COE1. The sequence continues at coordinate 4,789 of CAYTGS010000105.1, forward strand.
TTTCTTGGTGTTATCTTTGAGATGGGAAGTGCAATCTTATTAAATGAGATATTATCAAAGGTTTTCAAGAAAATTTCCCAATCATTTATGTTCCTGCCTTATTTTATAAGTTGGGTAGTGGCAGGAGCCATAATGTACAACCTTTTTAATTATGAAAAAGGTGTAGTGAACCATTTGCTGAATTTACTTGGTGCACAGTCATTTGACCTTTATAATACACCGAGTGCTTGGCCGTTTGTAATCGTATTTTTGAAACTTTGGAAATCAACAGGATATGGCTCAGTCGTTTATCTTGCGGCTATCACAGGACTTGACCAAGAGATGTATGAGGCAGCGGCAATTGATGGAGCGGGGGTATGGCAGAAAATCCGATATATTACAATTCCGTTACTAATGCCAACGATGATGATTTTGGTGCTTATGGGAATTGGTAATATATTCAGGGGAGATTTCGGACTTTTCTATCAGACTGTTAAGTCCAGTGCGTTGCTTCAACCTTATACGGACATTATTGATACATACGTATTTAACCTGCTCATAACTAATGGCGACATTGGAGTCTCCGCTGCGGCAGGTCTATACCAATCAGTACTATGCTTTATAACAATTACAATTTGCAACAGGCTTGTAAAGAGGGTAGACCCGGATTACGCATTATATTAAGGAGGTACAAAAGTATGTCGGTTATAAAGGTACATAACAGAAGAATGACAAAGGATGAGCTTGCGGTAAACATTTTGGGTTGCATTTTAATAGGATTATTTGCATTAATGTGTGTTATTCCGTTTTACCTTATTATTGTGGCATCCTTTACAGATGAAGCTACACTTATAAGGAATGGATACCCTATATTTCCTACAAGCTTTAGCATACAGAGCTACCAGCTTTGCCTTAAAAATCCGGTTTCGATTTTAAATGCATATGGCACCACGATAGGCGTGACGGCAGTTGGTACACTGCTGGCAGTGTTTATAGCAACAATGACAGGATATGTCCTTTCAAGGAAAGATTTCCCATGGAGAAACAAGTTTTCATTTTTCTTCTTCTTTACAACACTCTTTAACGGGGGACTTGTTCCATGGTATATGCTTTGTGTCAGATATCTGCATTTTAAAAATTCATATATAGCCCTTATATTACCACTTATGTTTTCGGTATGGAACATGATAATAGCTAAGTCATTTATGAATGGTATTCCCAGCGCTATTACTGAGTCTGCAAAAATAGACGGTGCAAACGACTTTGTGATTTTCATAAAACTGATAATGCCTTTAAGTAAACCGCTTATAGCAACGCTCAGCCTGTTTTCGGCGTTGGCATATTGGAATGATTGGTACAACTGTATGTTGTTCATATCTGATGAGAACAAATTTACTTTGCAGTACTATCTTCAGAGATTGTTGGGAAGTGCTGAGGCTATGAGGATTGTAGCTGAGAAGTCAGGAATTGCGCTTCCGTCAGTACCTCTTGAAAGTATGAAGATGGCAATGACGGTTATCGCTACAGGTCCTATAGTTTTACTCTATCCATTTGTGCAGAAATATTTTGTTAAGGGGCTTACGGTAGGGGCAGTAAAAGGTTAACAGATTAACAGGTTACTAGAGCACTGTAAATCTATAGGAGTGCTTATGTTATAAATTTAATTTAGAAAAGGAGAGGTCTTATGAAAAAGAAAAGATTTTTAGCAACTGTTTTAAGTATGTGTATGACTGCGTCATTGTTGGCAGGATGTGGCTCAAGCACAGAAACATCTTCGTCATCAACAGGAAGTAGTGATACTTCAAGCAGTACAACATCAACAACGTCATCTGAAACAGGAACCACTGCAAACGAAACATCAGCCCTTGCAGATTTGCCGTCAGAAGTAGGTGAGGGAACAATCGTTGCAACACCGGAGATGTACTCATCAATTGATTTGAGCAAGGAGTACACGGTAAATATGTATCTTATAGGTGATACGCCTAATGACTGGGATACGGTTCTTGGTTTGATTAATGATTATTTGGAGCCATTTAACACAAAGCTTGCGGTAACATTTATGAGCTGGAGCGATTACCAGACAATGTATTCGCTTAATTTGGCTGGTGGCGATGTGGACTTGATATTCACAGCACCTTGGTGCTATATGTACACCGAGGCTGCAAAGGGTTCATTCTATGAGCTTACAGATGATTTTATAGCAAGCAATATGCCTCTTACAAGCAAATATCAGGCAGCAGATAGCTGGGATGAGACAACTATCTCTGGTAAGACAATCGCTGTCCCTTCAAACCAAGCGCAGCCTATGGGAAAGATTGTCGCAGTTCGTCAGGACTTAATGGAGAAATATGGTTTTTCAGAGTTGACATCTTGGGATGATTACAAGGAGTTTATGCTTACAATAGCCGAGAAGGAAACACCGGAAAGCGGTATCTATGCTTTGGCAGCAGCGGGTGACAATAACGAGCTTTGGGATGTATACCGTCAGCAGACAGATACATTCCTTGCACTTGATAGCGACTGGATGGATTTCATGTATAAGTATACAGGAAGTATTCCTACAACAGATGAAATCAAGCTTGCATATGAGTATGACGAGTTCCGTGAGTATG
>CAYTGS010000106.1:0-7375 GCA_964437435.1 uncultured Roseburia sp.
TAAAGAAATGGTTAGATGCCAATAATGTCGGTACTGTCCATACATTCCAAGGCCAGGGAACAGACGAAGTTATCTTTTTACTCGGTTGTGATAAGAACTCGGTTGGAGCGGCCAATTGGGTAAATAAAAATATTGTCAATGTTGCAGTAACACGTGCAAAATATAGGATTTACATAATCGGAGATAAGAATGTATGGAGTGCTTGTAAACCTGTTAAAGTGGCGCGTGAGTGCATGGGTTCAATAGTAACAGCCAATGAACTTAATCAGATTATGAATCCTCATAAAGAGGATTATGGACACGAATATAAGGAACGACAAGAGGTATATACTTCAAAAGATGAAAGTGTTAAACCAGTAAAGGAAGTTGGTAAATCTAACTCTGATATATGTCCAAAATGTGGTAAATCATTAACAATAAGAGAAGGAAAATTTGGCAAGTTCAAGGGATGTACAGGATATCCTAATTGCAAATATACTGAAAATGTTTATGTAGGATAATTTAATGAATTTCTTAGAAATTTAAATGATCAATTTATTGGCAAATAAATTTAGAAAAGGGATGTGTACAAAAGTATGAATGAAGTAGTGTATCATTATTGTAGTGTAGATGCTTTTTTTAATATTATCAAAAATTCAAGTATATGGCTTTCTGATATTGCAAAATCGAATGATTATCAAGAGTGTGTAAGATGCAGAGAGATTGTAAATAAGGGGATGGAAGAATATCTGGGAGATGATGTTGAAGCATTACGAGCATGGAGCACTTGGTATGAGGAAGGTGTATATAGTAATTTTGCAATGAAAACATTCTGTGTATGCTTTTCCGAGAGTAAAGATAAATTAAGTCAGTGGAGGGGATATGCACAGGATGGAAAAGGAATAGCAATTGGTTTTGATAAGGAAGTTCTTGAAGAACTAAACCAGATAAGCGAATTTCATATTGCTTTCGGAAAAGTGATTTATGATAACCCACAGGAATACGTGCAGGGGATAATTGCAGATAATATTAAAAAACTTGAATATAAGGGTATAGGGCATGTTGCACTTGAGCTAAGCGTGAATTATAGAATGCAATTTCCATTTGTAAAAAATCCGGGTTTTGAAGAAGAAAATGAATGGAGAGCAGTAGTATGTTCAGGGATAGGACACAATAACATACCAAGTTCAGATAATATTCTTTTTTCTAAGATTAAATATAGAACAGCAAACAATAAATTGATACCATATATAGAAATGAACTTTGAAAAGGTCAAACAAAGTATTATCAAGGAAATATTTATTGGTCCTAAATCAGAGGTGGAAGTTGATGATATAGTAAATCTCCTAAGTTTTTATGGATATTATGATGGCATAGAGGGAGGGTATAATTCTCAGAAACCAATTGATATCAAAAAATCAGTAACTACATATCGATGAGAAATATGTGGTTAAAAGAGAAATTTCGTACATACTCAAACAAATATATATAACAACAAATGACACGCCGAGTTCGAATAGAGGCTGAAGCCCTTGAAAACAGAGTGACATCTTCCGTAACCACTACCCAAAATAATAATACTCCCCCTCGTCATCTCGAAAAATTCTAACCTTGGTTTCAAAAACTTTCTCCAAAATATTTGAGTTAAGACATTCATCAGGTGTTCCGACTGCAGCAATTTTTCGCTCATTCATGACAACAATCTTGTCAGAAATCCTAAGAGCCTGTCCTAAATCGTGTAACACAAGTATAATGGTGCGTCCCTGATTTCTTAATTCAACCACCATATCCAAAAATTCCCTCTGCCCCTTAAGGTCAAGGTATGTCGTTGGCTCGTCAAACACGATATATTCACAGTCCTGTGCAAGTATCATCGCAAAAAATACCCGTTGTCTTATTCCGCCTGAAAGCGTGTCCGTATATTGGTTGGCATATTTATCAACGTGAGTAAACGCCATCGCCTTATTCACAATCTCCACATCATGCACTGATTTCCTCCTAGAGAAACCAAGGTGCGGAAACCGCCCGTGTTCAACCAATGTCTTTACAGGCAGTGTCGGAATGACAGTCCTCACCTGCGGCAAAAATGATAGCCTAGTTGCACGTTCACGAAGCGAAAGCGACATAAAGTCTTCACCGTCGAGGTAAATTGAACCGCCCCTAAGCTTTGAAACACCATTAAGACACTGCAAAAGAGTAGTCTTTCCACAGCCGTTTGGCCCAACAATAGAGGTAATCTCCCCCTTGTGAAACGATACGCTTATATCCTCTAAGATAATATTCCTGTCACAGGAAACACTCACATTTCTAAAATCAAGCATTGACTCTCCGACCTCCCTTTTTCTTAAGTAATAAATACATGAAAAACGGTCCCCCAATAAATGACATAATAATCCCACAGGGAAGCTCATAGGGTGAAAAAGCCATCCGCCCTATCAAATCACATATCAGCACAAAGCTTGCCCCCAGAAGTCCAGAACAAGGGAGTAAAAATCTTGCATCATTTCCAAAAAGATGACGGCATATGTGGGGCACAATTAGACCGATAAAACTTAAAAGCCCTGCAAAGCTTACTACACACCCGGCGAGCACACTTGAAAGCACCAAAAGACAAAAGCGTGAAATTGAAACGTTAAGCCCTAGTGACCTTGCAATGTCATCTCCAAGCCCAAGAATGTTAAGTGGCTTTGCAAAAAGAAACGATATCAAAACGGCAGCAATAATTCCTATTCCAGGAACTATCAGCTTATTAATAGTCAGTCCGGACAGTGTTCCAATCATAAAGGAAGTAAGGTTAACCGTAACATCAGTATCTAAAAGCTTTATAGTATTTATTCCTGCATTTAAAAAGCTTGAAACAGTAATACCAGCGAGGATAATCGTAGTCCTTGAGCTGTCTGCCATATATGCCAATAGAAATATTGCAAGGGTTGTTATAAGCGCCCCTAAAAATGATGCAATAGGAACAGCTACAGAGTAGTCATTTGTGAACATAAGGGTTAGCATTACCGCAAATCCGGCACCGGAATTTACGCCGATTGTATTCGGACTTGCAAGGGCATTATTCATGACACCCTGTAAAATTACGCCTGCGGTGGCAAGCCCCATCCCTGCAAGTATGCCTCCGACAACCCTTGGAATACGTACCGTTGTCACAAGAATATATGTAGTCGAACTCCTGTCAAAGCCTGCAATCACTCTTAGTACATCCTTTGGATTAAGTGAAACGCTTCCAAACAAAATTCCTGCAAAACTACATACAAATAACAATAATATAAGCAGCATAATTATAAAAAAATGTCTGTTTAATTTAAACTTCATAAGTATATTATCTCCTGACGAAATATGTGTACTATGTTATAATGCCACACTTTTGCAACTTAATCAAATAATATCTTATCAACTGTCACAAATTCATATCCACGTTTCAAAAGCTCATCAACTACAATCAATGCTGCCGTCACTGAAGTGGAATAATAGTCATGCATTAAAATAATGTCATTTTCACCGATATTTTTAAGTGCCCTTGAAGCAATAACAGATGGATTGTTGCTGCACCAGTCAAGCGTATCAATGTTCCACAAAACAGGAAACATATTAAGCTCTGCCTCCAGTTTCTTATCCCAAGTGCCATATGGTGGACGCACATAGCAGACCTCCTGCCCCGTAGCTTCATATATGACATTATTTGTTTTTACCAGTTCATCCCTAAATTTGTCACGGTTATAGGATGTAAGCTGCAAATGGGAATAAGTATGGTTCCCTATTAAGTGACCGTCTTGGCTCATCTGCTTTATGAGTTCAGGATTAGCTGAAGCGTTTTCCCCGGTTACAAAAAAAGTTACTTTCACATTCCTTTTCCTAAGCTCGTCAAGGAGCTTTTCGGTGTAAACGGGATGAGGACCGTCATCAAAGGTAAGCGCCACCAGCTTTACTTCATTTACATCAGATGCCTGCAAGAGTAGACTTTTATATATGGAAACCTGACGAAATAACGCACTAGACGCAAGACAAAAGCATAAAAGATACAAAGCCCCTGATAAACTGCCAAAAGATTTCATGTCACAATCTCCACATTAAAGTTCATATTAATATATGAAAAAACTGACGGATTTAATACTTGATAAAGTTGGATATTACTTTTTGGAATAAAAATCCGATAATATATAGGGAGGGGACCTAGATGAAAGCGAAACTTGCAAAATTATCAAGACTGTTGGATAGTACAGTTGAAAATGATGAAATTCAATATACTAAAGAACCTGAAAAAATTGATATTGAGCAGGGAAAAAGTGAAATAATGGAACGTTCTGCGGTGCTTTCAAAAACAACGTCTGGAATGAGGAAAAGCCGTCTGTTGGAATCAACAAACGAGACGGTGGAAGAATATAAAGAAGAAAAGGAATATATTTCAAAATATGATAAGCTCTATGAAATGTCCAAACAGTTGGAAATGCTTACGGAGCAGGTTAAATATGGGCGTTTTTCGGCAACTGACCATATGAATTTTGACATGGAAATAAAAAGTCTTATGACAATATTAGACAGGCTCTATCATGATGGAAGCAGCGATGACAAGGATTGCAATGATTTGTCAGAAAGGATAGTCGAACTTTCAAAAATTATAAACAGTGTAATTCTGCGATATTATTAAGTTAAATTTAATTGAATTTATTAATGCTATCTGTTACAATATACTTTAGTTTTTGTATGGAAAGCTAGAAAATGTTTCCAAAATATATATGATTGGAGTTTCATATGAATGTTATAGAAAAAGTATTTGGTACACACAGCGAGCGTGAATTAAAACGAATTGAGCCTATTGTGAAGAAGATAGAAAGCTACCGTGATGAAATGGGTAAGCTTACTGATGATGAGCTTAGGGCAAAAACTGCAGAATTTAAAAAGCGTGTAGCCGAGGGAACAAGCCTTGATGCAATCCTTCCAGAGGCATATGCAGTAGTCCGTGAGGGAACAAAGAGGGTACTTCATCAGGAGCACTACAGGGTACAGCTTATCGGCGGTATCATTCTTCATCAGGGGCGTATCGCAGAGATGAAGACAGGTGAGGGTAAAACCCAGACTGCACTTCTTCCGGCGTATTTAAATGCCCTTGAGGGAAAAGGTGTTCATATTGTCACGGTAAATGATTATCTGGCAAAGCGTGACGCAGAGACCATGGGACAGGTTCATAACTTCTTAGGGCTTACGGTAGGTGTAGTTTTAAATGACATGAAGCCGGAGGAGAGACGTGCCGCATATAACTGTGATATCACATATGTTACAAACAATGAATTAGGTTTTGATTACCTTCGTGACAACATGGTAATTTATAAAGAACAGCTTGTACTTAGGGATTTGCACTATGCAATCATTGATGAGGTTGACTCAGTTCTTATCGACGAGGCGAGAACCCCCCTTATTATTTCGGGACAGAGCAGCAAGTCTACAAAGCTTTATGAAGTCTGTGACATCCTAGCCAGACAGATGAAGCGTGGTGAGGATGTTCCTGAAATGACAAAGATGGATTTTGTCATGGGAATAGAGCAGGAGGAGACGGGAGACTTTATTGTAAACGAAAAGGATAAGGTTGTAAACTTAACTGCAGCAGGTGTTGAAAAGGTAGAGAAATTTTTTCAGATAGAGAACCTTGCAGACCCCGAAAACCTAGAAATCCAGCACAATATAATACTAGCCCTGAGAGCGCACAATCTCATGTTCAGAGATCAGGATTATGTAGTTAAGGATGACCAGGTAATGATAGTTGATGAGTTTACCGGACGTATTATGCCGGGACGACGTTATTCAGACGGACTTCATCAGGCTATTGAGGCAAAGGAGCACGTTAAGGTCAAACGTGAGAGTAAAACCCTTGCAACAATCACATTCCAGAATTTCTTTAATAAATTTAACAAAAAGTGCGGTATGACAGGTACAGCACAAACGGAGGAAAAGGAGTTCAGGGATATATATGGAATGGATGTAGTTGTAATTCCGACTAACCGACCTGTTATAAGAGAGGATAGGCAGGACTGCGTATATAAGACAAGAAAGGAAAAACTCCATGCAATATGTGATGCAGTGGAAAAGGCACATTCAACTGGTCAGCCGGTACTTGTAGGTACAATCACAATTGATGCTAGTGAGGAGCTTAGTAAAATGCTTACTAGACGTGGTATTCAGCATAAGGTTTTAAATGCGAAATTCCATGAGCTTGAGGCTGAAATTGTAGCTGATGCAGGACAGCATGGTTCGGTTACAATCGCCACCAACATGGCAGGACGTGGTACTGATATTAAGCTTGATGAGGAAGCAAGGGCGGCAGGCGGTCTCATGATTATAGGTACAGAACGTCACGAGTCAAGGCGTATTGACAACCAGTTAAGAGGACGTTCGGGTCGTCAGGGAGATCCGGGATGTTCAAGATTTTACATTTCGCTTGAAGATGACCTTATGAGACTTTTCGGTTCGGAAAGGCTTATAAATATGTTCAATACATTAGGTATTCCGGAGGGACAGGAGATTGAGCACAAAATGCTCACGAGTGCCATTGAGAATGCCCAAAAGAAGATAGAGAGCAACAACTTTGGTATCAGGAAGAACCTGCTCGAATATGATCAGGTTATGAACGAACAGAGGGAAATCATCTATGAAGAACGCCGTAGGGTGCTTGACGGAGAGAGCATGAGGGACGCAATCTATAAGATGATTACCGATATTGCTGAAAGCTCAGTAGATACGGCGATAAATGACGATTTGGAGCCTGAAGAATGGGATTTGAATGAATTGAATACACTTCTTCTTCCGATAATCCCAATCCGTCCGGTTGTCTTAGAGCGAATTGACAAGAAGACAAAGAACGGCTTAAAGCACCAGTTAAAGGAAGAGGCAGTAAAGCTTTATGAGAGCAAGGAGGCTGAATTCCCCGAACCTGAAAACATAAGGGAGATTGAACGTGTCATTCTTCTTAAGGTTATTGACAATAAGTGGATGGATCACATTGATGACATGGACCAGCTCAGACAAGGCGTAGGCTTACAGGCATACGGACAGAAGGATCCTCTCGTTGAGTATAAGATGAATGGTTACGAGATGTTTGACGCAATGACTTCAAACATCAAACAGGATACAGTAAGACTTCTTCTCCACGTAAAGGTAGAGCAGAAAGTAGAGCGTGAGGAAGTAGTAAAGGTAACAGGTACCAACAAGGATGATTCAGTCCAAAAGGGACCTAAGATTAGGGCAGAGGCAAAGGTATATCCAAATGACCCATGCCCATGTGGAAGCGGCAAGAAATATAAACAGTGCTGCGGTAGAAACTCATAAACATTTGTAATTATAAAAGGTGGTGAACGCAAGTGGTAGAACTCGACCAAATGAAACAGGAGTTACAGAC
>CAYTGS010000107.1:0-7276 GCA_964437435.1 uncultured Roseburia sp.
TGGGCTGACGGGGAAAAAGGAAAGGGCTCAAGCTTTTCATTTACCGTTCGCTTGCAGCTACAGCAGACTGACGACGGAAACGGCACGGATACAAACGTAAAGGCGTGGAAGTCATCAAACAGCAACATAAATAAAATGGCGGCTGAGCAGGATTTGATGTATGAGTTTGGAAGCGATATAAATAAGAGGGAGCTAAGAAAATATTTTGAAAAGCTTAGTATAAGCATGGATATGGATAACTGGCAGAAGTCAGAGAGCTTTGCGGAAATACTTAAACAGCTTATGTCAGGCGGCTCAAAGGATTTACAGAGATTGGTATTTAAAATGGAGATGGCTATAAGGAAATCTGATTGCGAAAAGGCGAGGGAAAATGTGAATAAGGTAAAGGCACAGCTTTCGCTGGAAATTGGCATAGAGGAGTTTGATTTATAATATGAATAGTAACAATGAAGTTAGAATACTGATAGTTGATGACGTTGAAGTAAATCTTATAATATTGGAAGAGATTATTAAGGACATGGGTTATAAGCCATTGGTTGCACAGAGCGTAAAAGAGGCTTTAAAGATTTTACAGGAGTCTAATCCGCTTCCACGGGTAATATTGTCTGATATATCAATGCCGGAATTGGACGGATTTACATTTTGCTCAATGCTTAAGAAAGACCCCTATACAAAGGATATTCCGGTTATATTTATATCAGCCATGGACTCCACCTCGGATTTGAGCAAGGGATTTGAGCTGGGTGCAGTTGATTATATTCCAAAGCCGTTTGATAAGACTGAGGTTCAGATGCGTATATCAACCCATGTAAAGCTGTATACAATGCAAAAAGACCTTGAGGATAATAACAGGCAGTTGAGCGTTGTCGTTGCACGTCAAATGGAAAAACTTAGGATTGAACAGAAAAATATTATGACTGCAATGTCAAGACTTATTGAAAGCAAGGAAAATACAACAGGTAATCATTATAAGAACATATTGTACAACAGCCGTATTCTGGCACAGGGAATGCAGTTGTCACCTAAATTTGAGGAGCAGATAAGTGACGACTTTATAGATACAATAGAGTCGAGCGCCGGACTTCACGATATAGGAAAGATAATGCTTCCGGATTACATACTTTTAAAAAATGCCCCGCTTAATGAGGAGGAAAGAAAAATAATGAAAACCCATGCGGAGCTTGGGGCAAAGACATTGATAGACATATATGACGGTGTGGAAAAAAATGATTTTGTCACAATGGCGATAGACATAGCATGGTATCATCATGAATGTTGGGACGGCTCAGGATATCCAAAAGGGCTTAAGGGTGATGAAATTCCTCTGTCGGCACGTATAGTCAAGGTGGTTGATGTGTTTGATGCGTTGGTAAGCAAAAGACGTTACAAGCCACCTATTCCGTTGGATTTATCGCTTAAATTTATGAGTAATAATGCAGGAACGGAATTTGACCCTGATATAATCAGGGTGTTTATGAAGATATATAGAAATTTTAAAGGAATAGGAAACGAAAATTAATTACAAAATATACCACTTATAAAATTTTTAACTCCGTCAATACTAGGATTAAGATAAGCGACACAAAGCTTGTCTTTAGAAATAGATTATTAAAATGAAAATGATTGACGGAGGTAAAAATTATGTCATCACAGAACAAAACAAATAGGGTAGAGGTTCCAGAAGCAAAGGCAGCGTTAGACCGCTTTAAAACTGAGGTAGCATCAGAGCTTGGTGTAAATTTAAAGGAAGGCTATAATGGCGATTTGACATCACGTGAGGCCGGTTCAATCGGAGGCGAGATGGTCAGAAGAATGGTCAAGAGTTACGAGGATTCTATTAAGTAATATCTTTCTTCAAAACTTTAAAAGCGTGTGCCCTGTATAAGCGTGGCACACGCTTTTTTACTATTTTTAAGTTATTTTTATAAATTCGGGCTTTTATTTTTAAAAAGGCTATGATATAATCATACAATGACTGTATATAATTACATATACTATGACATTATGTAACTATGTGTTTCTGACTAGTTACTGGACATTCTGATTAATATAAATGCATATATGCAAGGAGGAAATGAAACAAATGAGTTTACAGGTTGAAAAGTTAGAGGGAAATATGGCGAAGCTTACAATAGAGGCATCAGCGGAGGACTTTGAAGAAGCTGTCGAGAAGGCTTACCAGAAAAATAAGAACAAGCTTAGCGTGCCAGGTTTCCGTAAGGGCAAGGTTCCACGTAAGATGATTGAACAAATGTACGGAAAGGAAGTCTTTTATGAGGACGCTGCCAACCTTGTAATTCCTTCAGCTTATGCGAAGGCTGTAGATGAGTGCACAGAGGATATAGTATCGCAGCCTTCTATAGATATAGTCCAGGTGGAGGCTGGAAAGCCTTTTATATTCACGGCGGAAGTAGCATTAAAGCCTGAGGTGACTCTTGGAAAATACAAGGGAGTAGAGGTTGAAAAGGCTGATACATCCGTAACTGATGAGGAAATTGATGCAGCTATCGAGCAGGAAAGGGAAAACAATGCCAGAACTGTATCAATAGAGGATAGGGCTGTCAAGGACGGAGATATGACAATCCTTGATTTTGAAGGATTTGTGGACGGAGTGGCTTTTGAAGGTGGAAAGAGTGAAAATTATCCTTTGACAATAGGCTCTAATACATTTATTCCGGGATTTGAGGAGCAGTTAATCGGTGCCGAGCTTAATAAGGAAGTGGAAGTAAACGTTACTTTCCCGGAGGACTATCAGTCAGAAGAACTTGCAGGAAAGCCGGCAGTATTTAAGTGTACAATTAAGGAAATCAAGGAGAAGGAGCTTCCTGAGCTTGATGATGAGTTTGCAAGTGAGGTTTCTGAGTTTGAAACATTAGCTGAATACAGGGAAGATGTAAAGAAAAACCTTACAGAAAAGAAAGAATCAGATGCCAAGAATGAGAAGGAAGATAAGGTGGTTGAAGCTATTATTGCAGACGCTAAGATGGATATTCCGGAGGCTATGCTTACAACACAGCAGCGCCAAATGGCAGATGACTTTGCACAGAGAATACAAATGCAGGGTATTTCTCTCGACCAATACTTCCAGTTTACAGGTCTTACCAAGGAGGCTTTCTTAGAGCAGTTAAAGCCACAGGCTCAAAAGAGAATACAGTCAAGGCTTGTTCTTGAGGCAGTAGCTAAGGCAGAGAACATTGAGGCGTCTGAGGATGAGTATAAGGACGAGATTAAGAAGATGGCTGAAGCTTACCAAATGGAGGAAGACAAGATTACAGAGATGATTGGCGAATTTGAGGAGAAGTCAATCAAGGAAGATATCTGTGTTAGAAAGGCAGCAGATTTTGTAGTTGATAATGCTGTAGAGAAATAATTATATATAAATTGTAATAAATGGTTTTGATAGGAGGTTAAGGCTATGAGTTTAGTACCATATGTCATAGAACAAACAAGCCGTGGTGAACGTTCTTACGATATTTACTCACGACTCTTAAAGGAGCGTATCATATTTTTGGGTGAGGAAGTAAATGAGACGACAGCAAGCCTCACTGTAGCGCAGTTGTTGTTTTTGGAGGCTGAAGACCCTGATAAGGATATCCAACTTTACATAAACAGTCCTGGTGGCTCGGTAACGGCAGGCATGGCTATTTATGATACAATGCGTTATATTAAATGTGACGTTTCTACAATATGTATAGGTATGGCTGCAAGCATGGGAGCATTTCTTCTTGCAGGCGGTACAAAGGGTAAGAGACTTGCATTGCCAAACGCAGAGATTATGATTCACCAGCCGTCTGGCGGAGCACAGGGACAGGCAACAGAAATCGAAATTTCTGCAAAGCATATTTTGGCGACAAAGCATAAGTTAAACACAATTTTATCCGAAAACTGCGGTCAGCCTTATGAGGTTGTTGCTGCCGATACAGAGCGTGACAATTGGAAAACCGCACAGGAAGCATTGGAATACGGTCTTATCGACAGGGTTATTACTGACAGGGCTGATGTAAAAGAAGAAAAATAATAAAAGTATTTAATTTTAGTAAAGGGAGATAGGGTATGGCTGGAAAAAGCACTGAGGGAAAGGTAAGATGTTCTTTCTGTAATAAGACACAGGATCAGGTCAGGAAGTTGATAGCTGGTCCGTCAGGTGTTTATATATGTGATGAGTGCGTTGACATCTGTGCTGATATCATTGAGGAGGAATATGAGGATGAGCCTATAGAGAGCGAATTTGACATAAACCTCTTAAAACCGGTTGAAATCAAAGACTTTCTCGATGACTATGTTATTGGTCAGGAGGAAGCTAAAAAGGTATTATCGGTAGCTGTATATAATCATTATAAGCGTGTATTGGCTGAAAAGGATTTGGACGTTGAACTACAAAAGAGTAATATCATTATGATAGGACCTACTGGTTCAGGTAAAACATATCTTGCCCAGACACTTGCCAAGATTATAAATGTTCCGTTTGCTATAGCAGATGCGACAACCTTGACTGAGGCAGGTTATGTAGGTGAGGATGTGGAAAACATTCTCTTAAAGCTCATACAGGCTGCGGATTATGATATAGAGCGTGCCCAATATGGTATTATATATATTGATGAAATTGATAAGATAACCAAGAAAAGCGAAAACGTATCAATCACAAGGGATGTTTCGGGTGAAGGTGTGCAGCAGGCGCTTTTGAAGATAATAGAAGGTACTGTTGCCAGTGTTCCACCACAGGGTGGAAGAAAGCATCCGCATCAGGAGCTTATTCAGATAGATACTACTAATATTCTCTTTATCTGTGGCGGAGCTTTTGATGGGCTTGACAAGATTGTTGAGAGTCGTCTTGACCATAAATCCATTGGATTTAACAAGAACATATCAGAGAAGGAAACAAGGGATATTGGAGCTGTATTCAAGGAGGTAACTCCCCAGGATTTGACAAAGTATGGTCTTATACCTGAGTTCGTTGGACGTGTCCCTATAAATGTTTCACTTGAGGGCTTGGATAAGGAGGCTCTTGTGCGTATTCTCAAAGAGCCAAAGAGCGCCCTTATCAAACAGTATCAGAAGCTTTTTGAGTTTGATAATGTTAAACTTACGTTTGAGCCTGATGCTATAGAGGCTATAGCTGATAAAGCTCTTGAGAGGAATACTGGAGCTAGGGGTCTGCGCTCGATAATGGAAAAGATTATGATGGATGTCATGTATGAGATTCCGTCGGATGATACCATTGAAAGCTGCGTAATCACCAAGGAGTCGGTGGAAGGAACAAGTCAGCCTTTCGTAGTACATCGCGAAGCTGTGCGCAGCGAGCGAGAGAAAAAGGCGAGATAAATAGAGAAGACAAAACGTCGCCTTTTTAAAATAAAAAGACGGCGTTTTGCTATAGAAAGGATTATGTTAATGGAGAAAATAATTGAGAAGATAACAGACCAAATGCCTTTAGTGGCATTGAGGGGGCTTACTGTTGTACCGAATATGATTATCCATTTTGACCTAAGCAGGGATATTTCAAAAAAAGCAGTGGAGCAGGCATTAAACTCAAACCAGAAGATACTGCTGGTGCCACAAACCGACCCGGATATTGAAAAACCTGGTATGGATGCCATTTATAAAGTAGGTACAATCGCATTTGTCAAACAGATAACAAAACTTCCGAACAATACCGACAGGGTAATGGTAGAGGGAGTAGCAAGGGCGCATATTATAGATATTGATGATAATATGGGAGAGTATCTGTCGGCAGAATATGAGGAAATAGACGAAACCAAAAATGTTTTGGAGCCGTATGATGAGGAAGCGTTCATACGCACCCTTAAGGAAGTATTTGATACATATGTGAAATTTTACCCTAAAGTTGGCAAAAGCATAGGAAGGTATTTCAATGAGGATAACAATTTGGCATTTTTAATCAATCAGATACTCATAAATACTCCTTTTTCATATGAGCAAAAGCAGAAAATATTGGAGATAGATGATATTTCAACCCAGTGTGAGGAGCTGGTTTCGCTTATAATAAATGAAGCCCAGATAGCTGCAATACGTACACAGCTTGCTGTCAAGGTCAGGGAAAAAATAGATAAAAACCAGAAAAATTATATTCTTCGTGAACAGCTTGAATATATCCATGATGAATTGGGGGATAACGACCAGTATTCGGATGTAAAGCAGTTTGAGGAACAGCTTGCAAAATTAAAGGCTGATGATGAGGTTAAGGAAAAAATAGGTAAGGAAATCTCACGTTTTAAGGCACTTGCCGGCTCAAATGCCGAGAGCAATGTCGAGAGAACCTATATAGAGACTGTTTTGGAGCTTCCATGGAACAATGCCTCAAAGGATAACAATGATATTATAAGGGCTGAGAAAATACTTGAGAGGGATCATTACGGACTTGAAAAGGTTAAGGAGCGTATTATTGAATATTTGGCAGTGAGGACACTCACAAGCAAGGGCGATACGCCAATCCTATGTCTTGTGGGACCTCCGGGAACAGGAAAAACCTCAATAGCAAAGTCGATAGCTGAATCCCTTAACAAGAAATATATCCGTATATGCCTCGGAGGAGTCCGTGATGAGGCTGAGATAAGGGGACATAGAAAGACTTACGTGGGAGCAATGCCGGGACGGATTGCGGCAGGGCTTAAGCAGGCTAAGGTATGTAATCCCTTAATGCTTTTGGACGAGATAGACAAGGTAAGCAGTGATTATAAGGGCGATACGGCTTCGGCACTTTTGGAGGTATTAGATCCTGAACAAAACTGTCATTTCAGGGATCATTATGTGGAAATTCCACTTGATTTATCAAAGGTATTGTTCATAGCAACCGCCAATGATGCCTCGAATATTCCTAGACCGCTCCTTGACAGAATGGATATAATTGATGTCACAAGCTATACGGCAAATGAGAAGTTCCATATTGCAAGGGAACACCTGTGGGAAAAACAGCTTGCTAAAAATGGTCTTAAGGACAATCAGCTAACTATAAGTGACAATGCAATTAAGAAAATTATTTCTGATTATACCAGGGAAGCAGGGGTGAGAAGCTTAGAGAGAAGGCTTAGCACTGTATGCAGAAAGGCCGCCCTTGAAATATTGAGGGAAAATAAGGGTAAACCTAAGAAAAATGCAGATGTTAAATGCATAAAAGTAAACAGCCAAAAGCTTGAAAAATATCTTGGAAAGCCAAACTATACGATAGATATGGCTAATGAGAAGGATGATATCGGAATAGTGAGGGGGCTTGCATGGACAAGTGTAGGCGGTGATACGCTCCAAATAGAGGTAAATA
>CAYTGS010000108.1:0-7166 GCA_964437435.1 uncultured Roseburia sp.
ATGCTTAGGATTGTGAAGAAGGTGCTTGTCATGTCGGTAAACCCCGGGAATGCGGGGCAGATGTACCTGCCCTACGTGGGGAAGAAGATAACAAAGCTCTTGGCGCTTAAGGAGGACATGGACTTTGAACTGTACTGGGACGGTGCGTGCAGCGCACAGCGTATCCTGGAATACGCACCCAAGGGGGTTAGGGGTTTTGTACTTGGAACGACGCTTTTGTTTGGAAAGGAAGAGTCTTATGGGGAGACTCTGCACAACATCAGGGACTTGAAGTTTTAAAGGTGGATTGGGATATGGTGGTTGCGCTTATTTTATCAGGAGGCACGGGCACACGCCTTGGTGCGGACATTCCAAAACAGTATATTGAAGTGGGCGGGAAACCTGTTATCTCCTATTGCATAGAAGCCCTGTCAGGCCATCGGGGGATTGACGCAATACAGATAGTGGCGGAAGAAAAGTGGCAGGAACAGATTAAAGCGTGGCTTAAAGCTTCGGACACCAATGGAAAATTCAGGGGGTTTTCGCCTCCGGGTGAAAACAGGCAGCTTTCGGTTTATAATGGCCTGTGTGACATTGGGGAGTATGCCTCTGATGAGGATTTGGTGTTTATACATGATGCGGCCAGACCGTTTCTGTCGGGGAAATTGATTACCGATTGTGTAAATGCCACATACGGCCATGACGGGGTAATCCCGGTGCTCCCAATGAAGGACACGGTGTATTCAAGCATTGACGGAAGGAGAGTTACAGCCCTGTTAAAACGTGGCGAGATATATGCGGGGCAGGCTCCTGAGATGTTTGTGTTTGGAAGGTACATGGAGGCAAACCGTAGGCTTCTGCCGGATGAAATCCTTAAAATAAACGGTTCGACGGAGCCCGCCATACTGTCCGGAATGGATATAGCCATGATACCCGGTGACGAGGCGAATTTTAAGATAACCACAAAAGCGGATTTGGAGAGGATGAAGGCTGTTGTTGATGATGAACGCATGGGTGTTACATGATATAAATGATTTTAGGTATGAGCAGGTGGAGGCACCTGTATTGAAGGAAAATGAAGTGCTTGTTAAGGTAAGGGCGGTGGGTATCTGTGGTTCGGATATCCCCAGGGTATACAAAACGGGCACTTATTCGTATCCCCTGATACCGGGGCATGAGTTTTCGGGTGAGGTCACCAGTGTTGGCGGCAGGGCGGACAGGAACTGGCTTAATAAAAGGGTGGGGGTATTCCCGCTTATCCCATGTAGAAGCTGTATACCATGCCAAAACCACAAATATGAAATGTGCAGGCATTACAGCTATATAGGTTCACGCCAGAATGGGGCATTTGCGGAATATGTGGCTGTGCCTGAGGAAAATCTTATAGGACTTGCTGATACAATCCCTTACGAGGAGGCGGCAATGCTTGAGCCCATGGCGGTTGCCGTTCATGCAATGAGGAGGGTCAGCATCAGACCTGGTGATACGGTTGCTGTATGCGGACTTGGAACCATCGGTACCCTGCTTGTAATGTTCCTAATGGAGGCGGGGGTTAGGAATATCCTGGCTGTAGGGAATAAGGATTTCCAGAAACATATTGTTTTAAATATGGGACTTTCCAAGGATTGCTATTGTGACAGCAGGAGTAATGATGTTACTGTATGGATTAATGAAAAGACAAAAGGCAGTGGGGCGGATGTATTTTTTGAATGTGTGGGAAGAAACGAGACGGTATCCCAGGCTGTTGGGGCGGTGGCACCGTCGGGCAGGATATGCCTTGTGGGAAACCCATACTCGGATATGACGCTTGAAAAACCTGTCTATTGGAAGATACTAAGAAACCAGCTTACTGTTACAGGTACATGGAATTCATCATTTACCCATGACGAAAATGATGACTGGCACTATGTCCTTGGCAGGCTTAATGCTAAGAGGATAATGCCATCAGATTTAATCACCCACATGTATTCCCTTGAAGATATAGATAGGGGATTTGAAATTATGCGTGATAAGAAAGAGGATTATATAAAGATTATGGCGTTATACTAACAAATCGTTGCGACAAGATTCGAACTTGCGACCTCTGCGTCCCGAACGCAGCGCTCTACCAAACTGAGCCACGCAACGAAAGCATTTATTATTATATATGCTTTCGTTGCAAAAAGCAAGTAAAAATTAAGATATGTGATAAAAAGGATTTGTTATATTTGTTTTCCTGACAAATTTTATCTATTTGCGTGCCTGCACAACTTCGCTGATTTCCTTCACAGCCCCTTCTAGCTTATCAAGCCCAACTTCACAACAAGACAGTGCAATATGCGCATAGTCTGACTGCCTTTGGCTCTTGGATTCGGATGCAAAAACGCTTATCCCATGCATAAAAAGCCTGTCCTTTAATTCCATACTAGTCATGCCGCATTTAATTTTTAGATGTACAAGAAACACAGACTCGCCCATATAAACCTTAGCCTTGTTTCCGAAAGTTTCTTCAAGCAGTGTTGAAAGAGTTTTAGCTTTATTAAGATAAAGCCTCTTTAATTTTCTTATCTGGCTGTCAAGGTGTCCGTCTCTTAGAAACTGGCAGAGTGCAAGCTGTTCGGATTTGGAAGCAGTCTGGTTATAAAGCATTTTCTTCTTTTCATATAAGGGTAGGAGCGAATCTGGAAGTATCATAAAGCTAAGCCTGATAGAAGGAAGCAAAAGCTTTGAAAATGTACTGAGATACACAACATTTTCCCCACCTGAAAGTCCCTGTAGGCATGGAATAGGCTTATTGAAATACCGAAATTCATTATCATAATCGTCCTCAATTATTAGCCTGTTATGCTCTGCACATTTCTTTAAAATGTCAACACGTCTTTCAACATTCATTACATCACCAAGTGAAGTCATATGCGAAGGTGTCATATAAAGCACATCTGCACCAAGCATATCCTTTTTAACCTTAAATCCGTAATCCTCGAAGATAACCATACCCTGTGCAAAACGTGTGTCATAAAAGCACACACTTTCTTTTTCCTTTATTAAAGGGCAAAGTATATTTAAAAGTGCCTGTGAGCCTGCTCCTATGACAATATTTTCAGGTCTGCACACGGCATTTCGTTTATTCACTACATACTGGCAGATAACTTCCCTAAGCTCGTATTCACCTTGGGGCTCGCCGTAGGTAAGCATACGTCCGTCCTGCCTTAATGTACTTTTTATATAACGTCGCCAAAGGTCAAAATCAAAGCTGTCGGCATCTACATTGTTTGAGGTAAAATTATATATAATCTTTTGAGAGGAAACCTTTAGGGCAGACTGCTTAGCCGTAATCTCGGAATTTTTAACAGTTCGTCCAGTGACATAGTATCCGCTTTGAGGTCTTGCGATAATATAGCCGTCAGCAGCAAGGCAAAGATAAGCAGTCTCAATTGTAGTGCGACTAAGCCCAAGCTGGCTTGAACATCGCCTTATCGAGGGCATTTTAGTTCCCTCCATAAGCCGTCCCGTTGTAATCATTTCCTTATAATAATCATAAACCTGCAAATATCTGATAGTGCTAGAAGAATTAAAATCCAAGTTCATATTATGTTGTTCTCCATTAAAATATGTGCTATTATTGTAACAATTATATATTATTTTAGTATAACAAAAAAGAGGAGATATTTCCATGAAAAGCTTACTTAAATACATTAAAGATTACAAAAAAGAAAGTATCCTGGCACCGCTTTTTAAAATGCTTGAGGCTTCCTTTGAGCTTATGGTTCCGTTGGTAATGGCGGCAATCATAGATACAGGAATTGCAAATGGTGACATAAATTACATTTTCCGAATGGGCGGTGTCCTAGTCTTGCTTGCGGCAGTGGGGCTTATTAGTGCAGTTACTGCACAATATTTCAGCGCAAAGGCAGCAGTGGGGTTTGCGACAAAATTAAGGACTGCGCTTTTCTCACATATTCAAAGCCTGTCATACACGGAGCTTGATACAATAGGAACAAGTACTCTTATCACCAGAATGACAAGCGACGTAAACCAACTCCAAAACGGTGTTAATTTAACCTTAAGGCTTCTTTTGCGCTCGCCTTTTATCGTCTTTGGAGCGATGATTATGGCATTTACTGTTGACGTGAAAGCAGCTCTTATATTCGTGGTGGCAATTCCGCTTCTTGCAATTGTGGTATTTGGGATAATGATAGTCAGTATGCCGCTTTACAAAAAGGTACAGACGGCACTTGATAAAATCCTTGGAAGAACCCGTGAAAATCTGGCAGGCGCAAGGGTAATACGTGCCTTTGGAAATGAGCCAACCGAGATAGATGCCTTTGAAAAGGAAAACGAGCTTTTATTAAACACGCAGGTGTTTGTAGGTAAGATTTCAGCGGCAATGAACCCAGTAACATATATAATAGTAAATATTGCCCTTGTCATACTTTTATGGACGGGTGCAATCCGTGTTGACCTTGGAGTAATCACCCAAGGCGCAGTAGTGGCGCTTGTAAATTATATGTCACAAATTCTTGTGGAGCTTGTAAAAATGGCAAACCTTATAATTCAGCTTACAAAAGCACTCGCCTGTGCAAAGCGTGTGGAGGCAATATTTGACAAAAAGCCATCAATGGAAAATGGTTTGGATAAAGGTGAAAATACAAATAATAATTCGACAGAAGTTATCAGCTTTGAAAATGTCGGGCTTACTTACAGCGGGGCAGGTGACGAGGCTTTAAGTGATATTGATTTTAAAGTGGGTAAAGGCGAGACAATAGGAATAATAGGCGGTACAGGCTCAGGTAAGAGTTCAATTGTAAATCTTATTCCAAGATTTTATGATGCCACAAGGGGAAATATCCGTTTATTTGGCAATAATATAAAGGATTATGACATAGAATTTCTAAGAAGCAAAATAGGAATTGTGCCCCAAAAGGCAGTTCTTTTTGCAGGGACAATAAGGGAAAATCTTCTATGGGGAAATGAAAATGCAACTGACGAGGATATTGAACAGGCATTAGAAATTTCACAGGCAAAGGAATTTGTTGATACTAAAGAGGGCGGGCTTGACTTTGGTATAGCCCAGGGTGGAAAGAACCTTTCGGGTGGTCAGAAACAGCGGCTTACAATCGCAAGGGCGCTTGTGAGAAAACCAGACATCCTTATACTTGATGATAGCGCCTCGGCACTCGATTACGCAACGGACGCAAAGCTTAGAAGTGCAATAAAGCATATGGAAAATGATATGACAGTTATAATTGTGTCCCAAAGGGCATCATCAATACAGTATGCGGATAAAATAATAGTGCTTGATGACGGAAAAATGGCAGGAATTGGAACACATGCAGAGCTGCTTGAGGGCAACGAGATTTATCAAGAGATTTACTATAGTCAGTTTCCAAAACAGGAAGCAAACTAAGAGGTGACAACATGAAGAATAAAAACAACAAGGACATAATAAATAAGGTATTAAGCCACATAGGAAGATATAAATTTTTCCTTTTGATATCAATACTGCTGGCGGCAGTTTCAGTTATATTAACCCTTTATATCCCAATCCTCACAGGACAGGCAGTTGACTGTATCGTAGGACAGGGAAACGTCGATTTCGTGGGAATATTGGCAATACTTAAGAAAATGGCTGTGATTATAATATTAACCGCAGTGGTACAGTGGCTTATGAATACCTGTAACAATAAAATAGCTTACCAGGTAGTAAGGGATGTTCGTGACGAGGCGTTTAAAAAGCTTGAAATCCTTCCATTAAAATATATAGACGGACATTCGCACGGCGATATCGTAAGCAGGATTATCGCAGATGTAGACCAGTTTTCGGACGGTCTTTTGATGGGATTTACACAGTTATTTACAGGTGTTGTCACTATTATAGGTACACTTGTATTTATGTTCTCAATTAATGTGTCAACTACATTTGTTGTGGTAATTTTAACCCCCCTTTCGTTTTTTATTGCAGGCTTTATTGCCAAGAGGACGTTTAGTATGTCGAAGCTACAGTCAGAGACTAGGGGCGAGCAGACAGCACTTATCGACGAAATGATAGGAAATGAGAAAGTTGTAAAGGCGTTCGGACATGAGAACAAGGCGATTGAGCAGTTTGATGAGATTAACGGCAGGCTTCAAAAGGCAAGTGTAAAGGCAATCTTCTTCTCATCCTTGACTAATCCATGTACACGATTTGTAAACAGCTTAGTATATGCAGGGGTTGGAATTTTGGGTGCTTTCCTTGCAATAAAGGGACGTATAAGCGTAGGACAGCTCACCAGCTTTCTAAGCTATGCAAATCAGTACACAAAGCCCTTTAATGAAATATCAGGCGTTGTGACGGAATTACAGACTGCACTTGCCTGTGCAGGACGTGTGTTTGAATTTATTGAAGAAGAACCTCAAATTCCGGACAGCGACAATGCAAAGGTTATAACAGAGCCTACAGGACGTATCACAATGGAGAATGTGAATTTTTCATATAATCCCGACCAGAAATTAATCCAGAACTTTAACCTCGACGTAAAGCCGGGTCAGAGGGTTGCAATTGTAGGTCCTACAGGCTGCGGAAAAACAACAGTCATAAATCTGCTTATGAGGTTCTATGATGTTAACAGTGGAAGTATTAAAATTGACGGCATTGATATAAGGGATATGACTAGAAAGAGTGTCAGGGACAGTTTCGGAATGGTTCTTCAGGAGACATGGCTTCACGCAGGAACAATCAGGGAGAATATTGTTATGGGTAAGCCTGATGCAACGGATGATGAGATTATTGCAGCAGCTAAGGCAGCCCATGCCCACAGCTTTATAAAGCGTCTGCCAAAGGGCTATGACACTGTTATAGGTGATGACGGCGGAAGTCTTTCACAGGGACAAAAACAGCTTTTGTGTATCACTAGGGTAATGCTCTGCCTGCCACCTATGCTTATACTTGACGAGGCAACATCATCAATAGACACACGTACTGAAATCAAGATTTCACAGGCATTTAACACAATGATGAAGGGAAGAACAAGCTTTATCGTGGCACACAGGCTTTCAACAATACGTGAGGCTGACATTATACTTGTAATGAAGGATGGGAACATTATCGAGCAGGGTAATCATGAAAGCCTTGTAAATAAAGAGAACGGATTTTATGCCGAACTCTATCGCAGTCAGTACATTAACGCATAGCATATAAATGTTAGGATTGGAGAAATAAATGATAACTT
>CAYTGS010000109.1:0-7095 GCA_964437435.1 uncultured Roseburia sp.
CATCTCCTAAAAGCTTATTGATATAGTTTACGTTCCAGGGAGCGCTTTAATTACTACATATTAATTATCCATATATCTCCATGATATCCAACGGGTCAATATACTTGTCATATTCAGTTATCTGGTATCCTAAATCCTCAAATCCCTCCTCAATGTTAAAAAGCTCCGTCGCCCTTGTAACCTCATCGCCCTCGCTTACCTTGGGCTTTGAACCGTTACGGTACATTGACATATATCCGTTTCCGTGGTCGATTGTAATAACGTAACCATACTGTTCATCCGCTTCTACGGATGCCACCTTGCCGTTTCCTGCCGCAATTACGCTTGTCCCCTTTGAAGCATGGAATATTGCAATGGGATTTTCGTCAAGCTCTGTCTCCTGCTCATTGTATGAAGCTGTTCCCTTAAGGGGAAAGCCTGTTGGAATATATGTTTGGGCTGCTTCCTCCTCTTGCTGAACCTTTTCATTTACAGTATCACTTAAAATAGATATTTTTTCCTGTAAGACCACTTTTTCAGACTGTAGGGTTGAATTCTCCTCGTTAAGTGTATTTACCATTTCACTCAATGTATTTACATCTTCATTCACACTTCCAAGCTCCCCTGTCAGTATAATGCAATAGGAAAGCGAAGCCACTACAAGAAATACAACTGCCACACAAAATATTATTAAGACATCCAATTTAATTGAAAAATGCCTTGTCACTTCCGGGTCATCCTCCGGTACAAACAGCACTTTGTACTTTACCTTCTCTTTCTTAGTATTTTCATTCATGTTATCCAATATATGCGCACCTCCATTCAGAGTTAGTATAACACAATATATACAAATTGAACAAGTCTTTCTTGGTATTTAACATAAGTTTGTAACAAAATTTTACAAAGTTATAAATAGTGAACATAATTTATTTACTTTCATTTAAATATGTGTTAAAATAACAACGTTGCGGGAGAATACTACTCCTTACTGGCAATCTTAATATTTTTGGAGGTATCTATTTATGAACAAAGGAACAGTAAAATGGTTCAATAACCAGAAGGGCTACGGCTTTATCTCAGACGAGGAAGGAAACGATGTTTTCGTACACTATTCAGGACTTTTAATGGAAGGCTTTAAGTCTTTAGACGAAGGAGCAAATGTTGAGTTTGAAATCGTTAATGGAGAAAAAGGACCTCAGGCTGTTAACGTAACCAGATTATAATAGATTGATAAATCTGATACTTTGTAAAAATTTTAAAAGCTTCACAGCTATCAGCCGTGAAGCTTTTTTATTATCTCATCAAATGAAAGCGTTCCGCCAAAAATATCAAGGCTGCTTCCGATTGTCACATTAATTTTTCCATTTCCAAGCGTATTTAAGAGGTCGATATCATCATAGCTATGCACTCCGCCTGCGTAGGTAACAGGAATTGCGCCCTCATTAGAGCACCATTTTCCAAGCAGTGTGACCAGCTTTTCCTCGATACCCTGCCTTTTTCCCTCCACATCGACTGCATGAATAAGAAATTCGTCACAATACATAGAAAGCATATCAAGCGTCTCATCACATACAGGCTCATCCGTAAACTTCTGCCACCTGTCAGTTACTATATAATACTTATCATCCTTCATTCTACAGCTAAGGTCGAGCACAAGGTGCTCTTTGCCAACTGCCTTTGAAATTTTTTCAAGGTTTTCAAGATTAATCCGCCCATCCTTGAATACATAAGAAGTAACTATAACGTGTGATGCACCTGCCTCAATATACTCCAAAGCATTATCGGCTGTAACTCCCCCGCCTATCTGAAGTCCTCCGGGATATGATTTAAGGGCACTTAATGCCTGTGCCCTTGTAGCTTCAAAATATCCGCTTGATACGGGATTGAGGAGTATAATGTGTCCCCCCTTAATCCCATTTTGGCGGTACAGATTAGCATAATAGTCAGCACCTTTAGCTGCGACAAAGTTCTCATCCGCCCTATCGCCCTTATCCATAAGGGTACCTCCAACTATCTGCTTTACCTGTCCGTTATGAATATCTATACATGGTCTAAATTCCATTATATCACCTGCTTAATGCCTAACCTATGACATCCTGCATATCATATTTTCCGGCTGGCTTGCCCTTAAGGAACTTTGCTGCTGATACAGCGCCTTTTCCGAAAAGTGCCTTTGAGTATGCCCTGTGGGAGAATGTGACAACCTCATCTTCGCCCGCAAATATAACGTCATGGTCACCCACGATTGTACCGCCTCTTACAGCGCTTATTCCAATTTCCTTATTGGTGCGTTTAGCCCTTACCTGGCTTCTGTCATATACATACTCGTATTCGTTGTTAAATTCCTCGTTTATGCTGTCAGCAAGGGCAAGTGCTGTTCCGCTTGGAGCATCAACTTTCTGGTTGTGGTGTTTCTCAACGATTTCTATATCAAATCCGGCTGGCACGAGTATACCTGCTGCCTCCTTCAAAATCTTAAGGAGCATATTTACGCCAAGTGACATATTTGCTGATTTTAACACTGCAACCTTTTTAGCCGCCTCATCAACATGGGCAAGCTGCGCCTCGCTAAGACCTGTTGTACACAAAACACATGGTATCTGCTTCTCAACACAGTAATCAAGAAGTCCGTCAACAGCCTGTGCAACGCAAAAGTCAATCACCGCATCGGCAGGCACATCACAATCCACAATGCTTTTAAATACAGGATATGTATTTTTAATATGGTCTGATGCGTCTACTCCTGCAACTATCTCTATATCGGGGTCCTGCGCAATAATTCCAGTAATAATCTGTCCCATTTTTCCATTACAGCCGTGCATTATAACCTTTGTCATTTAATTTAAACCCTTTCGTCTATTTACAAATATTACATTAAACCGTATTCCTTCATAGCCTTTTCAAGCTTAGCGGCATTTACATCCTCCATTTCTGAAAGAGGTCTTCTAAGGGGACCAGCCTCAACAATGCCGAGTAAATTTACAGCTTTCTTTACAGGGATAGGGTTAACCTCACAAAACAGCGCATCTATAAGGTCAAGCGCCCTTAACTGCTCCTTGCAGCTCTCCTCGACTTTCCCGTCAAAATAAAGCTGGCAGATGTCATGCGTCTGCTTTGGCGCAATGTTGGAAAGAACCGATATAACTCCCTTTCCGCCAAGTGAAAGCAACGGAACTATCTGGTCATCATTTCCTGAATAAACATCAACCTTGCCCTTTGCAAGAGCCATAAGGTGGGCTACCTGTGCAATATTTCCACTTGCCTCCTTAACTCCAACGATATTTTCAACGTCATTGCAGAGAGAAACGATTGTTGCAGGGAGTATATTGCAGCCTGTTCTGCTTGGAACATTGTAAATAATTATCGGAAGCTTTACTGACTCTGCAATTATTTTATAATGCTCATATAAGCCCTTCTGTGTAGCCTTGTTGTAATACGGTGTCACAACGAGAAGTCCGTCCACGCCTGCTTTTTCAGCTTCCTGTGAGAGATAGATTGCCGTCTCCGTGCAGTTTGAACCTGTTCCTGCGATAACAGGTATTCTTCCTGCCACCTGCTTTGTGCAAAAACGGATTGCGTCTAGGTGCTCCTCATGGGAAAGTGTTGACGCTTCACCTGTTGTTCCACAAACAATAATTGCATCCGTGCCGTTGTTAATCTGAAAGTCTATAAGCTTTGCAAATTCATCATAATTAATTTCACCATTTGGCTTCATTGGAGTGATAATTGCTACTCCTGCTCCTGTAAAAATCGACATAATTTATTCCTCCTCAATTTTAATTCAAAGTCAAAATATTACTTTCTGTGAATATCTTTTATCGGAATGTTTGCAAACAATGCCGGAACTGTACCGTTGTTTCCTTCTGATTCTGTTTGGGTAATCTGAATATCCAAGCCATCCGTATCAATATCCATATATTTTGAAATCACTTGGATAATCTCATTTTTAATCTGTTCCATCATTTCGGAGGAGCAATTAGCCCTGTCAGATACCAACAGCAGCTTTAATCTGTCCTTTGCAACATCACCGGAATTTTTCTTTTTAAATAATTCCATCAGTCCCATGATTGTCCCTCCTAATTCTTCCTAAACAAGTCTTTAATTTTGTCAATTACGGTGGTTTTGCCTTCTAACTCAAGGAAATCAACTTCTTCTCCCATAATCCTATGGCAAATATTTTCATATGCCTTTCCTGCAAGGCAGTCAGAACCTACAAGAGGCTCACCTTGGTTGGTAGACACTACTATATGTTCATCATCAGGCACCGCACCTATGAGGTTTATGGCAAGTATATCACACACATCGTCAACACTCATCATGTCGCCCCTCTTAACCATATCCATACGAATACGGTTTACAATAAGGTCTATCTGCTTTAATTCATTTGCCTCAAGAAGACCTATTATACGGTCTGCGTCACGGATTGCCGATACCTCCGGTGTAGTAACCACAAGAGCCCTGTCAGCTCCTGCAATTGCATTTTTAAAGCCCTGCTCAATTCCAGCCGGACAGTCGAGAAGTATATAATCAAATTCTTCCCTAAGCTCTGATATAAGTGTCTGCATCTGGTCCGGTGTAACTGCTGTCTTATCCCTCGTCTGGGCTGACGGCAGAAGATACAGCTCAGGATATTTCTTATCCTTAATCAATGCCTGCTTAATACGGCAGTTTCCCTCTACAACGTCTACTAGATTGTATACAATTCTGTTTTCCAATCCCATAACAACATCAAGGTTGCGCAATCCTATGTCAGTATCAATCAATACTACTTTCTTGTTGAGCTGTGCAAGTCCGGTTCCCACGTTTGCGGTTGTTGTAGTCTTACCAACTCCTCCTTTTCCCGATGTAATTACAATTACTTCACTCATTTTTCTTCTCCTCCCATTGGGTTATATGTTGCTTAATAATTCCTTAGTCATCGGCTCAATACATATCATTTCGCCTTTAGCATACGCTATCTGAGGATTTGAGGCAGATTCCTTAATTCTTCTGCGCCTTCTTCCAACTCCAAATACTTTATCAGGGCTTTTCGCAATAACTGAACCTATCCTTATCTGGATTGGATCCATATCCATAGCGAATATAAACGCCCCATTGTCGCCTCCAATTCCGGCATATACATTACCCTTTACAGTCCCCAGTACAACAATGCTTCCCCCGGCTGACACAGTGGCACCCGGATTTACATCCCCAAGCACTACTATTCCAGTGTCACTCTCAACCACCTGTCCTGAGCGAAGCGTACCTCTGTAGAATTGAATTCCCCCATTATCAATATAGGGTTGGCTTACAGTTTCCCGATAATGCTCTATCTGCTGCCTTATGTATTCCTCATGCTCCGGATTGTTGTCAACAATACACAAAATTTGAATTGATGTATTGGAAGTAATAGCATTTATAATTGCTTTTTCCTGTTCAGCAGAAAGTTCCCTTCCCTCGAAGGAAATGGCAAGCTTGGCATTTTTGAAAAATTTTTCAGTGTCCTTAAATTTTTCTATGACTTCATTTAAAATATCCTGAAAATCAGCATCCTTATTCAATACCAGGTGTATTCCATATTTATTGCTTTTAATAACAACTGATTGTGACATCATCACTCCTCCAATTTGAACTGTACAACCGTTTATCATTCATCAGCCGTACATTATAAGTCCATACTAATCTAGTATATCAGATTATTTTGTTCGACGCAATACTAGCACTAATAACATATTTCAACTTTTTTTGTAAACGATTACTGTTCACTCCGCTGATACCCCATATATGGCAGTATATTTTCAAAAAGCTGTCTGACTACAGGTGCAGCTATCTGCCCGCCATAGTACATCCCTTTGGGATTGTCAATTATTGCAAGTGCCATAATCTGCGGATTGTCAGCAGGTGCAAATCCCAAAAACGAGGCTATGTACCTTCCGCTTCCTCTTGGCAAGGTTTGGCTTGTGGCTGTTTTTCCTCCAACCCTAAATCCCTCAACATAGCCGTTTGTTCCTCCTCCGTTTTCCACTACCTGTTCGAGTATGTACTTTAGCTTTTCCGTGGTATCAGAGGAAACAACAGGTTCCGATACGCTGTAATTAAATTCCTCTATTTGACTTTTATCAGGGCTTACGGACATCACGCCAAAATGCGGTGTTACAATATTCCCTCCGTTTATAAGTCCTGCCACTGTTGCCATAAGTCGTATTGGCGTTATCTGAAAGGACTGACCAAAAGCAATTGTTGCAAGCTCCACATTTCCGATATTGTCTAGCTTATGCATAATTGTTGAGGCTTCTCCTGGAAGGTCTATCCCTGTTTTGTTCCTTAGTCCGAACTTAGTAAAATATTCATAATACCTCTCGGCACCTATTCTAAGTCCAACCGTCACAAACACTGGGTTACATGAATTCATTGTCGCCTGAACAAAGGTCTCACCGCCATGTCCCGTTGTCTTATGACAGCGTATGCGCCTGTCATCAACTATTGTATAGCCCGGGCAGGAGAAATTGTCATTCAAGGTCACAGCCCCACATTCAAGTGCAGCTGACGCTGTGATAATTTTAAACACCGACCCTGGCTCATATGTATCACTTATACATCCGTTTCTCCACATATTGTTTAAAATATCCTGTGTATTCTCACTGTTTACCTCGTTGGTATTAAGCTCATCTATAATTGTAAAAGGCTCGTTCAAATCAAATTCCGGTACATCCGTCATTGCCAGGATTTCACCGTTATTTACGTCCATTACAATTATTGATACACCGTCAGCCTGTTTAGTCTCGTATGCCTGCTTTGCAAGCTGTTGGGCGTATTTTTGTATATTTATGTCAATACTTATATACAGGTCGTTTCCGGCTTCCGATTCAACCCTTGTCTCCCCCATTCCGTCAAGCTCTATACCCTTTGCGTCCGTGAGGGTGAGTATCTGTCCCGGCTCTCCTGTCATATATTCATCATAAGTAACCTCAAGCCCTATTATTCCCTGATTGTCTCCGCCTGTAAATCCCAGCACCTTTGATGCCAAATCCCCATAGGGATAGTAACGTTTATAGTCCTCGTCAACCTTTACTCCCTGAAGGTCATAATTTCGTATTCTGTCTCCAGTCTCCTTGTCAACATTACTTTTTATGTATT